>CAMCXH010000119.1 GCA_945883285.1 Bordetella parapertussis | reverse complement strand
CTTTGGCTTCTTTGATGATCTTCCGGTGCCGGTTGCCATTGAGGCGCCTGCGCCCGAGGCGCTTGTCGTGGCCGCGCCCAAGGCGGAGGCGTCTCGGTCGGCCGATCGCTCGGCGCCGGCCAGCGCCAATCTCGAGTCCTCAACGATTCGCGTGCCGACCGAGAAGGTCGACCAGCTGATCAATCTGGTCGGCGAGATGGTGATCACTCAGGCGATGCTGGCGCAGACCGGCCGCGGGCTTGATGCGGTCGTCCATCAGGCCATGGCCACGGCGCTTACCGACCTCGAGCGCAACACCAGGCTGCTTCAGGAAGCGGTCATGGCGATTCGCATGATCCCGATGACCGCGGTCTTCAATCGCTTTCCGCGGATGCTGCGCGATCTGTCCGGCCGTCTTGGCAAGAAGCTGGAGTTGCACACCATCGGCGAAGACACCGAACTCGACAAGGGGCTGATCGAAAAGATCACCGATCCGCTGACCCACCTGGTGCGCAACTCGGCCGACCACGGCATCGAAATGCCCGCAGACCGGATCGCCGCCGGCAAACCCGAGCATGGCACGGTGACACTGGCCGCGGCGCATCAGGGTGGATCGATCGTGATCGAGGTTCGTGACGACGGGCGCGGCCTGAATCGCGGCAAGCTGCTTGCCAAGGCCCGCGAGCGCGGCCTGAGCGTGAGCGACTCGATGACCGATACCGAGGTCTATGGGCTGATCTTTGCGCCTGGATTTTCAACCGCAGCAGAGGTTACCGATGTGTCCGGACGCGGCGTCGGCATGGACGTGGTCAAACGCAACATCACCTCACTTGGCGGCTCGGTCGAGATCGATTCGGTCGAGGGCCAGGGCATGCGGGTTTCGGTCCGACTGCCGCTCACGCTGGCGATCATGGACGGCATGTCGGTCGGCGTGGCCGACGAGACCTACATCGTGCCGCTCGCCTCGGTTGTCGAATCGATCCACATGACCGCCAGTGACGTGAAATCGGTGGGAGGCACCGGCCGGGTGGTGGAGGTACGCAACGAATACCTGCCGCTGATGCGACTCGATGAACTGTTCGACGTGCCGCGCTCGGCTGAACACAGCGGCGGGATCATGATCGTGGTAGAGGCCGAAGGCGGTCGGATTGCGCTGCTGGTCGACGATCTGATCGGTCAGCATCAGGTGGTGGTGAAGAACCTTGAAGCCAACTATCGCAAGGTGCCCGGCGTGTCCGGTGCAACGATCCTGGGCGATGGGCGGGTGGCATTGATCCTCGACGTCTCGTGGCTGGTTCGCCGCGTGCGTCATTAACCGAAGATGGAAAGGCAAGAAACGCCATGAATGCACGCGCTAACGCACTGGCCGAACGGCCTCGTGAATACCTCACCTTCCGTCTTGGTGAAGAGGAGTACGGCATCGACATTCTGAAGGTGCAGGAGATCCGCGGCTATGAGCAGCCGACCCGGATCGCCAATGCGCCTTCGTTCATCAAGGGGGTGGTCAATTTGCGCGGTGTCATCGTGCCGATCGTCGATATGCGCCTCAAGTTCGGACTCGGTTCGGCCGAATACAACGACTTCACGGTGGTGATCATCCTGAATCTCGGCGCACGCGTGGTCGGCATGGTGGTCGACTCGGTGTCCGACGTGATGGAGTTGTCGCCCGACCAGATACGCGATACGCCCGAGATCGATTCAGTGGTCGACTCGAGCTATATCACCGGCCTGGGAACGCTCAATGATCGGATGCTGATTCTGATTGCCATCGAAAAGCTGATGGGTACTGCGGAAATGGCGCTGGCCTGAGAGTCTTCGCGATATTCGCGCCTGAAAGATATCGTTTTCTCCTTGAGGTCAACATGAAACTGCGATTCAAGCTGCTGATCCTGCCGGCGATCGCGGGCATCCTGATGCTGGCGCTGTGTGTGCTGGTGACGGTGCTCTCGCATCGCTCCGACAACGAGATCGCGAGCTTGCGCAAGGAAGCTGCGTCAGCGCGCGCGGCGGCCGGCGCCACCTCCGGCGACAGCCGTGATGCCAGGCCGTCGGTATCTGCCAATGCCGCCGCACCTGGCATGGCGCTGCCGGTCATCTGGGGCTCGACGCTGATCTCACTCGCACTGCTCTTCGCGCTGGCACTCAGCCTCAACCGTCGCCTGATTGTGCCGCTTGAGGCGGCACGCAAGGCGGCCGAGTCGATCGCAGCCGGTGATCTGCGGGTCGAATTGCCGCCGCCGTCGACCGATGAAGTCGGCCAGCTGATCTCGGCATTGTCACGAATGGCAGAACAGCTCGAGCGCACAGTCGGCACGATCAAGGTGTCCGCCGAGCAGATCTCGGTGGCCTCGACCGAGATCGCAGTGGGCAACGGTGACCTGTCGCAACGAACCGAAGCACAGGCCGCCAGCCTGCAGCAGACCTCCACCAGCGTCGAGCAGATGGCCGGTACCGTCGATACCAATGCCTCGAATGCCCGCCAGGCCAACCAGCTCGCGCTTGGCGCCTCGGAAGTCGCCCGTCGGGGTGGTGATGTCGTGCAGCAGGTGGTCACCACCATGGGCGAGATCAGCGATAGTTCACACAAGATTGCCGACATCATCGGCGTGATCGACGGCATCGCGTTCCAGACCAATATTCTGGCGCTCAATGCGGCTGTTGAAGCCGCACGGGCCGGTGAGCAGGGACGTGGCTTTTCGGTGGTGGCCGCCGAGGTCAGAAGCCTTGCTCAGCGCAGTGCCGAAGCGGCTCGCCAGATCAAGGACCTGATCACCGACAGCGTGCAGCGGGTCGAGTCCGGAGGCCGTCTGGTGCAGGAGGCCGGATCGACGATGGAAGAAATCGTCACCTCGGTGCGCCGTGTCACCGACATCATCGGCGAGATCTCGTCGGCGACCATCGAGCAAAGTGCCGGTATCGCCCATGTCAATAATGAGGTCGGCCAGCTCGACCGCATGACCCAGCAAAACGCCGCGCTGGTAGAAGAAAGCGCTGCAGCGGCTGAAAGCCTCAAGCAGCAGGCACGCAGCCTGATCCAGGCGATCGACAGCTTCCGCATGTCAGGCCGGTCGAGCGGTGCCTCGCTCAACGACAGCTTTACGCCGAACCAACCGGCCCCTTATCGTCCAGCGGTGGCAAGCCCGCCGGTTGCTCCTGCGCGTTCGGTTGCCGCACCCGCCAGCCCGGTTCGTCCGGCAGCGGTTCGCCCGCCAGCGGTTCGAACCGACCCTCCGGCTGCGGCAGCGCCGCGTATCTCGCCGACGGTTCAGTCATCGCCGCCGGCTCAGTCATCGCCGCCGGCTCAGTCATCGCCGCCGTCTTCACCCAAACGCGCCGACGATGATTGGGAAGAGTTTTGAGCAGGCGCCTGAACCAATGAACGAAGACTGCTCATGACTGCGACCTCGACAGTCGCTCACATCGCCACGCTTGCGCCGGGCGACTTCGAGCGAGCCTGTCGGATCATCAAGGAGCGCGCCGGCATCCATCTGCTGCCGAGCAAACAAAGCATGGTGCAGGGGCGACTTGCTCGCGTCCTGCGTGAGCATGGTCTGCCCGACTATCGCAGCCTGCTCGATGCGATCGAGTCGACCAATTCGCCGCTCTGGCAGCCTTTTCTCAATGCGCTCACCACCAATCTCACCTCGTTTTTCCGCGAGTCCTACCACTTTCCGCTGCTGGCCGATTTCCTCAAGATGCAGACCGGCCCGTTGCGCATCTGGTGCGCTGCTGCGTCGAGCGGGGAAGAGCCGTGGTCGATCGCAATGACCGCGCTCGAGACGCTGGGCACCGGCGCCCAGGTGAGCATCATTGCGTCGGATATCGATACCGATGTCCTTGAGACCGCGCGCGCCGCGGTCTATTCGATGGGCGCTGACAAGGGGCTCGACGAGACACGCATGCGTCGCTGGTTTCTCAAGGGCAGCGGTGCCAATGCCGGACTGATGCGGGTGCGCCCCGAACTGACCCGCATGGTCGAATTCAGGCAACTCAATCTCGTGCATGACGAACTGCGCTTTGCGCAGCCCTTCGATGTCGTCTTCTGCCGTAACGTGATGATCTATTTCGATGCGACAACCCAGCGCAATGTGCTGGCGCGACTCCATGGTGCGATGCGCCCCGGCGCCTTGCTGTTTGCCGGTCATTCCGAGAATTTTTCGGCTCACTCCGATCTCTTTTCGCTGCGCGGCAAGACGGTGTATGAGCGGTGCGGCGCGCAAGCCGGGCGAGCGGCGTCATGGGTGTCATGACAGAAACTGCGGTCGTCGCCTCAGCCAGCCTTGCCAGACTGGCGAAGCTGCGCACTCGCGTTCATCGTGAGTTTGAAGCGCAGACTTATTTTCATGATCCGGCCTTCGGCGTCGAAACCGTGAAGCTGATGCCGGGCGAGTATTACGTGCATGCCGGCGACGACCTGCTGCTGACGACGGTGCTGGGATCCTGCGTGGCGGCCTGTCTGGTCGACCGTTCGATCGGGCTGGCGGGCATGAACCATTTCATGCTGCCCGAGGGGGGCAGCGCCGGGCGCTATGGCGTCTTTGCGATGGAGTTGCTCATCAACGAAATGATGAAGCGAGGCGCCCGTCGCGAAAGGCTGCAGGCCAAGATTTTTGGCGGCGGACAGGTGATGCGCAACTACACCTGCATGAATGTCGGCGAACGCAACGTCGAATTCGTCGAGCAGTTCCTGGCGACCGAACGGATTGCGATCGTCTCAAGGGACGTGCTCGATGTCTGTCCGCGCAAGGTTTGCCTCTTCCCGGGTAGTGGCCGGGCACTGGTCAAGAAGCTGGCGGTGACTCAGTCCGATGTGATTGCGACTGCCGAAACCGATTACCGCGGCAAGCTGAGCCGCCAACCCGCTGCTGCCGCCTCTGGCGGTATCGAACTGTTCTGAGGGCTGAGAGATGAAAGACGCGACGGGCAAGATCCGGGTCGTGGTGGTCGACGACTCCGCGCTGGTACGCAGCATTCTGTCGACGCTGATCGATTCGCAACCCGATATGGCTTGCATCGGTGTGGCGAGCGACCCGCTGGTGGCGCGCGAGATGATCCGGGAGCTCAACCCGGACGTGATCACGCTGGATGTCGAGATGCCCAAGATGGACGGACTCGATTTTCTCGAAAAACTCATGCGGCTTCGGCCGATGCCGGTTGTCATGGTCTCGACCCTGACCGAGCGCGGTGCCGAAACCACGCTGCGCGCGCTTGAATTGGGTGCGGTCGATTTCGTTGCCAAACCCAGGCTCGGACTTGCGCAGGGGCTGCAGGAGATGGCCAAGGAAATCACCGAGAAGGTTCGTATCGCGGCGAAAGTCCGAATTGACCGTCGTGCGGTTGCGCGCCCCGCGCCGCCGTCAGCCGCGCCGCGGGCAGCCGGTCATGGTCCGTCCTCGGCCGATGCGGCGGCGCCGCTGGTCAAGGCAGTGCCGATCAGTTATTCAAGGGTCAGTACCGAAAAGCTGATCGCCATCGGTGCTTCCACTGGCGGCACCGAGGCGCTTCGCGAATTGCTGAGCGGGCTGCCAGCCGACTGCCCTGCTGTCATGGTGACCCAGCACATGCCGCCGGGATTTACCCGCAGCCTGGCCGACCGGCTCAATTCGGTCTGTCGCATGCATGTGAAAGAAGCCGAGCACGGCGAGCGCATCCTGCCGGGCCATGTGTATATCGCCCCGGGCGGCCGGCATCTCGCCGTCAGACGCAGCGGCGCCAACTATGTCGTTGAGGTCAACGATGCCGAGGTGGTCAACCGTCATCGCCCATCGGTGGAGGTTCTCTTCAACTCGGTGGCCAATGAAGTGGGTCGAAATGCGATCGGCGTGATGCTGACCGGCATGGGGCGCGATGGCGCTGACGCCATGCTGAAGATGCGCGAAGCCGGTGCCCACAATTTTGCGCAGGATGAGGCCAGCTGCGTGGTCTTCGGCATGCCGCGCGAGGCGATCGCCACCGGTGCGGTGCATGAGGTGCTGCCGCTGCAAAAGATCGCGACACAGTTGCTGACGCAGTTGCGTCTGGCCGGTCCGGTGCTGTCGCGCGTCTGAGGATTCAGCTGCCGAACATCGTGAAGATCTGGGTGAGCGCCTGAGTCATCGGCCGCTCGATCCAGGGCAGGCTGATGAAGAGCAGCACCAATCCCATGCTGATCGTGATCGGAAATCCGATCGAAAACAGGCTCAGTTGCGGTGCGACTCGCGACATCACCCCGAGCAGCAGATTGATGAACATGATTGCCGCCAGAAAGGGCAGGGCAATCAGCAGCCCGAGCGCGAAGATCTCTGCCCCCATCGCAATCGGGTTGAAGCGTCCTGCAAAATCAAAGGCGACGCGTCCGATCGGCAGGCTGTCGAAGCTGCGCAAGGTGGCCGCGATCAGCAGCAGGGGGCCGTTCATTGCCACGAAGGTGAGGGTGGCGGTGGTGTTCATGAAGCTGCCGACCGCGTTGCCCTGGCCGCCCTGAGGATCGAAAAATCCTGCGAAAGACAGGCCCATCTGCAGTCCGATCACTTCGCCTGCAAGACCGAAGGCAGCGAACGCGAGCCGGGCCGAAAAGCCGATGGCCAGGCCGATGGCAATCTCCTGCATGGCAAACCCCAGGCCGGTGAGCGAGATCAGTTCGATCCCCGAGCCGCCGAGGCTTGCAGGTGCCATGGTGGCAGACAGCAGTGCCGAGATACCCACCCGCGCCCGAGCCGGAATGCTGCGGATCGACAGAACCGGCGCGGCGCTGAAGAGCGCCAGGATCCGGAAGAAGGGAAGCACGAAAGCCGCAAGCCAGGCCTGCAACTCGGCGTCAGTGAACGAGACCACGTCGAGCGCTGTCAGCCGCCGCCCACGAGCGCCGGGATGCTCGTGATCGTACGCTGGATGTAGTCGACCAGCGTTGTCATCATCCAGGGCCCGGCAATGATGGCAGTGATGCCGACACCGACCAGCTTGGGCAGAAACGAGAGCGTCTGCTCGTTGATCTGTGTGACGGCCTGAAAGAAGCTCACGGCGATCCCGACCACCAGCGACACCAGCAGCAGTGGCGCCGAGACGATCAGCATCAGCTCGAGGCCCTGACGGCCGATGGTGACGACGGTTTCCGGGGTCATGAAGTGGTTTCCTTGGGTTAGCCGAAACTGGCCACCAGCGAGCCGACCAGCAGGGTCCAGCCATCGGCAAGCACGAACAGCATCAGTTTGAAGGGCAGGGCGACCAGCACCGGCGACAGCATCATCATGCCCATGGACGTCAGGACGGATGCCACGATCAGGTCGACGATCAGGAACGGTATGAACACCAGAAAGCCGATCTGAAAGGCGGTTTTCAGCTCGCTGGTGACGAACGACGGAATCAGCACCCGCATCGGCATGGTCTCGGGAGACTGTTTGGCATCGACTTTGGCGATGCGGGCGAAGACGCCGAGATCGGTGTCGCGGGTCTGGCGCAGCATGAAGGCGCGCAGCGGATCGATGCCCTTGTCCAGGGCTGCTTCAAAGCCGATCTTCTGCTCGGAGTAGGGCTGGTAGGCCTCCTTGTAGATCTTGTCGAGTGTCGGGCCCATCACGAACAGCGTCAGAAAGAGCGACATGCCGATGATCACCTGGTTGGGCGGCGCACTTTGCAGACCGAGTGCCTGACGCACCAGCGACAGCACGATCACGATCCGGGTGAAGCTGGTCATCAGCAGCAGGATGGCCGGCAGAAACGACAGCGTCGCAAAGGCCAGCATCGTCTGGATCGGCAACGAATAGGTCGTGCCGCCGGCGGCAGACGGCGCGGCATTGACCGACAGGACGTTCTGCGCCAGGGTCGGGCCGGCAAGTGCCAGCATCGACAGGGCGGCAATCAGTGGCAGGGCGTTTCGGCGCATCATGATTTCAACCACGCTTCTTGAATCGATCAAGCAGATCGGAAAACGCCGCCTGGCCAGGCAGGGCGGCAGTCTGCAAGGCACCGCCTGCGCCGTCGGCCTTGCTGTCGGCCCTGCCATCGGACGACTGACTCGCGTCGAGTTCAGCGAGCATCGAGATCGATTGCCCGGTCACGCCGATCATCCAGCGCCGTCCCTGCGTTTCGATGATCGCGATTCTTTCGCGCGGGCCAAGCGTAAGGCCGCCCATCATCGTGATCGAACGGGTCGATCCTGCGCTGCCTGACTGCAGGCGCTTGAGGATCCACAGGGCAATCGGGATCAGAGCGACCACCGCTGCAAATGCAGCGAGCGCTGGCCAGACCGAGGGGGCGTCCTGCATCTCAGCTGCGACTGTTCAGACGGCGCACGCGCTCGGAAGGCGTGACGATGTCGGTGAGTCGGATACCGAATTTGTCGTTGACCACCACCACCTCGCCCTGAGCGATCAGGCAGCCGTTGACCAGCACATCCATCGGCTCACCGGCCAGCGCATCGAGCTCGATCACCGAGCCCTGCGCCAGCTGCAGGATGTGCTTGATCGGAATTCTGGTGCGACCGAGTTCGACCGTCAGCTGAACCGGGATGTCCAGGATCATGTCGATGTCCTGGCGGGCATCGTGACCCGCCGGGGTGCCAGCCAGCTGCGGGAACATATGGCTCGCGTCCGAGACGCGCTCGGCCGGCAGCGCCTCTGCTGCCTTGTTCGCAGGCTCCTGTTCGGCCAGTGCTGCCGCCCATTCGTCCGCGAGCGCGTCCTGGTCGCCTGCGCCGTTCTGATCTGTGCTCATGTCTTGCTCCCTGGCGACGCCTGGTGAGGCGTCATTGCGCTTGCGGTGTGCTGAGAATGTCCTGGACCCGGACTGCGTAGTGACCGTTCGAGACGCCGTAGCGGCAATCGAAGACCGGTACGCCATCGGACTTGACAACGATCTTTTCGGGCAACTCCAGTTCGATGAAGTCGCCTGCCTGCAGCGCCATCAGTTCGCCGATGTTTGCGTTGGCATAGCCGAGCTCAGCCGACAGCTCGATTTCGGCAACCTTGATCTGCTGCGTGAGCAGGCTCACCCATCGCTTGTCGGTTTCGATCGAGTCGCCCTGCAGCGCCGAATACAGCACGTCTCGGATCGGCTCGAGCGTCGAATAAGGAATGCAGATCTGCAGATCGCCGCCGAGCTCGCCGACCTCCAGCGAGAAGGTGGTCGCCACCACGATTTCGCCGGGTGTGGCGACGGTGGCGAACTGCGGATTCATTTCCGAGCGGGTGTATTCGAGGCTCAGCGGATAGATCCCCGCCCAGGCCTTGCGGTACTCCTCGAGCGTCACATCGAGCATGCGCTGGATGATGCGCTGCTCGGTGGGCGAGAAATCGCGACCTTCGATCCGGTAGGGCATCCGACCGTTGCCGCCGAACATATTGTCGATGACGGTAAAGACGAGCTTGGGGTCGCAGATGACCAGGCCGCTGCCGCGCAGCGGTTTGACAGCGACCACATTGATATTGGCCGGCACGGCGATGCTGCGAAGAAAGGCGCTGTACTTCTGCACCTTGATCGGACCGATCGAGATCTCGGGGTTGCGGCGCATGAAATTGAACAGGCCGATGCGCAGGTTGCGTGCGAAGCGCTCGTTGATGATCTCCAGCGTCGGCATCCGACCGCGGACGATTCGCTCCTGCTTGGCAAGGTCGTATACGACCGGCCCCTTGAATCCTTCGGGTTGTCCGACCGGTGCATCGTCGACGCCTTCGAGCAGCGCATCGACTTCTTCTTGTGACAGGAACTGTTCGGCCATAGCGCGTTACTGGACGATGAACGAAGCGAAGTGGACCGCCGTAATCGGATTCGACGGCGGCTCGGCCTTGGGCTTGGCCGGCTTGGCCTTCTTGTCCGATGGCTTCTTGCCCTTGTCGTCCGATTTCTTGTCCTTGGCCTTGGGGTCAGGCTCTTCGTCGCCTTCGTCGCTTTGAGCGTCTGGATCGGGCGGTGTCCAGCCGAGATCCTTGCCGGCCGACAGGGCAATCTCTGCGGCAAGTTTTTCCTTGCCTTCCCGGGAAGTCAGATCGGCGGCCATTTTCGAGGAAATCAGCAGCAGGATGCCGTTGCGAATCGCTGGCATCCGATCAGCCACTTTCTTGCTTGCGTCGGCGTTTTCGACTTCGACCACCACGCCGATCTGGGTGTAGCGATCAAGATCGGTGTCGGCAAGATTGACGACGAAGGGCTCAAGCGTCACGAAGCTTCGGGCAGCCTTGAGCTTTTCCTCGGCCTTGGCCGCGGCCGCTTCGTCGGCCGCTTCATCGTGGTTGCCGCGGCCCATGACGAACCAGGCGGCTCCGCCGCCGCCAAGCAGCAGGACGACCGCGCCGATGATGATGAACAGCTTTTTCTTGCCGGCTTTGGGCTTGCCGCCGTCGTCGCCGTCTTTACTGTCGTCGGATTTTTTGCTCGCGTCGCTCATTGGATTTCCATCGTTCAGCGGCAGGACTGACCTGCAGGCATGAACTGATCATAGGAAACCTTGAGTCATCTGAAGCGTCGATAAGCGCGGTGCGCTCTGTGCATTTCAACGCCTCATCGCGAGCGTTTACCCTGATCAGGCAAAGAGGTCGATGCGGCCTGCCGCGTTGCGCCTTGGGGCAGGCATGGCGCTGACCGGCACACCGTCCGATGTCGAGTCGGGGATATCGACCGTCGCCGTGCGAGCTTCGCCATCCGATGGTCGCGCCCGATGGCCTGGGTTGTCTTGTCGGCTGGTGTCTGCGCCGATCTGGGTACCCCCGAGCTGAAGCCCCTGGTCGGACAGCAAATCCCGAAGGCGCGGTAGCGCCTGCTCGATGGCCGCCCGTGTGTCGGCTTGCGTCGCTGCGAAATCGATCGATGCCGCCGTGCCATCGATCGACATTTCGATCCGGATCGGACCCATATCTTGCGGATGCAGCGTCAATTCGGCCGACTGGATGCCCTCCTTTACCAGCCATTGCACCCGTTCCGAGAGTGCGCCGCCGAAGCGAGGATCGTCAAAGGGAACAGTGATCGGAAAGCTCTGCGGGCGGTTGAGTGCCTCGTTGCGGGTTTCACCGGATTCCTCGGCTGATCGAAGCAGGGCGGCGAAGCTGGCGGGCGGCATCACGCCCTGATCGGTGAGTCGTGCAAGGGTCGACCCTTGCGGGCCGTCGGATTGCTGGCGGGGGGCCAGACTCATCACGGCATTGTCGGTGAGGAGCCTGGCGCTTGTCTCGACCGGTGATGCGTTGCCTGCATTGGCAGATTGCGCATCGCGAAGCGCCTGCGGCAGGGCGGTGCCTGCGGCGTCAGCGGCTGCTCGCCCAGGGCCATGACGATCATGGCCGGCTGACGCGGTGCTGCCGGGGCCCGCACCATGCCGGCCACCACCACCACCACCACCACTG
>CAMCXH010000118.1 GCA_945883285.1 Bordetella parapertussis | reverse complement strand
GGCGGTGCGGCGGTGCGGCGGTGCGGCGGTGCGGCGGTGCGGCGGTGCGGCGGTGGGGCGGTGGGGCGGGTTGCGCCGGGGTGCGCTCGGATTGGCGCTCAGGTTGGCGCTCAGGTTGGCGCTCAGGTTGGCAGCGGGCTGATCCTCGGATCAGCCCTCGGGTCAGCCGTGTCGTCCGTCGCATGCGATCGGTGTAGCGAGCTGACAGCGCGCCCATGACTACCGGCGCAGGGGTGCTCGCCGTCAGCGCCCAGTGTCAACAGAACTCGCGCAAGAGCGCCGCCAGCCGCCCAGCGCGCAGCGCCGCGGATTCCAGCGCGCGCCACAAACCCACCTCTGTTCCACGTGGAACATCAGCGAGCGTCCGCGATCACCATCTCCGCGCCTCGTTCGGCAATCATCAAAGTCGGTGAGTTGGTATTCCCCGACGTAATCGTCGGCATCACCGAGGCATCGATTACTCGGAGCCCAGCGACCCCACGCACCCTCAAGCGTCCGTCCACGACCGCCATCGGATCGGCATCGACACCCATCTTTGCGGTGCCAACCGGATGGAAGATCGTCGTCCCGATCTTCCCGGCCGCCTGAACCAACTCATCCTCGGTCTGATACTCAAGACCGGGCATAAACTCCTCCGGGCGATACCGCGCGAGCGCCGGCATTCCAACGATATGGCGCGTCACGCGAATGGCATTGGCCGCCACCGCCTGATCATAAGGGTCCGACAGATAATTCGGCTGAATCTCCGGGGCCTGACGCCAGTCCGGGCTACGAGCCCGCACCCAGCCACGCGACGCCGGCCGCAGTTGGCAAACCGATGCGGTCACCGCCGGGTAGCGATGCAAAGGCTCACCGAATCGGTCAAGCGACAAAGGTTGAACGTGATACTCAAGGTCAGGAAACTCAAGGGACGGATCGCTGCGAGTGAACGCCCCTAACTGGCTTGGCGACATGGTCAACGGTCCGCGACGCCAAAGCGCATATTGCAGCCCCATCCAGGCCTTGCCGACCAGGCTGTTCGCCTGCTGATTCAAGGTCACAACGTTCTGAACCTTGAACGCCAAACGCATTTGCAGGTGATCCTGAAGGTTCCCGCCAACACCCGGTGACGAATGAGTCACCGGAATACCGAGTCCCTGCAACCATGCCGCATCGCCAACGCCTGACAACTGCAGCAAATGCGGCGAGCTCACTGCGCCTGCCGCCAGAATCACCTCACCGCGCGCACGGACAAACAACTCGGGGCCGATGCCGCCTTTTCCACGAACCAGCTCCACACCAACCGCACGCTGCTCCTCAAAGCGCACGCGCTTGACCTGAGCATGCGTCCAGACGGTCAGGTTGGGGCGCGACTCAACCGGCCGCAAGAACGCCTTGCTGGCGTTCCAGCGCACCCCGCGCCGCTGATTCACCTCGAAATACCCACAACCGAAGTTGTCGCCACGATTGAAGTCGTCGCTGTTCGGAATGCCGGCCTGCGCGGCGGCTTCGCGAAAGGAGTCAAGAATCTCCCAGGAGATCCTGGGCTTCTCCACCCGCCACTCGCCGCCGTGACCATGAAGGGCGTCGGTGCCGCCCTCATCAAGGCCGTGATAATTCTCGTGCTTGAGGAAGTAGGGCAGGACATCATCCCAACCCCAACCCTGATTGCCAGCCTCGACCCAATTGCGATAATCGCCGCGTTGGCCACGCATATAGATCATGCCGTTGATCGATGAGCAGCCGCCCAGAGTTTTGCCGCGCGGATAAATCAGACTGCGGCCATTCAAGCCCGGTTCAGCCTGCGTCCTGAATCGCCAGTCGGTCCGCGGGTTATCGATGCAATAGAGATAACCGACCGGGATATGAATCCAGATCCAGTCATCAGGCCCGCCAGCCTCGAGCAAGAGCACCCTCCTCGACGGATCAGCCGACAGGCGATTGGCAAGGAGACATCCCGCTGTGCCTGCGCCCACGATGACATAGTCGAACTCCGCCGAAGCAGCAGCCCCTGCGGTCGAGCCAGCACTATCCCTCATCGCGCTCCCCCTGATCGTCTCAACACCCTCAACCCAACCCGGACAAAGCGTCTGGCTTGGGTCATCCCTCAATCCATCACAATGACTTGCCTGATCGACTCACCACGAGCCAGGCGATCGAGCGCCGCATTGATCTCATCCAGCCGAATCGTCTCACTCAGCAGCTGGTCGACCGGCAGGCGCCCCGCCCGGAACATCGCCACAAAACGAGGCACATCCCGACTCGGCACGCAGGAGCCGATATAGCTGCCCTTGATCGTCCGCTCCTCGGCAATCATCGACACCGCCTGAAGCGGCCAGATCGCCGCCGGATTGGGAAGGCCGGCAGACACCGTGGTGCCGCCGCGTCGAGTGATGCGGTAGGCCAACTCCAGCGCTGGCACGGCGCCTGCCATCTCGAAGGCATAGTCGACTCCCCCGCCGGTTACCGCCTTGACCTGCGCAACCACCTCCGGATCGCGGGCATCAAACACCCGGGTCGCTCCCAACTGAAGCGCCCGCTCAAGCTTGGCGGGCAGCACGTCAATCGCGATCACCTCCCGCGCGCCTGCGGCAATCGCCGCCATCAGCGACGAAAAACCAACCCCACCCAGACCGACCACCGCGGTTCGCGACCCGGCCTCGATCCGGGCGGTATTGAAAACTGCCCCCGCGCCGGTCAACACCGCACACCCAAACAGCGCCGCCTGCGTCCACGGGAGATCCCGATCAATCGGCACGACCGAGCGCCGGGACACGGTGGCGTACTCGGCAAAGGCCGCACAGCCCATGTGATGGTGAAGCGAACCGCCGCCCACCAGCGACAGCCGCCGATAACCGCCCAGCAAACCGCCGGCGGCATTCGACTCGCCACCCGGACCGCACAGCGCCGGGCGCCCAACTGAACAGTCGGGGCAGGCACCGCAAGAAGGCCGAAAAACCAACACAAGGTGATCACCCACTTTCACGTCAAGCACCGCCGATCCGACCTCGACCACCTCAGCCGCCGCTTCATGACCTGGCACAATCGGCACCGGCCAGGGTCGATCACCATTGATCGCCGACAGGTCGGAATGGCACAGCCCGGCGGCATGGATCTTCACCCGCAACTCACCCGGGCCCGGGTCGGCCAGCTCGACCTCCTCGATCGACAGCGGGCGGCTCTGGGCATAAGGCGCCGGCAATCCGATCTGCCGAAGCACTGCGGCACGCACCTTCATCGACGCCCTCCCATCAGACAGACCCTTCGGGCGCCAATCATCACAGCCCCGCCAGACAGAGGTACTTCAGCTCGAGATACTCGTCGATACCGTATTTCGACCCTTCGCGACCGAGCCCCGACTGCTTGACACCGCCAAACGGCGACACCTCGTTCGACAGAATCCCGGAGTTGACGCAGACCATGCCCGACTCGAGCGCCTCGGCCACACGGAAGATCCGCCCGATATCGCGCGCATAGAAGTAGGCCGCCAGACCGAACTCGGTGTCATTGGCCATCGCAATCGCCTCGGCCTCGTCCTTGAAGCGGAACAGCGGCGCCACCGGCCCGAAGGTTTCTTCGCGAGCGATCCGCATCTCGGCGGTCACACCGGTCAGGATGGTCGGCTCGAAAAAGAGCCCACCCAGAGCGTGCGGCTTGCCCCCGAGCAACAGTGACGCCCCCTTGGCCAATGCATCAGCCACATGCTCCTGAACCTTGACGACCGCTGCCGGCTCAATGAGCGGACCCACCTGAACACCTGGCTCGGCACCCGCACCGACCTTGAACTGCGCGACCTTGACTGCGAGCTTGGCGGCGAACGCCTCATAGACGCTGTCCTGAACATAGATCCGATTGGCACACACGCAGGTCTGACCGGCATTGCGATACTTCGAGGCGAGCGCGCCCTCGACCGCAGCATCCAGATCGGCATCATCAAACACGATGAAGGGCGCATTGCCGCCAAGCTCAAGCGAGAGCTTCTTGACCGAGTCGGCCGACTGCCGCAGCAAAATGCGTCCGACTTCGGTCGAACCGGTGAACGAGACTTTGCGAACCACCGGACTGGTGCACAGCGCAAGACCGATCGCCGGCGCATTCGGCGCATCGGCCACGATCAGATTCAGCACGCCTGCGGGCAATCCGGCCTGCACCGCCAGCTCCACCAGCGCCAGCGCCGACAGCGGCGTGGCTTCGGCCGGCTTGGCCACCACGGTGCAGCCCGCCGCCAGCGCCGGCGCGACCTTGCGGGTGATCATTGCGATCGGAAAATTCCAGGGCGTGATCGCGGCGCAGACCCCGATCGGCTGCTTGAGCACCATCAGCCTGCGATCGGTCCCGGAGGTGGGAATGATGTCGCCATAGGCCCGCTTGCCTTCCTCGGCAAACCACTCGATGAAGCTTGCGCCATAGGCCACCTCGCCGCGCGCCTCGGCAAGCGGCTTGCCCTGCTCGGCGGTCATCAGCTGGGCGAGGTCCTCGGTGTGCGCCATGATCAGGTCGAACCAGCGACGCAGGATGGCGCCGCGGTCTTTCGCGGTGCGCGCCCGCCAGGCGGGCAGGGCGCGTGCCGCCGCATCAATCGCGCGCTGAGTCTCGGCCACGCCCATGTCGGCCACCTCGATCAGGGTCTGCCCGCTTGCCGGATCGGTCACGGCAAACACCGCGCCCGAATCGGCATCGACCCACCGACCATCAATGAACCCCTGGCGTTTGACCAGGGTCATGTCCTTCAATTGCAGTGTCATGGCTGTCTCCTCGCCCTCATCAATTCATCCACCGCATCACTTCATTGTCGGCATCACAAACTCGGCACCGGCACGGATGCCCGCCGGCCAGCGCTGGGTGATTGCCTTGTAACGCGTATAAAAGCGCACGCCCTCGGGGCCATGCATGTGGTGGTCGCCAAAGAGCGAGTTCTTCCAGCCGCCGAAGGAATGGAAAGCCATCGGCACCGGGATCGGCACATTGATGCCCACCATGCCGATCTGCACACGACTCGCAAACTCGCGGGCGGCATCACCATCACGGGTGAAGATGCAGCAGCCGTTGCCGAACTCATGACCGTTGACCAGCGCAAGCGCGGCCTCGAAGGTCTTGACCCGCGTGATGCCAAGCACCGGCCCGAAAATCTCTTCCTGATAGATCTTCATCGAGGGCGAAACATTATCGAAGAGACAGCCACCGAGAAAAAATCCTTTTTCACGCCCGGCAACACTCAGCCCGCGGCCATCGACCACCAGATTCGCGCCCTCGGCCACGCCGCTATCCACATAGCCCTTGACCTTGTCGAAGTGCTGCTGCGTCACCAGCGGGCCCATCTCGGCGGTGGCATCCATGCCATCGGCGACCTTGATCTTCTTCACCCGCTCAGCGAGCTTTGCCACCAGCGCATCGGCGGTGGCATCGCCCACCGCCACCGCCACCGAGACCGCCATGCAGCGCTCACCGGCCGAGCCATAAGCGGCACCGATCAGCGCATCAACCGCCTGATCCATGTCAGCATCGGGCATCACCACCAGATGGTTCTTGGCACCGCCCAGCGCCTGCACCCGCTTGCCGTTGCGGCTCGCGGTCTCGTGGATATAGCGTGCAATCGGCGTGGAGCCGACGAAGCTCACCGCTTGCACCAGCGGATGGCCAAGCAGCGCATCGACCGCCACCTTGTCGCCATTGACCACACTGAACACGCCATCGGGCAAGCCCGCTTCCTTGAGCAGCTCGGCGATGAAGCGCGGCGCCGACGGATCACGCTCGGAGGGCTTGAGCACGAAGGGATTGCCGCAGGCGATCGCCACCGGGAACATCCACATCGGCACCATCGCCGGGAAATTGAAGGGCGTGATCCCGGCCACCACGCCCAGCGGCTGGCGCATCGACCAGGCGTCGATGCCGGTGCCGACCTGCTCGGTGTACTCGCCCTTGAGCAGGCTCGGAATGCCGCAGGCGAACTCGACCACCTCCAGACCGCGCTGAACCTCGCCCTGCGCATCCGAAAACACCTTGCCGTGCTCGGCGGTAATCAGGCGCGCCAGATCGTCGCCATGACGATCAAGCAGCTCCTTGAAGCGGAACATGACCCGCGCCCGGCGGATCGGGGGCGTCGCCGCCCAGCCGGCAAACGCAGTGTGCGCCGATCGCACGGCGGCATCGACCGTGGTGGCATCGGCCAGCGCAACACGCCGGGCCAGCGCGCCGGTGGCCGGGTTGAAGACATCCGCCTCGCGACTGCCGGCAGGCGCCGCAGACGGTGCGCCGTCGATCCAGTGACCCACACGGGTCGCCTCGAGCAGGGCTGTGGCAGAGCTGATCTGTGATTCGGTGCTTCCCATGACGGTCTCCGGTGAGTGCTGCCCGAGGGGTCGCGACAGGCACGCGCCATCGCGCGTGAGCCATGCAGCTCAGATTGATCGAGCAGGAGTTGTTCAACCAGTTGAACAGTTGTTCAACATCTGGGAAGATTGTCCGCAGCGCCCTGCACCCTGTCAACCGCCGCCTCACCGATCACCGACATGCCCCGCGACACCGACCGCTTGCTGACAGCACTGCCAGCGCCACATGCGTCATCACCATCGCCCCGGACACCGCGCGCACCACGCCTGGTCCCCGCGGTCGAGCGCACCTCACGCCTGCTCGATGCGCTGGCCGACGCCCACGAGCCGCTGTCGCTGGCCGAACTCGCGCGCCGTCTGAGTCTGCCGCGCAGCAGCCTGCACGGCCTGCTCGCCACCCTGGTCGAGCTCGACCTGGCGCGGCGTAACGACGAGGCTGAATTCAGCCTCGGGCCGCGCGCGCTGCGATGGGCCGATGCCTTTGCCGCGCAGTCCGACCTGATGCGCGCTTTCGACGCCCACGCCCGTCGCGTTGCGGCGCTCGGCACCGAAACCATCATGCTGGCCACGCTCGAAGGCCGTGAGGTCACCTATCTCGCCTGCCGCCAGGGCAGCCGGCCGCTGGCAGTCAACTTTCGAGTTGGCGGCAGATTTCCGGCCATCTGCACCTCGTCGGGCAAGGCCATGCTGGCCAGCCTCGACGACAAGGCGGTCACGCTGGCGCTGGGCGCTGGGCCCTTGCCGCGACTGACCCGCCACGGCATCACCAGCCTCGCCTCACTGCGCCGCCAGCTCGTCGAGATCCGCCAGGACGGTCATGCGATCGACGACGAAGAAACCGCCGAAGGCATGCAGTGCTTCGGCGCACCGGTGTTCGGCCCGCGCGGGGCGGCGGCAGTCGCTGCGGTTGCAGTCAGCGTGATCAAGGCCGGGCTCACTGCAAAGCGCCGTGCCGAGCTCGTGCAGGGCATCCGGCAACTCGCAGCCGACATCTCGACCGAACTCGGTGCGCCACCTCCTGCCACAATGACGGCACGCTCGCATTCGACAACCCCCAAGCCACGCACCGGCCGCACACCCCGAGCCAGCCGACGCGCGAGCAGCACCCCCCTTTGAAGAGCCCGCCATGAATGCTCCCTTGCCCACGCCCACCGCCTTGTCGACCTCGTCCGACAGACTATGGTCGAGCCTGATGTCGCTGGCCACGATCGGTGCCACCCCGCGCGGCGGCATCAAACGCCTGGCACTGACCGAGCTCGATGCCCAGGGTCGCGACCGGGTGACCGGCTGGCTGCGCGAGGCCGGCTGCGAGATTCGCTGCGATGCCATCGGCAACCTCTACGCCATCCGCCCGGGCACCGATGCCAGCGCCGCACCGGTGGCCATGGGCAGTCACCTCGACACGCAGCCCAGCGGCGGGCGCTTCGACGGCCAGTACGGCGTGCTCGCCGGCCTGGAAGTGATTCGCACGCTCAACGATGCCGGCATCCGTACCCGCAAACCGATTGCGGTCGCGATCTGGACCAATGAAGAGGGCACCCGCTTTCAGCCGGTGATGATGGGCTCGGGCGTCTATGCCGGCGCCTTCACCGTCGAGCACTGCCTGGCGCAGCGCGATGCCGAAGGCATCTCGGTGGGTGACGCGCTCGCCGCGATCGGCGCTGCCGGCACCGATGCCGCACCGGCTTTTGACGCCTACTTCGAGTCCCATATCGAGCAGGGGCCGGTGCTCGAAAACGAAGGCAAGACCATCGGTGTGGTCGAAGGTGCGCTCGGTCAGCGCTGGTTCGATGTCGTGCTCGAAGGCCAGGATGCACACGCCGGCCCCACGCCGATCGAGCTGCGACGCGATGCGCTGCTCGCCGCCGCGCACCTGACGGTCGCGGTCCGCGAAGTCGCCACCTCGCATCCGCACTATGCGCGCGGCACGGTGGGCCGGCTGGTGGTCGCGCCCAATTCGCGCAATGTCATCCCGGGTCGGGTCGAGATGAGCATCGATCTGCGCTGCGCCGATGCCGCCACGCTCGACGCTATGAGCGACGCGGTGCGCGGCGCTGCCGCAAAGATTTCAGCCGACAGCGGCGTGTCGATCAGCCTCGAACAGACGGTCTACTTTGCGCCCTGCGCCTTCGATGCCTCGCTGGTCACCTCGATCGAGACCACCGCGCAGGCCTTCGGCTATTCACACCGGCGACTGGCCAGCGGCGCCGGACATGACGCGGTCTATGTTGCGCGGCGCTGTCCCACCGCCATGATCTTCGTGCCCTGCGAGCGCGGCATCAGCCACAACGAGATCGAAAATGCCGATCCGGCCCATATCCATGCCGGCGCCAATGTGCTTTTGCATGCCGTGCTGGCCCGCGCGCAGCGCGAAGGCTGAGCGCCATCACTGATCTGCTCGCGTCGGGTCCGGGTGGCGCAATCGGCAGCACAATCGGCAGCACAATCGGTGGCGCACTCGGTGGCGCACTGAGCTCCACACTCGGCATCGACCTGACAGCGTCGATCAGCACCGCGCTGGGCCAGTCGCCAAGCGCATCGCTGCTGCTGATCGTGGCGGCCATCTTCGTGCTCGGCGGCCTGGTCAAGGGCCTGATCGGCGTGGGGCTGCCGCTGGTGATGGTGCCGCTGCTGTCGCTGGTCATTCCCAGCCCCAAGGCGATCGCGCTGATGGGCATCCCGATCCTGCTGTCCAACCTCTGGCAGGCAGCCGACGGCGGCATGGTGACCTATGCCCTGCGCCGCTTCGCCTCGCTGCTGGTGGCCATCGTGCTGGCCACGGCACTCACTGCGCGCCTGACGCTCGGCATGCCGGTGGCCACCATTGATGCCCTGGTCGCCGCAGCCCTGCTGCTGGCGGTGGCGATGATGATCTGGAATCCGGTACTGAAGGTGAGCCCGCGCAGCGAGCGCCGCTGGGGCGCGGCAGTCGGGCTGGTGTCGGGCGCAATGGGCGGGGTGTCGTCGCTGATGGGCCCGCTGCTGATCACCTATCTGGTCGCGCTGCGACTGAGCCGCGAGCAGTTCGTGGGCTCGATCAGCATCATCTATATTGCCGGCGCGCTACCGCTCTATCTGTCGATGGCGGCCTTCGATGTGATGGGCTGGCCCGAAGTGCTCCTGTCGGGGCTGGCACTCGCACCGATGTTCGTCGGCATGGCGGTCGGCAAGCGCCTGCGCCATCGGGTCAGCGAGGCGGTGTTCCGGTGGCTGCTGCTCGGCTTTCTCACGATGGTCGGGCTGCTTTTGCTGCTGCGCTGAGCGCGCTGGCCTGCCGCACAGGCCCGGCTGGTTCGAGGCCTACAATTCACCCCATGCCGCCATCGCATGATCATCCCGAGCCGCCCGTCGCCGATGCGCTTGCGCACCCGGACCCGCATCACGCCGCGCTTCCGATCGCGATCACCATGGGCGACGCCTGCGGCATCGGCCCCGAGATCGTCCTGAAGGCGCTGGCCGCAATCGGCGCCGAGCAGCCGGCTTTCGCCCCTCGCCTCGCCCCTCGGCTCATCGTCTATGGCGACCCGGGCCTGCTGGCCGCAACCGCCCGCAGACTCGGCCTGCCGCTGGCGATCACCGCCTGCGACTCGGCCGCGCAGGCCGCAGCAGTTCTGGATACCGCACCTGGTCAAAGCAGTGATGGCGCCGGCGATACCACCCGTGCCGGCGATGCTGCACGCGCCCGACACACCATGCACACTGCGATCAGCCCGATCACGGTGGCGGTCGTCGCCTGCAGCAAGCTGCCCGACGATCTGCCGATCGGGCAGATCGACGCCCGCGCCGGTCTGGCAGCACATACCGCGATCGTGCGCGCCAGCCGCGATGCGATCGCCGGCCAGATCGCCGCGGTCGTGACCGCACCGATCCACAAGGAAGCGCTGCGCGCGGCCGGCATTCATCACCCCGGTCATACCGAGATCCTGGCCGAGCTGGCGGGCGCTGCCGATGTGCGCATGATGCTGGCCAACCACGAACTGCGCACCATCCTGGTCACCATCCATGTCTCGCTGCGCGAGGCGATCGAGCAGATCACCTGTGAAGCGGTGGCCGACACCATCGCGATCGCGCACGCCGGACTGCAACAGCTCGGCATTGCGCATCCCCGCATCGCAGTAGCCGGCCTCAACCCGCATGCCGGCGAGGGCGGCCTGATGGGCCGCGAGGAGATCGAGATCATCGCGCCCGCCATCGCGCAAGCCCGCGCACAAGGCATCGACGCCAGCGGCCCCTGGCCGGGCGACACGATTTTCATGCGCGCCCGCGGTTTTCGCGACTTCGACGTGGTGGTCGCGATGTATCACGATCAGGGCCTGATACCGGTCAAGTACCTCGGCATCGAGCAGGGCGTCAATATCACCGTCGGACTGCCCTTCATCCGCACCAGCGTCGACCACGGCACCGCCTTCGATATCGCCGGTCAGGGCACGGCCGATGCCGGCAGCCTGCGCGCGGCGATCGACCTGGCCATCACGCTTTGCCACGCATCGACAGGCGACGCCGCCAGATCGTCGATGACAGCACCGAGCGTTGCTGGATCCTCATCAACGCCACTCCCACCTTCAGCCTGATTTCGCGAGCCGCACCATGACCGACTTTCGCAGCGACACCGTCACACGCCCGACCGCTGCCATGCGCACCGCGATCGCCACCGCCGAGGTCGGCGACGATGTCTTTGCCGACGACCCGACGGTCAATCGGCTGCAGGCCAGCGCCGCGCAGATGCTCGGCTTCGAGGACGCGCTCTTTGCCAGCTCGGGCACGCAGACCAATCTGCTCGCGCTGCTGTCGCACTGCGAACGCGGCGACGAAGCCATCGTCGGCCAGCAGTGGCACACCTACAAATGGGAAGCCGGCGGCATGGCAGTGCTGGGCTCGATTCAACCGCAGCCGCTCGAACACGCCCCCGACGGCACGATTCCGCTGGCCTCGATCGAGGCGGCGATCAAACCCGACGATGCGCACTTCGCCATCACCCGTCTGGTGGTGATGGAGAACACCACCGGCGGCAAGGTGCTGCCG
>CAMCXH010000117.1 GCA_945883285.1 Bordetella parapertussis | reverse complement strand
CTTGTCGCTGGTCTCGCTGATGCTTGTGCTGCCGATGAATCGGCTCACCTGGGCACTGGCGGCGGTGGCAGCATTTCTGGCCGCGAGCTATCCCTTCACCAAGCGATTCTTCGCGCTGCCCCAGGCCTATCTCGGCATTGCCTTCGGCTTCGGTATTCCAATGGCCTTTTCGGCTCTGCAAAATGCGGTGCCGACCACGGCCTGGTTGATGCTGGCGGCCAATGTTTTCTGGGCAATCGCCTACGACACCGAGTACGCCATGGTCGACCGTGAGGATGATCTGAAGATCGGCATCCGCACCTCGGCGATCACGTTCGGGCGCTTCGACGTGGCCGCGGTCATGGTGTCGTATGCCGCCGCGCTCGCGCTGCTGGCTCTGGTGGGGCTGCGTATCGGCGGCGGATGGCCGTATTTTGCCGGGCTGCTCGGCGCAGCCGGTCTGGCCCTTTATCACTTCACGCTGATCCGTACCCGCAGTCGCGAGGGCTGCTTCAAGGCCTTCAACCACAACACCTGGTTCGGCGCGGTGGTGTTTGCCGGCATCGTGCTCGACCAGTTGAGTCGCTGATCGGCCTGCGGCCAGGCTGCCGCGCCTTCATCGCCCGAATTCATCGCCGAGTTCTGCCGATCGATCCCGGGCCGCGCCCATCGCCTGGGCAACCACCGCATCGAGGCCACCGGCCTCGAACACCGACAGCGCCGCCGCGGTCGTGCCGCCCTTCGAGGTGACGCGCTCGCGCAGAATCGCGACCGGCTCGCTTGATGCACAGGCCAGCTGCGCCGCACCCGAGACGGTCTGCAACGCGAGCTGGCGTGACTGCTCCGGGCTCAGACCCAGTCCGGTGCCGGCGGCAATCATCGACTCGATGAAGCGAAATACATAGGCGGGTCCGCTGCCGCTCAGCGCGGTCACCGCATCGAGCTGTGATTCGTCATCGACCCAGACCGTCTGCCCGACCGCCTGCATGATCGACTCGGCTAGCCTTCGGTCAGCACCGCTGCCGCCGGCGAGCATCGCCAGCCCGGTTGCGCCAAGCCCGATGAGTGCCGGTGTGTTCGGCATGGTTCGCACGATGCGCGAATAGCCGCCCAGCCAGCGCGACAGATCGGTGGCACGCACGCCCGCCGCCACCGAGATGATGAGTTGCGTGGCGATCCCGGGCGCCAAGGCGTCGACCGCCTCGTGCATCTGCTGAGGCTTGACCGCCAGGACAATCACGTCGGCCTGGCCGACATGGTCACCGCCGGCAGCATGGGTCGTGATGCCGAAGCGTACGCCGAGCGCTTCGCGCTGTGAGGCCGAGGGGTCGATCGCCTGCAGTGATGCCGGTGCGGTGCCGCGGGCGATCAGGCCGCCGATCAGGGCGCTCGCCATATTGCCGGCGCCCACGAACACAATGCGCGGCGATGACGGGTCGGGGGTGGTCGTGGTGTCGTTCATTGGGCGTTTCGATCAGAGAAAGAGAGTCAGGTTTTTCGCATGAATTGCCGCGGGCGCAGGCCGAGCGCGAGCAGGATGCCGAGGTAAAGCGCTGCTGCGCCGCCGACCATGCCAAGCGCCAGCGCGATGCGAAGCAGGGGCTCGGCCTTGAGGGCCACCCAGTCGAAGCGCGGTACGGCAAACCAGAGCAGCCCCGCCATGGCCAGCAGCGCCACCATCAGCCGCGCCGAAAAGGCCCCCCATCCCGGGCGCGGTGAGTAGATGCCCCGGCTCATGAGTCCGCCCAGCAAGAGGCCGGCATTGGCCAGTGCGGCGACTGAAATCGACAACGCAAGCCCGGCATGGGCAAAGACCGGCACAAAGATCAGGTTCAGCCCCTGCGTGATCGCCAGGACGACCAGCGCAATCCGAAACGGTGTGCGCACATCCTGCACACCATAAAACCCCGGCGCCAGAATCTTGACCGCAATCAGTCCGAACAGGCCGATCGAATAGGCCAGCACCGCCCGGCTCGTCATGTCGAGGTCCTGAGCATCGAAGCGGCCGTAGTGAAAGAGCAGGGCGGTGAGCGGTTCGGCCATCAACGCCATGCCGACCATGCAGGGCAAGGCGAGCAGCGCGGCCAGGCGCAGTCCCCAGTCAAGAAATTCGCTGTATTCCTGCCGCTTGCCGGCGGCATTGGCCCGGGCAAGACTGGGTAGCAGCACGGTGCCGAGTGCCACGCCGAGCATCGCGGTCGGAAACTCCATCAGCCGGTCTGCAAAGGACACCCAGGAGACACTGCCCGGACCCAGTCGCGAGGCAATGTGGGTGTTGACGATCAGGCTGATCTGGGCCACCGAGACCGACAGCACTGCCGGCCCCATTTGCCGCAAGATCCGGCGCACATCGGGATCACGCAGCGCATCGCGCAGATTGACGCCGATTCGCGGCAGCATGCCGATGCGAAGCAGCGCCGGCACCTGCAGGGCGAGTTGCGCCACGCCGCCCGCGACCACGCCGACTGCCAGTGCATAGATCGGCGGATCGATGTGCGGCGACAGGAAAAGGGCTGCGCCGATGAAGGACAGATTGAGCAGCACCGGCGCAAAGGCGGGCACGACGAAGCGGCGCCAGGTGTTGAGCACCCCGGCGGCCAGCGCCACCATGGAAATCAGCAGAATGTAGGGAAACATCCAGCGGGTCATGATGACCGCGACATCGAAGCTCGCCGGATCGGCACGCATGCCCGAGGCCATCGCCCAGACCAGCACCGGCGCCGCAATCACGCCTGCTGCCGACACTGCCACCAGCGCCCAGAAGAGCAACGTTGCGACCCGATCGAGCAGGCGGTGCATCTGGCCCTCGTCACGGCCTTCGCGGGCGGCAGCCAGAATCGGCACGAAGGCCTGCGAAAACGCGCCTTCCGCGAACATCCGCCGCAGCAGGTTGGGCAGTCGAAAGGCCACGAAAAAAGCATCGGTCAGCGCCGAGGCACCGAATACCGTGGCGGTGAGGTTTTCCCGGATGAGGCCGGTGATCCGTGACAGCAGGGTCAGTCCGCTGACGGTTGCAGCCGATCGCAGCAGATTCAAACAGGCGCCCCTCGTCGGCCAGGACTCGGCCGTCTTGCGGGCTGTAAGCAAATCGACTTATACTTCAAGGCTTTCCCTGAATCGGGTTTCGGTCCGGCTAATCTGCTGTCAGCAAGGTCTGCGGCGTTTGCCTGACCCCACCAAAGCATCACCAATAAAGAGATCTTCGCATGGCCAACATCGCTTCGGCTCGCAAGCGCGCCCGACAGGCTGTCAAGCAGAACGCCCACAACTCCAGCCTGCGTTCGCGCCTGCGTACCGCCATCAAGGCGGTTCGCAAGGCCGTCGCCACTGGCGACAAGGCAGCTGCTGCGGCACGTTTCCAGGCATCGACCAGCGTCATCGACTCGATCGCCGACAAGAACATCATCCACAAGAACGCCGCTGCCCGTCACAAGAGCCGCCTTGCGGCCGCCGTCAAGCGCATGGCCTGATCAAAGGTCTGTAGCAACCGGGGCTCGGCGAGCGGGCCTCAACCGGGGGCTCTGGCGCCAAACAAAGCACTCCCGACCCTGACCAGGGTCGCGCCCTCACAGACTGCCGCCTCCAGATCCGATGACATGCCCATCGACAGGGTGTCGATCGCCATGCCCTCGGCGCGAATCTTCTCAAAGACCTCGCGAACCTTTGCAAACTGTTCGCGTTGCACGCCCGCGTCGTCGCTGGGTGCCGGGATCGCCATGACGCCGCGCAACTGCAGCCGTGGCATCGCCGACACTGCCCGGGCCAGTGCGATCGCCTCATCCGGGCTGCAACCGCTCTTGCTCGCCTCGCCGCTGACATTGACCTGAATGCAGACCTGCAGCGGCGCAAGCTGCGCCGGGCGCTGCTCTGACAGGCGTTGTGCGATTTTTTCGCGTTCGATCGATTCGACCCAATCGAAATGCTCGGCAATCGGCCGGGTCTTGTTCGACTGGATCGGACCAATGAAATGCCACTCGAGACGATCGCCTGCCGACCGCCGGGACGGTCGCTCTGCCCACTGGTCATGACAGGTGGCCATCTTTGGCAGCGCTTCCTGCAAATAGCTCTCAGCGAACCTGCGTTGCCCATGGATCGCCAGCGTCAGCACCGCCTCGGCATCGAAGGTCTTGCTCACTGCGAGCAGATCGATCGCGTCGGGTCTTCGGTCGCAGGCACGCGCGGCCTCGGCGATGCGGCTCAGAACCGCCGAGTGGCGATCGAGCAACGCGCGATGACCGTCTGTCGCGGCCAGTGACGGCTGTTCGGACGAGGCTGCCACAGGCGGCTGCAGGTTCATAAGATGCTCTTTGAGTTGCGGACCATTGGAAGGCATGACTATGGAAATTTCGGAACTGCTCGCGTTTGCGGTCAAGAACAAGGCCTCGGACCTGCACCTGTCGGCCGGCTTGCCGCCGATGATCCGGGTGCATGGCGATGTGCGTCGCATCAACCTGCCGCCGATGGAGCACGAGACCGTTCACAAGATGATGTACGACATCATGAACGACTCGCAGCGCAAGGACTACGAAGAAAACCTCGAATGCGACTTCTCCTTCGCGATTCAGGGTCTGGCGCGTTTCCGGGTCAATGCCTTTCAGCAGCAGCGCGGCGCCGGCGCGGTCATGCGGACGATTCCGTCCAAGATCCTGACCCTCGAAGAACTCAATGCACCCAAGATCTTTGCCGAGCTCTCGATGCAGCCGCGCGGTCTGGTGCTGGTGACCGGTCCGACCGGCTCGGGCAAGTCGACCACGCTCGCGGGGATGGTCAATCATGTGAATGAAAATCTTCACGGCCATATCCTGACCGTCGAGGATCCGATCGAATTCGTGCACGACTCCAAGCGTTCGCTGGTCAATCAGCGCGAGGTCGGGCCACACACCCTGTCGTTCAACAACGCCCTGCGCTCGGCCCTGCGCGAAGACCCTGACGTGATCCTGGTGGGCGAGTTGCGTGACCTCGAAACCATCCGGCTCGCGCTGACCGCGGCCGAAACCGGCCACCTGGTCTTCGGCACCCTGCACACCTCGAGCGCGGCCAAGACCATCGACCGTGTGATCGACGTGTTTCCGGCTGCAGAAAAGGAGATGGTTCGCTCGATGCTGTCGGAGTCGCTCAAGGCGGTGATCTCGCAGACGCTGCTCAAGACCAAGGACGGCTCCGGGCGTATCGCGGCGCACGAGATCATGATCGGCACGCCGGCGATCCGCAATCTGATCCGGGAGGCCAAGGTCGCGCAGATGAATGCATCGATCCAGACCGGCGCCGCGGTCGGCATGCAGACCCTCGACCAGTGCCTGACCGATCTGGTCAAGCGCAATCTGATCTCGATGGCCGAGGCACGAAGTGCTGCCGCCAACAAAGACAACTTTCCTGGCTGAGGCCGAGGCAACGCCGAATGAGCAATCCCGACAGCCCGGCGATCGACGGCGGCGACAGCATCGCCCGGACCCGCACCATGGAGCGCGAGCAGGCCTCGCGCTTCCTTCAGGATCTTCTGCGACTGATGCTCAAGCGCGCCGGCTCCGATCTGTTTCTGACCGCCGAGTTTCCGCCCGCGGTCAAGATCGACGGCAAGGTCACACCGGTCTCGGGCGTGCCGCTCACGCCGCAGCACACCATGGAGTTGGCGCGCGCGCTGATGAGCGATCGGCAGGCTGCCGACTTCGAAGCCAGCCGCGAACTCAACTTTGCAATCAACCCGACCGGAATCGGTCGCTTCCGGGTGAATGTGTTCATGCAGCTCGGACGCGTCGGCATCGTGATCCGAACCATTCAGAGCCGCATCCCGACAATCGAGGAGCTTCGGCTGCCGCCGGCGATCGTCGATCTTTCACTCAGCGGGCGCGGCCTGGTGCTGGTGGTGGGTGCGACCGGATCGGGCAAGTCGACCACGCTCGCCGGCATGATCGGCCACCGCAACCGCAACAGCTTCGGTCACATTGTCACGATCGAGGACCCGGTTGAATTCGTGCATCCGCATGCCAACTGCATCGTCACGCATCGCGAGGTCGGGGTCGACACCGACAGCTGGTCGATCGCGCTGAAGAACTCGTTGCGTCAGGCACCCGACGTCATCATGATCGGCGAGATCCGTGATCGCGACACCATGGATAACGCGATCGTCTTCGCCGAGACCGGGCATCTGTGCCTGGCGACGCTGCATGCGAACAATGCCAATCAGGCGATCGACCGGGTCATCAATTTCTTCCCTGAAGAGCGGCGCGCGCAGGTCCTGATGGACCTGTCACTCAATCTGCGTGGCATCGTGTCTCAGCGCCTGCTGCCCGACCAGTCAGGTACCGGTCGGGTGGTGGCAGTCGAGGTCATGCTCAACTCGCCGCTGATCAGCGACATGATCTTCAAGGGTGAGGTGGCCGCGATTCGCGAGATCATCAAGCGATCGAGAGAGCAGGGCATGCAGACCTTCGATCAGGCGCTCTTCGACCTCTATGAAGAGAACCGCATCTCGCTGGCCGATGCGCTGCGTCATGCCGATTCGGTCAATGATCTGCGTCTGACCATCAAGCTCAACAGCCGACGCGGTCAACGCGATGTCTATGCGGGCACCGAGAGTCTCGGGATCGTCTGATCGCGCGCTGACCGCCGTGCGCCGATTGACGCGCTGAGCGCCGCAGCACCCCAGCTGCGGCTGCGCTAACCGACTGCCTGCGGCTTTGGCGTTCGGGCTGATCCGGCCACCATGTCGAATCGGAACAGGCGGCATTCGAGCGGGCCGTTAAAGAGCGGTGTGCGCTTCGAGGCTTTCAGGCGCAGCAGGCCGGGCAGCTCGAGATCGCTGGTAAACAGACAGACCGTCCAGCCGGCGAAACGGGTCTTCATGAGCGTGGCAAAGGCCGGCCAGAACTGAGCTGCCTGGGCAAACGACTGTCGCCCCTTGATGTCGAGCCGCTCGCCGTACGGCGGGTTGGCCAGCAGCATGCCGCGGTCTGCCGGCGCGGCATCAAGGTTCAGGACATCACGTTGGCGTAACTGCACCCAGGCCGGGTCGATACCGCTGCGGGCAAGGTTCGAGCGTGTGGCAGCCAGCGCAGCTTCCGAGACATCCGAGCCGAAGAGCGTCACCGCCGCGGGCACCGGACGGGGCGAGATCTGACGCATGCGCTGCCATTCGTTGCGATCGATGCCACGCATGCGCTCGAAGGCAAAGGGGCGGCGTGCGCCGGGCGCGATACCAGCAGCCTGCATCGCCGCTTCGATGATGATCGTGCCCGAGCCGCAGAAGGGATCGAACAGCGGCATGCCGGGCTGCCACCCAGAGAGCGCGAGCAGGCCGGCTGCGAGATTTTCTTTCAGTGGTGCATCGGCGCCGTCGCGGCGCCAGCCGCGCTTGAAGAGCGATTCGCCGGACCAGTCGAGATAGAGCGTGCACTGGCTGGCATCGAGAAACGCAAAGATTCGCCGGTCGGGCCGCTGTCGTTCGATTGACGGGCGCTCACCATAACGCTCGCGCAGCCGGTCGACCACGCCGTCCTTGATGCGCAGGGTGGCGAACTGCAGGCTGTGCAGGGTCGAGCCGCTCGAATTGATGTCGATGCGCAGTGATGCCATCGGCTCATGCCAGGTTTCCCAGGGCGTTTCGCTGGCGATGCGATAGAGGTCGTCTTCGTTGTTGTAGGGGGCGCTGGCCACCTGCTGAAGGATGCGGCTGGCGATGCGCGAATGCAGGTTGGCCGCCAGGCCGATGCGGGTGTCGCCTTCAAACTGCACCCCCCCGGGCGGCTCGCCAAGGATGCCCGCGCCCAGCGCCCGCAATTCGGCGGCGAGCGTGGCTTCGAGTCCGCGCGGGCAGGGAGCGAAAAACCGGATCGGGGCCATGGGCGCTCAACCGCCCTGACGCATCAGGCCCGCCCGGGGCATCAGCGTCGCTCCAGCGCGCGGGCGACGAAATCGAGCCGGTCCTGGCCCCAGAAGGGCTCGCCGTCGACGACATACCAGGGCACACCGAACACCTGCGCGGCGATTGCCTCGTCGGTGTAAGTATCGAAGGCCATGCGGGCGTCGTCTGCGCGAGCCTCGAGCACTGCGGCATCAATGCCCTGTTCGGTCGCGATCGCCGCACGTGTCGGTGCATCAGCGATATTGCGGTCCTCGGCCCAGACTGCGCTCAGGAAGGCACCGGCGAGCGTCAGGGCGGCCTCGGTGCCCAGCGCGAGATCGGCAGCAATGATCAGGCGGGCGGCATCGTCGGAGGGCGCCGGAAAGAACTTCGGATGCACATTGAGCGGCACGCCGACATGGTCACGCCAGCGCGGCAGTTCGTGCAGCCGATAGGCCTGGCGCTGCGGCGCACGCTTGGCAAGCGGCAGGCCGCCCGACTGCGGGAAGACCCGGCCGAGATCGATCGGGCGCAGCAGCACCCGGGCACCGTTGGCACTGGCCATCGCAAGGAAGCGCTTGTGCCCCAGGTAGGACCAGGGTGACACCGGGCTCATGAAGTACTGAACGGTTTTCATCGTTTGCATCGGTCTCAGAAGGGTTTGACGACGACCAGCAGCACGACCGCGACCAGCAGCAGTACCGGCGCCTCGTTGAACCACCGATACCAGATGTGCGAGCGACGGTTCTCGCCGCGCTCGAAGCGTTTGATCATGGCGCCGCAGACATGGTGATAGCCGATCAGCACGACCACCAGCGCCAGCTTGGCATGCATCCAGGCGCCGCCAATGCCATAGCCCAGCCACAGCCACAGGCCAAACACGAGTGCCAGCACCATCAGCGGCATCATGAAGCGATAGAGCTTGCGGGCCATCAGCAGCAGCCGCGCGCGCTCTGCGGTCGAGTCGGGCTCGACCATGGCGAGATTGACCAGCACCCGGGGCAGATAGAACAGACCCGCGAACCAGCTGGTCACGAAGATGATGTGAAGCGATTTGACCCAGAGCATCGCCCGATTCTATCAATACCCCTGAGCCCCATCAGGCGTCACGCATCAGCGCTGAACCGGTTTGCCAAAAAAAAGGGCGTCCGAGATCAATCGGACGCCCCGTTCAAGCAGTCGATTCAGCGATCAGCCGGCTGCACACTCCGGCTGGTCAACGAGCAGACCGACTGAGATCCAGTCAGCAGACCGGTCAGCCACGAGTCGTTTTGCCATTGGCACCGACGCGCTCGATCTCGACTTGCTGGCGACGCAGTTTCTCGTGCACGGTCTCGACATGGTCGGAGCCGATCTTGCTGAGCTCGACTTCCTCAACGATACGGGCCGACTTGCTCACCAGTGCGTGTTCGGCAGTCTCGACCACATGGATCGTGCGATCGGCCCAATCGATATCGACGATGCTCTTGGGATCGTTGACGACGCGACGCAGAATCTGCGCATGCTCTTCATGCAGGCTGATGTCCTGGGTCACTTCACGTTCGGTCACGAAACGGCGCACGCGGGTCTCACCGGTCTCGACCATCTCTTTGCCGACATTCATCTGCTCTTCAGCCAGGCGCAGGACCTCGTTGTGGACCGCAGCCAGCTTGGGCGTCACCGCAACCGTCTGATTGGCAGCCAGCGGCACCGAGTCAATCTTGCGTGCGATGGCTTCGACACGTGCCGGCTCGGCCAGGCCGGAGGTGATGGCACGGTCATTGATATCGATCGGACGGGCGCTGTTGAGGATGCCCAATGCATGTGCGGCTTCGCGGTCGAGCACGCGAACCGCCAGCACGACGCCGTTCATCTGGACGGCCCGGTGATAGACCTCGGCTTCGTGTTCGTGGACATCATGACCGAAGAGGCTGTGCCAGATGCCATGAGCGTGTTCGGGCGAATCGATATCGGCGACGACCGAGCGCACGCGGTCCTGATCGATCACGCTGATGTCGGCATCGGCAAAACCACCGGCACGAAGCGCGGCGACAGCGGACTGAGCGTGAGCAGCAGTGTCATAGGCAGCAACGACTTTTTCATAGGCCATGTTCATTTTTCCTTAACGGGTTTTGGTTGGTGCGGCTTATTGACCGGCGCTGGCTGGCTTGCCAGCGTCGGTATCTGGAGGCGTCTCCGCACTGCGGGAGACAACGGCTTGCTGGTATCGAAGGGCGACGGTCTCCTGATGGTGCTCAACCGTTCGCACTTTGCGAATGTGGACCTCTTCTTTGAGCATCAGACGCCGCTCAATCACCAGGACCTCTTCCATCACCGGAAAGATCGTGACATCGCCTTCCTCGCGCACTGCGGGGATGGCATCGACCGCCCGACCGATCGGAACGGTCGTGACCTCTACATGGGTATGGGTCAGGTCCTGGGAGACCAGTTCGTCGCGTATCAGGGTTTTCGTCGAGACGCTGACCGTGCCTGACTCGCGCAATTCTTTGGAGATCTGGGCAGTCTCCTCGTGCAGGCGCAGTACTTCTGTCGAGTCTGTTGCAGGGTCACGACCAGTGCGCTGCGAGTTGTCTGGCGGAAGGTTCATGTTTTCCAGATTCGAATTCATTGCGTGACGAACCGAAACAGATGTTTTTCGCCCTGGATATTCTGTGGCGAGACAGATTGTTTGTAAAAATCTTTTTTTTCGACTCGGCGGATGCTAATTGATTTGCGTGGCGCTTGTGTGACGGACTCATGATGGTGTGTCGAAATGTCGAATTTCGCCGATGCCTGAGCGAAGGGCGAAGATCGCCCGACACCAAAGGAGGGGAGGCGTTTCGTGGCGAATCTTTACGACGCTCAGGTTCCGGTACTCGATGCAGCGCCGGAAAATCTGTCGTTCAGGATGGGGCGCGGATCAGCGCATTGCACTGATCTCGGCGCGGCAGCGCAGCTCAGCGCCTGATTTGCCCCGATCCGAAGACCACCCATTTCTGCGAGGTGAGGCCTTCAAGGCCAACCGGCCCGCGGGCATGCAGCTTGTCGGTTGAAATGCCGATCTCGGCGCCCAGCCCGAATTCGAAGCCGTCGGCAAAGCGGGTCGAGGCATTGATCATGACGCTGGCCGAATCGACCTCGCGCACGAATCGCATTGCCCGCGAGTGGTTTTCGGTGACGATCGCATCGGTGTGCTGCGAGCCATAGCGGGTGATGTGTTCGATCGCGGCGTCAAGGCCGTCGAGTACCCTGATCGAGAGGATCGGGGCGAGGTATTCGGTCGACCAGTCCTGCTCGGTGGCGGCGATGCAGGCGATGCCGGCCTGCCCCAGGATCGACCGCGCGGTCGGGTCGACGCGCAGCTCGACACCCTTGTCGGCATAGATGCGGCATAGCCTGGGCAGCACCTCGGCGGCCACCGCCTGGTGGACCAGCAGGGTTTCCATGGTGTTGCATGGCGAATAGCGCTGGGTCTTGGCGTTGTCGGCGATGACCACCGCCTTGTCGAGGTCGGCCTGATCGTCGATATAGACATGGCAGATGCCGTCAAGGT
>CAMCXH010000116.1 GCA_945883285.1 Bordetella parapertussis | reverse complement strand
GTGAGGCGATGGACCTGTGCGTCCAGTGCAAGGGCTGCCGGCGCGAATGCCCGACCGGTGTCGACATGGCGCGCATGAAGACCGAGTTCCTGCATCACTGGCAGGCCCGTCACGGGCTGTCGCTCAAGGATCGCCTGATTGCCAGCCTGCCGCACTGGGCGCCCTGGGCGTCAAGGCTGGCACCGCTTTCCAACCTGCGCGACGCCTTGCCGGGTCTTCGGGGCCTGTCCGAGCGCTGGCTGGGTCTGAGTGCACGGCGAACCCTTCCGCGCTGGCGCCGTGATCGTTTCATGCGCACGCTTGATCGCGCTGAACACGCCGCCACCGCACAGCCCGAAGTGGTGTTGTGGGTCGATACTTTCGATGAATACCTCGAGCCTGAGAATGCGCGCGCCGCGCTCAAGGTCCTGCGTGCTGCGGGTTATCGCGTGCATGTCGCCGGAGCGCCGGGTTCGCAGATTGCCGAAGGCGAGCGGCCACTGTGCTGCGGCCGGACCTTCCTGGCTGCCGGCCGAGTCGAGCAGGCCCGCGCCGAGGCACTGCGAACCCTCAAAGCGCTGCTGCCCTTTGCCGAGCGGGAGGTGCCGATCGTGGGGCTCGAACCCTCTTGCCTGCTGACCCTGCGCGATGAATTTCTGGCCTTGCGGCTCGACGAGGCCATCGGCATTCCTGGCGCTGCCAGGCGCCTCGCATCAAAAGCGGTGCTGCTCGAAGAATTTCTCGCCACCGAGCATGCCGCCGGGCGTCTCGTGCTCTCGCTCAAACCGCTGGCCCAGACGCGCGCGCTGGTTCATGGGCATTGTCACCAGAAAGCCTTTGATGCGTTTTCAGCCACGCTCACTGTGCTGCGGCTCATCCCGGGTTTGCAAGTCGACGCGATCGAATCGGGCTGCTGCGGCATGGCCGGCAGTTTCGGCTACGACGCCGGGCATTTCGAGACCTCGATGAAGATGGCCGAATTGTCCTTGTTGCCTGCAGTGCGCGCTGCCGATGACCAGACCCTGATCGTGGCAGACGGCACCAGTTGCCGCCATCAGATCGCCGACGGTGCGTCGCGCCAGGCGATGCATGTGGCTCAGGTGCTGGCCCTGGCCATCGACTGAGTCGTGCGGGTCAGCCGATCGGGCGCGGGTGTGAGTGCGAGCGGGTGCGCATCAGCGCGTCGCGCAGCGCTTCCTGCTTGAAGGGCTTGGCGACGAAGTCGTCCATGCCGGCGGCCATGCAAAGCTGACGGTCCTGTTCGAAGGCATTGGCCGTCAATGCAATGATCCAGGGCTGCGCCACGGTACTGGGCAGCGCCCGAATCGAGCGGGTGGCGTCCAGCCCATCGAGTTCAGGCATCTGGACATCCATGAGTACGACGTCAAACTCACGAACGCTGACCGCCTGCAGCGCTTCGTAGCCATTACGCGCCAATTCGGCCTTGATCCCGAATTTGGCCAGGATCGCCAACGCCAGGGTCTGATTCACCGCATTGTCCTCGGCAAGCAGTACCCGCAGCTGCGAGACCGGCACATCGGTTTCAACCGGACGCTTCTCGTCCCCATCGTCCTTGCTGTTGACGCTGTCGAGCTGCATCGAAAAGCCGAATCGGCTGCCCACGCCTGAGCGACTTTCGAGCGTGATCTTGCCGTTCATGATGCGAGCCAGACGCGATGAGATGGCCAGCCCGAGGCCGGCACCGCCACCAGGAACGCTCGCGGCCTGCGTGAAGGCCTCGAAAACGCGCGACTGCTGCTCGACCGACATGCCGATGCCGGTATCCGAGACGCTGCCATGCAGGCGGTCGTTCCCGCTTGCACTGCGCTCGGCAAAGAGTTCGAACCTGACCTCGCCGCGCTCGGTGAACTTGATCGCATTGGACAGCAGGTTGAGCCAGATCTGCTGCAGTCGCGTCGGATCACCAAGCAGACGCTCGGGCAGTTGACCGGTCCACAGCAGCAGCGAGATGCCCTTCTGATCGGCTTGTGGTCTCAGGAGGGCGACGACTTCCTGGGCAACCAGCAACGGTGAGAAGGGGCGTTTGTCGATTTCGAGGCGGCCGGCTTCAATCTTCGAAAAGTCGAGCACTTCGTTCAGGATCGACAGCAGCGTGTCCGAAGACTGTGACAGGGTATCGAGCAGGATTCGCTGTTCGTTGTCGAGCCGCGTGCTGCGCAGCAGTTCGATCATGCCGATCACGCCATTGAGCGGCGTGCGGATTTCGTGGCTCATCGTCGCCAGAAATTCGCTCTTTGACCGGTTGCCCGATGCCGACTTCGCGAGCGCTTCCTCCGCCTGGATCCGGGCGCTTTGCTCGGCCTGCAGGCGGCGGGTCAGTTCAGCAATTCGGTCATGGGCGCCTGTTGGGGACGCCACCGATGGATCTGAGGTGCTCTGTTCGAAGATGGACAAGATCCTGCTCCACCGCAATAGACGGATCGGAATGACTAATTGATAGGGATGTTAGCCGATGCAAACGCGATTTCGGTTGTCGCGCCTGTCCGGTCAGTCGACCGCCTTTGGCCATCCGTCGGACGCTTCCCGGGATCTGCTCGGCAGCCCGGCCATGCACGGCGTCCAAGCCTGCTGTGTGCGAATTTTCATCTTTCGTCTGAAACAGACATCGGGTTGCCGTCTATCGGATCGGCTTGCACGTTGAAGGGAATGCCGCGCCGCAAGCTGCCCGGCGACTTTATTCTGGCGATCGGGTGGCCTTCCTGACCATGTGTTTTGCCATGGGAAGTGTCGTGAAGTCCATTGTCGATATCAATACGGACCATAAGGATGGATGTCGTCCGCGACCTCGCTGACAGAGTGAACCGAAGCGCCGGGCCCGGTGATTCGCCTTTGGGGTCTCGCGCTGCGCTGCTCGATGAGTGCAGCGGGCTCATCCATGAGCGCCTCAATGATGTGATCGCGCAGGCGTTGTCGCGTGTTACCGAAGACCTGACGTCCGAGGCGCTGCGTGCCAAGCGCTATGACCACAAGCTTGCGCTGCTCGAGGCAGTCATGCTGGTTCGAGAGAACCGTCTTGAGCTTGAAGAGCGATTTCGGGAGAGCTTTGCTGCGGTGTACCGACGGCTGCTGGACGCCGATGGCAGCGGTTCGCCGGCGACGGCTCACTCGAGTCCGGACGAACTGTCGCTGGTGTCTGAAGCGCAAGTCGCCGATCAACTGCAGCGCGAGCGTCTGATCACCAGTGCGCGAGCCAGCCTGGACCCCGAACAGGTGCTGGGAGTTCGAGCGCGCCTGGGTGCTTTGATCGACCGGGATTGGTTCGACGAGTCAGGGCATCCTGTGTCGCCCGAGGCGATCTTCGAGGCATTGCGTTTGATGCTGCGGGACGTGTCCTCGCGACCTGAAATCCAGTCGGCGCTGCTCGGTGCCTTGGGGCCCTATGTTTCACGAAACCTTGACGGCATTTACCGATCGATCAACGATCTGCTGAAATCCAACCATATCCTTCCTCAGATCAAGAAGCCTTTCGTCTCCGATGGCCCTGCGAACCGCGCCGGCTCTGACTCGTCCGAGGGTGCGACTAAGCCTGCGGTTAGCGGGGCGGCCAAACCGGCTGTAGATGCCTCCGGTATCGATCCGTCCTGGACGGCAGCGTCGATTGATCGGCTGCAAAACGCCCTGGCATCGGCATTCTCCGGCCGGCCGGGAGGCCTCACCCAGATGGCCCAGATTCTGGCGAATCCGGCGATGCTTGAAACTGAAAGGCTGCCGATGCAGCCGGTCTGGGCACCTCTGGTCGATTCGCTGACAGCGCTCCAGAAGATCGCTGCCAGCCAGTCTGACGGTGTTTCTTTCCCGGCGCTGACGCAGCAGGTCCGTGATCAGGGCGCGCCAATCGATCTGATCACGGTCGAGATCGTCGGGATGGTTTTCGACTACATCTACAACGATCGGCGCCTGCCCGACACGATCAAGCAGCAGCTTTTGCGACTGCAGGTCGTGGCGGTGAAGGCGGCACTGCTCGATCGCGGCTTCTTTGCGCGCCGACATCACCCGCTTCGCAGGCTGATCGACCGCATTTCCGACGTCGGTGCCGATCCCGATTTCGATTCCGCCATCGGCTCGCCGATGCTGACCGGTTTCGATCAATTGCTCACCGAAGTCATCGGAACATTCAAGTCCGATTTGCAGGTTTTCGAAGACGCCATCGAAAAAGTCGAGGCGATCGAGCGCGACGCACTGGCGAGGAAGGCGGATTCGCACGCTGACACGGCGACTGTTGCTGCGCGGCTGGAAGTCGAACAGCTTGCTTTGATGGATGCACGGTCGGAAATCGAACAGCGCATCAACACGAACGTTCCGTCATTCGTGCGTGATTTCCTGCTCGACACCTGGTCAAGCGCGATGGCGCGGGCTCGCGCCGAGCAGGGCGACGCCAGCGACTGGGGCCTCGCGCTGAAGTCGGCGGAATATCTGATCTGGAGCGTACTGCCGAAGCGCAGGGACGATATCCCTCGCCTCGCATCGATTCTGCCCGGACTGATTCGTGGCCTGAACAAGGGGCTCGACCTGATCGAGTTCGAACCGCAGATGCGGTCGCAATTTTTTGACGCGCTGATGAAGACGCATACCCTAGAGATCAGCGCCGCCAAGCAGCGGGCGACTCAGGATGAGCCCGATCCGCTTCGGGTGTCGATTTCGATTTCGCCGGACGGCACTGTTCGCTTCGTTCCGAAGGAAGAGCCGCAGCGTGCTGCCTTGCCGGAAAACGATCAGATTGATGTGTTGCTGGACGGCTTGAAACGAGGCAGCCGAATCGAAATGGCCACCGAGGGTGAGTCCCGGGTCTTCAAACTCGCATGGGTCAGTCCGGCACGCACGCTTTACATCCTCTCTCGTCATCCCGATGACAGCATGACCCTGCAGGGCTCCGAACTTGCGTCGATGCTCCATCGCGGTCTGGCGAGGGTGCTGTCGGATGCGTCGACGCTCGATCGCGCGATCACCTCGGTGACCGCCGAATCGTTCGCCGCGGCTTAGCCTTCGTCGAGAATCGCCGCGTCCCGCCGCCGGTGTCCGGCGCTGTCAGCGACCTTGTCCCAGGCGGGCCATGATGTCGGCGATATCGCCGAGTTCGCCTTGCGGGGCTTGACCGTTGGGCGTGAGGCGGTCGATGAGCTGAGGCAGTAGCTCCGACAGGCCGGATGCACTCGCCTGAGGCGACAGGCCGAGCTGCTGCGCGATCTGACCGATCGAGCCTTGTCCGAGAACCTGCTGCAGCTGCTCGGGCGAAATCGGCATGTTTTGGCCGGTACCGATCCAGGACTGCATCTGGTCGCCCATGCCGTTGCGTTGAAATGCATCGATCAGACCGCCCAGGCCACCGACCCCACCGACGCCACCGAGGCCGCCGCCTGCGGCACTGCCGGATCCGCTGTTGGTCAGCATGCTCAGCGCAATCTGGAGCAAGGGGTTGGGTGCGGCACTTTGCCCGCTACCGGCTGCGCCACCCATGGCGCCCAGAAGACTGTCGATCAGGCTCATCGTTTCGATTCCTTTGGCAATTCGTTGCCGGGGTAAATGAAAAATAAATTTTTTGCTTTCGGGCGACTTCGCCGACAAAGGCTACAACAACTTCGTGACGGCAAGACGCGGCCCGGGCCAGCCGATCAGAGGTCGCCGAACCTGGCCTGAAGTGCGGCCAGCATGGTCAGACCTGCCGTCTCGGTTCTCAGGATGCGCGGCCCCAGGCGCAAGGGCTGCCAGCCGCATTCGATGGCAAGCGACTCTTCCGGTTCGCTCAGTCCGGCCTCCGGTCCGACGAGTATCCAGGCAGCGGTGGCCGGTGGTTCAAGCGTGTTCAGCGTGGTCGAGCTTCGCGGAGTCAACATGAAGCCGACGGGGGCCGCGTTGTCGGATTGCCGGGCATGGTCTCGTCGTTCGCGCAGCCATCGGTTGATGTCGATCGGAGCGGCGATTTCGGGCACGCGATCGCGACCGCACTGCATGCAGGCTGCGATCGCGATGCGGCGCCAGTGGGCGAGTCGCTTTTCGCTGCGACTGGCGTCGAGCCTCAGTATCGATCGGGCAGACAGCAGGGGCTGGATGGCGTGTACGCCAAGTTCGATGGCCTTTTCGACGACCCAGTCCATCTTGTCTGCGCCCGGCAAAGCCTGGGCGAGGCACAGCGTGAGCGGACTTTCAGTGTGGGCAGTGACAGGCGTGCCGACCTGCACACTGGCCGCGCGGGCATCGGTATCGAGCAACTGCGCCGGATAACGCAGGCCATCACCGTTGAAGAGCTCGACGGCATCGCCGCGCGCGAGTCTGAGCACGCGAAGCGCGTGGTGGCTCGTATCGCTATCGAGTCGGATGGTCGCGTGTTCCGAAAGCGGGCCGGCGAAAAACAGGCGGGTCATCGAGGCGGGTAACTGGGTAACTGGGTAACGGGGTATCGGGGTATCGGGGTATCGGGGTAACGGGGTATCGGCTGGTTTGCGCCACACCGCAAGGCTGGCTGACTGTCGAGTGTAGCGCGCCGAATTCGGGCGCAGCGGCACGGCGTTTGTTAGAGTCGGGGATTCCCTTCAGTCCGGCCGAATATGGCCCCCCATCCGATGAACACGCCTTCTGTTCCCCAGTCCAGCCATGCAGGCCAGGATCGATTGACCGATATCGCGAGTTCGCAGAGCGAATCGCACCGCATGGCCTGTGCCATCCGGGCGCTCGCCATGGATGCCGTCGAAAAGGCTGCTTCGGGGCATCCCGGTATGCCGATGGGAATGGCCGATATCGCGGTCGCGCTCTGGGGTCGTCACCTCAAGCACAACCCGGCGCAGCCTGGCTGGTTCGATCGCGATCGCTTTGTGCTCTCCAATGGGCACGGCTCGATGTTGCTCTATGCCTTGCTTCATCTGACCGGCTACGACCTGTCGATCGACGAACTGCGGGCGTTTCGACAGCTTCACTCGAAGACGCCCGGCCATCCCGAGATGGGTGTGACCCCGGGGGTCGAAACCACCACCGGCCCGCTCGGGCAGGGGCTGGCCAATGCCGTCGGCATGGCCCTGGCCGAAACCATCCTCGCCGCCGAGTTCAACCGGGACGGCTTCAATATCGTCGATCACTTCACCTGGGCCTTTGTCGGTGACGGTTGCCTGATGGAGGGGATTTCGCATGAAGCCTGCTCGCTCGCCGGTGTCTGGGGTTTGTCCAAACTGGTCGTCTTCTATGACGACAACGCGATTTCGATCGACGGGCCGGTCGATGCCTGGTTTCGCGACGACACCGTGCGACGTTTCGAAGCTTACGGCTGGAACGTGATTGCCGGCATCGATGGCCACGATGTCGAGGCGCTCGATGCCGCCGTCACATTGGCCAGGCAGTGGGGCATGTCCGGGCGCGAGACCGAAGAGGGCCGGCGATTTGCACCGACCCTGATCCAGTGCCGTACCGTCATTGGCTATGGCGCGCCCACCCGCGCCGGCACCGCCAGGAGCCATGGTGAGCCGCTGGGTGCCGACGAGATCGCGGGTGCCAAGCGTGCCATGGGCTGGCCGCACGGCCCCTTCGAGATCCCGGCCGATGTCTATGCTGCCTGGGATGCGACCGGGCGAGGCGCACAAGTCCAGGCCGATTGGGACGATCGTTTCAAGGCCTATGCGCAGCGTCATCCTTACAAGGCGGCAGAGTTCGAGCGCCGCATGCGCGGTGTGCTGCCGCCGACCTGGGAAGCCACCGTGTCTCGGGCGGTTGCCGATGCGCTCGCCAAAGGTGAGGCCATCGCGACCCGCAAGGCTTCACAGAACGCGCTCAATCATTTCGGTCCGGCACTGGCCGAACTGCTTGGCGGCTCGGCCGACCTGACCGGATCCAACCTCACCGACTGGAAGGGCGCCGGCAATTTCAGGAGCTTCGGCGGCCCCAATGGTCAGACCTTCGTGCCCGGGCGCCATCTGAATTTCGGTGTTCGCGAGTTCGGCATGAGCGCCATGCTCAACGGACTGGCACTGCACGGCGGCTTCATTCCTTATGGCGGCACCTTCCTGACTTTCAGCGATTACAGCCGCAATGCGCTTCGCATGGCTGCGCTGATGCGTCAGCGGGTGATTTTCGTCTTTACGCACGACTCGATCGGGCTTGGCGAAGATGGGCCGACCCATCAGGCGGTCGAACATGCGTCATCGCTGCGAATCATGCCGGGCATGGATGTCTGGCGTCCGGGCGATCCGGTTGAAACCACGCTCGCCTGGGCGGCCGCGATCGAACGCGACGATGGTCCGACATCCTTGCTGCTGTCGAGGCAGTCGATGCCCTTCGTGACCCGCACCGACGAGCAGATTGCCGACATCGGTCGTGGCGCTTACGTTTTGCGCGACCCGAAAAAGGCGCGCTGCGCCATCATCGCGACCGGCTCCGAACTGCGGCTGGCGATCGCGGCCGGCGATCTGCTGGCTGCTGAGGGCATTGCGGTGCGGGTGGTGTCGATGCCATCGACGACGGTCTTTGATCGGCAGGATGTCACATACAAGCGTCATGTGTTGCCGGAGACTCTCCCTCGAATTGCGGTCGAGGCGGGGATCACCGATTTCTGGTGGAAATATCGCTGCGATGCCGTCGTCGGGCTCGATCGCTATGGTGAGTCAGCGCCGGCCGGCGTGCTGTATGAGCACTTCGGTCTGACCGCGGACAATATCGCCGACACCGTGCGTGCCGTGCTGGCCAAACGTTTTTAACTCAGGAGAAACTCATGACCCTTCGCGTTGCCATCAATGGCTATGGCCGCATCGGCCGCAACGTCCTGCGTGCCCACTATGAAAGTGGCAAAAAGCATGACCTGCAGATCGTCGCGATCAACGACCTCGGCGATCCCAAAACCAACGCGCACCTGACGCAATTCGATACAGCGCATGGTCGCTTCAGCGGCACCGTCGCGGTCGAGGGCGATGCAATGGTCGTCAATGGCGACCGGATCCGCGTGCTCGCCAATCGTGATCCCGCGCAACTGCCCTGGGGCGAACTCGGTGTCGATGTCGTGCTCGAGTGCACCGGGTTTTTTACCTCCAAGGAAAGGGCCTCGGCGCATCTCAAGGGCGGTGCCAAGAAGGTGGTGATCTCGGCGCCCGGCGGCAAGGATGTCGATGCCACGGTGGTGTTTGGCGTGAATCATGGCGTTCTCAAGGCGTCTGACACCGTGATTTCGAATGCCTCCTGCACGACCAATTGCCTTGCGCCCCTGGTCAAGCCGTTGCATGACGCGATCGGTCTGGTCTCGGGTCTGATGACCACCGTGCACGCTTACACCAACGACCAGGTCCTGACCGACGTCTATCATGAAGATCTGCGTCGTGCCCGCGCGGCGGCCCACAACATGATTCCGACCAAGACCGGTGCGGCTGCCGCAGTGGGGCTGGTGCTGCCCGAGCTTGATGGGCGCCTCGATGGCTATGCCATCCGCGTGCCCACGATCAATGTGTCGATCGTCGATCTGTCGTTTATCGCCGCGCGCGACACGACGGTTGATGAGGTCAACGCGATCATGAAGTCGGCCTCTGAAGGCGCCCTGAAAGGCATCCTCGGCTATAACACCGCACCGCTGGTTTCCAGCGACTTCAACCATGATGCGCGCTCGTCGGTTTTCGATGCGACGCTCACCAAGGTGGCGGGGCGCCTGGTCAAGGTGGCAAGCTGGTATGACAACGAATGGGGATTCAGCAACCGCATGCTCGACACCACGGTTGCGCTGATGGCGGCACGCTGAATTCGCGCCGCCATCGGTCCCGGCTCAGACCGGGTCGGTGTCGGCGCTGAGGTTGGCTGCGACGACTGCGACTTCAGCTGCGAGCAGGTCGATTTGCGTGCCAAGCCCGGTGAGGTCGTGGGTCCTGGCCCGGGCTTCAATGGCGCTGGCGCGTGCCGCGGGTCCGGCGGCACCAATGCTGGCGAGCGAGCCTTTGAGCGAATGCGCCCAGTGCCGCACTTGCGCTGCATCGCTTTGCGAAATCGCCTGTGCGAGCTTTTGCAACTGCGTGACTGACGACTGTGCGAATACCGGGGCCAGCATCTCGAGCAGACTGGGATCGTCGCCGATGATCGCGCGGGCTCTAGCCTTCGACTCCTCAGGCGACGGCGTACGTCCTTCAAACGCCTGGCCACTGAGGGCAGCGTTCTGGGTGTTGTCGATCGGTTCGGACATTCGGATTCCTGTGATGGCGGCAGCGACTGATCTGAAATCGGTCACTGCAGACGCTGTGCAAAGATGCAACGATGCAACGATAATCGACCGCTGATTCGAGGCCGTCGCGTTATTTTACCTTCCCTCTTCTGGTTGACTTACGACATGATTTCCTTCAAGCGTGTTTCCGAACTTTCGCTCGCCGGCAAGCGGGTCTTCATCCGCTGCGACCTGAATGTGCCGCAGGATGAGACCGCAGCGATTACCGACGACACTCGCATCCGCGCTTCGGTGCCTGCGATCGCCCACTGCCTGAAGGCCGGTGCGGCGGTGATGGTGACCTCGCACCTTGGACGTCCAACCGAGGGTCAGTTCGAGCCGGCAGCCTCGCTCGCACCGGTCGGGCAGCGCCTTTCCGCGCTGCTTGGCGTGCCGGTCAGGCTGCAGCGTGACTGGGTCGACACGCCTTTTGAGCTTGCCGCAGGCGAGGTGGTGCTGCTCGAAAATTGCCGCTTCAACAAGGGCGAAAAGAAGGACGACGAGGCGCTTTCAAAAAAGATGGCGGCGCTTTGCGATATCTATGTGAATGACGCTTTCGGCACCGCTCACCGGGCCGAGGCGACGACCCACGGCATCGCCCGATTCGCGCCGGTGGCCTGCGCCGGGCCGTTGCTGGCGGCCGAGCTCGATGCGCTGGGCCGGGCGCTCGGGGCGCCCAGGCGCCCCCTGGTCGCGATCGTCGCCGGCTCCAAAGTCTCGACCAAACTCACCATCCTCAAGTCACTGGCCGAGAAGGTCGATCAGCTCATCGTCGGCGGCGGCATTGCCAACACCTTCATGGCAGCGATGGGGCTGCCGATCGGCAAATCGCTGGCCGAGCATGATCTGGTCGGCGAGGCCAGGGCCATCATCGAACTCATGAAACGCCGGGGGGCCGAGGTGCCGATTCCGAGCGACGTGGTGGTTGCTAAGGCCTCCTCGGCCACCGCCCCGGCCACGGTCAAGGCGGCCACCGAGGTGGCTGATGACGATCTCATCCTCGACATTGGTCCGAACACCGCGCAGCGCATGGCAGCCTTGCTTGGCTCGGCCGGCACCATCGTCTGGAACGGCCCGGTGGGTGTGTTCGAATTCGAGGCGTTTGCGCATGGCACCGAGACCCTGGCCAGGGCGATTGCGGCGTCGCCCGGTTATTCGATTGCGGGCGGCGGCGACACGCTTGCCGCAATCGCGAAATTCGGGATCAGCGATCAGATCGACTACATCTCGACCGGCGGCGGCGCGTTTCTGGAGTTTCTCGAGGGGCGTGAACTGCCGGCGGTGGCAGTGCTGCAGT
>CAMCXH010000115.1 GCA_945883285.1 Bordetella parapertussis | reverse complement strand
ATCTGGACCTACTGCCTGACCGCGATCGCGCCTTTTGCGCTGCTGCTGGCGCCGCGCCTGGCGACGCTGTCTGGCTCGCGGCTGCGTGTTGCGGCAGTCGGGGGGCTGGTCTGGGTCGCCGTCCTGGCGGCAATCGCTCCGGTGATGTTCAGTCGGCTGAATGCCGGTTCAGCCCGCTATCTGATGGCGCAGGTCGATCGCCTTGATCCCGAAGGCCGGCTGCCTTTGAGCGTACCCGGCAGCCTGCGATTTTCGGGAAAATTCTATTCACGCGGCCGGGCCTGCATCGGCAATGATCCGGTGTCCGAGGCAGCCTGCTATGCACGTGGCGACGGATTGCGGATCATTTCCAATGGTCTGGTCGGAGCGCAGCTTGCGGCCGGTCAGATCGCGGTTCTGATGGCCCATGACAACTACACGCTGGTGCGCCCGATCTCGCCGGCTCCGGAGGCGCGTTGAAGCCGGGCGACTCCCATCCGACGACATCGGACGCAACCCTTGCCGCGTCCGGGCTCGACCTGACCGTGTCTGATGCGCCGCGTCTGCCGATTCTTGCTCGCGGTCCGGATGCGCTGCTGTCGGTGATCGTGCCGGTTTACAACGAGGCGCAGGTCATCGGCGATTTTATCGGCGCGCTGCAGCAGTTTCTCGGCACCCTCGATTTGCGCTGGGAAGTGGTGGTGGTCGATGACGGCAGCACCGACGGCAGCCCGGCGCTGGCCCTGGCTGCCTCACGCAGCCAGGCGGTGCGGGTGGTTCGTCTGTCGCGCAATTTCGGAAAAGAAGCCGCGATGACCGCCGGCCTGCAGATCGCTTCGGGTGATGCGGTCGTGATCATGGATGCCGACTTCCAGCATCCGCTGGAAACACTGCCTGTTTTCATTGCCCGCTGGCGCGAGGGCTATGACATGGTCTACGGGGTGCGGCACGACCCCGAGCCCGAGACCCTGGGCAAACGGCTGCTGCGCTGGGCGTTTCACAAGTTCGTCGGACGCGAAGACCGGATCGTCCTGCCGCGTGGCGCTGGCGACTTCCGGCTGCTCGATCGCAAGGTGGTCAATGCGCTCAATCGTTTTCCCGAACGCGAACGCATGATGAAGGGCCTGTTCGCCCTGCTGGGTTTCAGGCAAATCGGCGAGTTCTTTGAAGTGGCCCCGCGCGCAGCCGGCACCTCGCAGTACGGGGCGCGCAAGCTGGTCAAGCTCGCGGCCACCGGCGTGACCTCGTTTTCGGCGCTGCCCCTGCAGATTTTCGGGGTGGCCGGTATTGTTGTGTCGATCTTTGCCTTCGGCTATGCCGGCTGGATCATCTTCGAGGCTTTGTTTCTCGGGCAGACGATTGGCGGCTTTGCCACGCTTGCGGCCGGCATCATGATTTTCGGCGGGCTGCAGATGCTGTCGGTGGCCGCCCTCGGTGCATACATCAGCCGCATCTACCGCGAGGTCAAGGGGCGTCCACTCTATCTCGTCGACCGCATCGATGAAGGGCTCGCGCCGCCCACCCGGGACGACGCCTGATCGGGCCTGCCATGCGAGTGCGGCGATTGGCGATCTGCGCAGACGATTTCGCGCTCTCCGAGCCAGTGAGCCTGGGCATCCTCGATCTGGCCGGACAGGGGCGACTGACCGCGATCGCGGCGATGACCGCCGGTGCCCGCTGGCCGCAAGCCTGGCAGCATCTCCACGAGATCCCTGAGGGCGTGGCGCTCGGCTTGCATCTGAATTTTGTTGAAGGCCTGGGCCTGGCTGACGGCAAGCCTTTGCCCGGTGCGGCGTGGCTTGCAGCGCGAGCGGCGAGTTTTTCGATGCCGAGACAGGCGCTGGCGCGCGAAATCGCCGCCCAGTGGCGGGCTTTCGAGGACCTTGCCGGACGCGCGCCGGATTTTGTCGACAGCCACCAGCATGTCCATGTCCTGGCGCCGCTGCGCGAGCTCGTTGTCGAGGAAGTGCAGCGCCACGGCGGCAAGATCGTCGTACGCAATCTTTTTCCGGCCTTCGGCCCCCGCAACTCGGCAGCCAAGCGACTGGCCTTGCGTTTCCTGGGTGCACCGGCACTGGCCAGGCGACTCGGTGAGATCGGGCTTGCGGCCAATGCCGCATTCGGTGGCTTGCAGGACTTCACTGATGTCAAAGACATCGCGCCGCATTGGCGGGCCATGCTCGGTGGATTGCCGGATGGGGCGCTGATCGCCTGTCATCCGGCCAGGGGACTCGATCCGGGTGACCCGATCGGTGTCTTCAGGCAGGCCGAGTACGACTGGCTGGCGTCGTCGGCGTTTGAGCAGGCTTGCCGCGATGGTGGTATTGCGCTGGCACGGCCGGGTGTGGCGCTGACGGCTTCCTGATCTGCAGACCTTCGCAGGCCAGTCGCCGGTCAGTGATCGAGGCTGCGTCTGACCGCTCGATGATGGTCGCCGCGCCCGGACCGACCCACCAGAACCAGGGTGGGCGGCTGTGACAGCAGGTCGCGTGCGGCCTGCTGCAGTTCGGATTCGCCGATCGCCATGGTCGTGGCAATCCGCTCGAGTGGCGAGAGCACACGGCCATGGACCAGCAGGTCGCGTGCCACCGTCTCAGCCAGTTCCATCGGTCGCTCGAGGCTGCGGGCCAGATGCGTGGCCTGCTGGTTGCGGGTTCGCTCGAGATCTTCCGGCGTGATCCGATGCGTCAACGCTCGAATCTCGCTGCAGACCACTTCGAAAAAGAGCCGCAGATTGCGCGGCGCCACACCGGCGGTCACCTGAAGCAGGCCACAGTCCTCATGGCCTTCGGTCCAGGCGTCGATCTGATAGGCCAGACCGTGACGTTCACGGACCGCCTGAAAGAGCGGCGACGACATGCCGCCGCCCAGCAGTTCGCCCAGCAGTTCATAGACCGGAAAGCTCGGATCGCTGCGCGCCGGCGCCGGCCAGCCAAGCGCGACCGAGGTCTGTTCGTAGTCGTCGTCGACATGCCGGAATCCGCCGACATAGCGCACCGCCTCGCGTTGCAAGCGCACGCCCTGCGGCATCTCGCCGAAGCGCTTTTCCACTTCGTCCGCGAAGCGGTCGTGATCGATATCGCCGACCGCCGAGATCACGGTGTTGCTGGCGAAATAGTGCGTGCCCAGGTAGTGGCGAAAATCGTCGCGTCCGACGCGTTTTACGAAACGGGCATTGCCCAGGATCGGCCGGCCGAAGGCCTGCTTGGGGTAAGCGCGCAGATCGAATTCATCCTGGGCGATCGATTCGGGGTCATCCTTGGCCTCACCGATTTCCTGCAGGATCACCTGTCGCTCGCGCTCGATCTCGTCGGGCGGGAAGGTCGATCTCAGCACTACATCGGCCAGGACATCGAGTGCCACCGGCATATGCTCGGCCAGCAGCACGGTATGAAAGGCAGTGTGATCTTTCGCGGTGTAGGCATTCATCATTGCGCCGACCCGCTCGATCTCGAGCGAGATACGCCGGGCATCGCGGGTGGCGGTGCCTTTGAAAGCCATGTGCTCGAGAAAGTGCGAGATGCCGTTGAGTTCGGCAGGCTCGTCACGCGAGCCGACCCTCACGAAAGTGCCGACCGCCGCGGTGCGAAACCCGGGCAGCCTCACCGAGGCGATCGTCAGGCCGTTGGGCAGGACACGGGTGCGAAGATCCATCATTGGCGGCGAGTCTACACGCCGCAACGGCCCGAGCCGTCTTGCGCCCCGTCGCCGGTCTCGGGCGAGCGCCGAGCGGCTATGATTCGACGATGCCAAACGCTCGCTCCCTTTTCATCGATCGCCGTGACAGCCGGTCCGCCAGTCTGCTGGTTGCGATCGGTATGGTCAGCCTGAGCGCGCTGCTGATTGCGCTGGTCTCGCAGCATGGCTTCGGCATCGAGCCTTGCGCCTGGTGTGTGATGCAGCGGGTGGTGGTCATCGCGATCATTGTGGTGGCCCTGGTCGGTGCGCTGATTGCGCGTGGCCTGCCGCGGCTTGGCCCCATCGTTGCGGCGCTCCTGCTGCTGGCCCTCTCAACTGGTGGCGTGCTGGCTGCCTGGTATCAGCACACCGTGGCGGCCAAGGCCCTGTCATGCGCCTTTACCTGGGCCGACCGGACCCTCATGGCATGGCAGCTCGATTCGGTCTGGCCGGCGATGTTCCGGGTGGGCGCGACCTGCGCCGATGCGGCATCGGCCCGTCTGGCGGGTCTGGCCTACGAAGTCTGGAGCGGTGCGCTCTTCGTGATCGTGGCGGTGGCAGCGCTTGCCGTGATTGTGAGGGTCGTGCGGTCTGCTCGCCGTTGAGGTCGGTCAATACACCGCAAGAAACCCGCGGAATGTGGCTGGGCCTGCTCGGCGTGGCGGTGTTTGCGGTGACCTTGCCCATGACCCGGCTGGCCACCGGCACCGCTGATGCCCCCCCAACTCTCACCCTGGTTTGTCACCTTTGGTCGCGCAACACTGGCCGGCGCACTGTCGATCCTGTTTTTGCTGCTGACCCGTTCGCCCTGGCCCACCGCGATTCAGCGCCGCTCGCTTGGGCTGGCGGTGCTCGGCAATGCGCTGGGTTTCCCGCTGTTGCTCGGCTTTGCGCTGCGCCATGTCAGCTCCGGCCATGCTGCCGTGGTGATCGCGTTGCTGCCACTGGTCACAGCGGCGGTCGCGGCCTGGGTCATGCATCAGCGGGCGCGACTGGGTTTCTGGCTGTGTGCTGCTGCAGGCGCTGCGCTGGTGATGGTCTATTCGCTGGTTCGTGCGCAGCAGCATGGCGGCGGCTTTGCCTTGCAATGGGCCGATCTGCTGCTGATCGGCGCGGTGCTGGCCGCAGCGCTCGGCTATGTGTTCGGCGCACTGGTCACGCCGGCGCTGGGTGCCGAACGGGTGATCTGCTGGATCTGCGTGATGGCACTGCCGATCACGCTGCCGGGTGCGTTGCTGACCTGGCCGGAGCACAGCGTTGCGCCGCAGGCCTGGCTGGGCTTGCTGTATGTCGGTATTTTCTCGATGTGGGCCGGCTTTTTTGCCTGGTTCAGAGGCCTTGCGATCGGCGGCGCACTCAAGGTCAGCCAAACCCAGTTGCTGCAGCCCTTTCTGAGCATCCTGGCGGCTGTGCCGATTCTGGGTGAGCCGCTGCAGGCGATGACCGTCGGTTTTGCGCTGGCGGTGGTGGCCACGGTATTCATTGGCAAGCGCCTGGCCTGAGCGAGGCGAGTTGTTGAGGCGAGTTGCTGCGAAAGAATCTTTTTCCGAAGGAGACCTGCGATGAATCTGGACCAACGACTCGACGCGCTCGGCATCGTGCTGCCGCCCGCACCGCGCCCGATTGGCAACTATGTGCCGGGCGTTGTGGCCGGCGGGCTGCTCTTCATGTCGGGCGTCGGACCGCGCCACCCCGATGGCACCTCGATCACCGGCAAGCTCGGCATCGATCTCGATGTCGAACAGGGGCGGGCGGCGGCACGCCTGGTCGCGATCAACATGCTCGCCAATATCCGCGCAGTGCTGGGCTCGCTCGAGCGTGTCGATCGGGTGGTCAAGACGCTTGGCATGGTCAACTGCGCGCCCGACTTCGGGTTGCAGCCCAAGGTGATCGACGGTTTTTCAAATGTGTTCGTCGAAGTCTTCGGCGAGGAGCGCGGGCGCGGCGCGCGGTCGGCGGTCGGCATGCCGGCGCTGCCATCGCAGATTGCGGTCGAGGTCGAGATGGTGCTGCAGGTCAGAGGCTGATTGCTGCGACTGAGGGCGACCGTCTGAGACGACGCTTGCGAGCAGGTGTCGCGACCGGTTCGAGCGACCTCGCAATTGCAGCGATGGCATCGAATTCAAGCCCGCGAGCCGTGCTTTGTCTGGCCACCATGGCAATCGTTCGCCTTGGTGCGGGTGCGGCAATCGGGCGTGCGATCACCATGGTCTGGTTGAGCGCGCCCGAACGGATGGCCATCTCGGGCAACAGGCCGAAGCCCAGGCCTTCTTCGACCATCTGGACCAGGGTTGAGACGCTGCTGGCTTCGAGCCCGCCCGGGTTGGCCCGCTCGCCCAGGCCGCAGCCTGTCAGGGTATGGGTGCGCAGACAGTGGCCCTCTTCCATCAGCAGCATGCGCTGAGGATCGAGTTGCTCGATGCGCGGGTGCACAAGGCGCGCTGCGGCATCGCTGGCGAGAGCGATCAGCCAGAGTTCTTCTTCGAAGAGGGTGGCAAGCTTCAGGCCGTCAGTGTCGTAGGGCAGGGCAATCAGCGCGAAATCGAGTGCACCGGCCTGTACCTGCTCGAGCAGCCGGCTGGTCTGGTCTTCGCGCAAGGCGATCCGCAAAGACGGATGGCGCTCGCGGCTGATCCGCAGCAGCGGCGCCAGCAGATACGGTGCGATGGTCGGGATTGCTCCCAGACGAAGCAGTCCGGTCATTGGTCTGCCAGCCTGCGCCGCATGCTCGACCAGATCGTTCGCCATTGAGATCAGACTGCGCGCGCGATCGACGACCGCCTCGCCCACCGGCGTCATGCGCACCGCATGGCGGTCACGCTCGACAAGGGTCGCGTCGAGCAGTCGCTCGAGCTCCTGGATGCCCCCCGAGAGCGTCGACTGCGTGACATGGCAGGCCGCGGCCGCCTGCGTGAAATTGAGCGACTCGGAGACAGCGATCAGGTAGGAGAGCTGTCGGAGTGACGGCAGAAGACTCATGGCTCAGGGTGACGCTGTTGAATCGGAATTTCCGATTATATCAATCGTTATTATCCGTTGGATCGATTGATCTGCGGGCTTCAGGATCGCCTTGTCCCATCCGGGAACCCACTTTCAACCCAGCCGAGGCATCAGCCATGAGCAAGACATCAAGCCCTTCGGGCAGCATCACGATCAGGAACCTCGAGTCGGCGTTCGCCGGCGAGTCGATGGCCCACATCAAGTACCGCTACTTCGCGAAACTGGCCCGAAAGGCCAAAGACGAGGCAACCGCGGCCATTTTTGAAGCCACGGCCGAACAGGAGGTTCAGCATGCGTTCGGGCATCTCGATCTGCTCTATCCGGCTGCAACGCTGACGCCGTCGCGAGCACTCGAGATCGCGATTGAAGGCGAGACCCATGAATACACCGAGATGTATCCGAGTTTCAGGCATCTCGCGGTCGAAGAAGGTCACAGTCAGGCGGTCGCGGAGTTCGACAATCAGATCGCTGAGAGCCGTGATCACGCGCGTGCCTTCAGATCGGTGCTCCAAACCGCGGCCAAGCGTTTTGCGGCGCTCGCCCGGGTCGAAGAGCGCCATGCCAACCATTATCGAGAAGCCCTGGCTGCGGCCAATTCAAAAAAGGAATCAGCATGAAAACCTATCTTTGCGTGGTGTGCGGCTTTGTTTATGACGAGACCACCGGTCTTCCCGCCGAGGGCATCGCGCCCGGCACGCTGTGGGCCGATGTGCCTGACAGCTGGGCCTGCCCAGAGTGCGGCGTCGGCAAGGCGGATTTCGAGATGGTTGAGGTTTGAAGCGGTCGCACCGAATCGAACGAGCGCGTAACATCCTCCCGGCTGTTTGCCATCATCCAACCAGGAGGCTTCCTCATGAAACGACTGATCCTTATCGCTGCTCTGTATTCATTCGCTGCTGCCGCTCAGGCACAAGGCGCCAGTTGCTCAGCCACCTCGGCCGAGAAGAAACTTTCCGGCGCTGCCAAGAACAGCTTCATGAAAAAGTGCGAGACCGATGCCAAGTCGACTTGCACCATGCAGGCGGACGAAAAGAAAATTTACGGCGCTGCCAAGAACAGCTTCGTCAAGAAGTGCACGAAAGACGCAGTCGCCGGCTGATTCGACCGTGACGAAGAACGACGAGATGGGCCTGTCCTTGCCCGAGGATGGGCTGCTTGAGTCGATGGGTTTCGTGCAGGTACTGTCGACCGACCGCAAGCTCGGTGTGGTGCGTGCCGAGTTCGAAGCGATGAAGCGCTTCTGTCACACCGATGGCACGATCGTGCAGGGCGGCTTCATCAGCGGTTGGCTTGACTTCAGCATGGCCCAGGCGGTCATCGTCCGAGCGGCTGAGCCGGTCGGCGTGGCCAGCCTGGAGCTGAAGGTGAATTTTTTGCAGCGGGTCGGCCCAGGGCGTGTGATTGCAGAAGGTCGCGTCTTGCGCATGGGTCGGCGCGTGGCGTTTCTTGAAGCAAGCCTTTTCGATCCTGCCGGTGCGGTTTTGGCGACAGCGAGCTCGACAGCGCTGCTGACGACGCGCTGATCGTCCGACGGTTGGAGTCAACACGACGCGTCGCGGTTCCGCATGGCTCGTCCCGGCCAGGAGCTGTCTCACGATCGGCCGGATCATCACGGGGCCGCACCTTTTGCCCGCGTCGCCAGTTTCACGCGATCAGCTTTTTTCAAGCATCGCTTCGATCTGCCCAAGGCGCTCTTTGCCGAAGAACATCTCCTGGCCGATGTAGAAGGTCGGAATGCCGAAGGTGCCGCGCTCGACGGCCTTTTCGGTGTTGTCGATCACGGCCTGCTTGATCGCTGGATCCTGAGCTTTTGCGACTAAGGACTCGGCATCGAAACCCGCCTTGGTCAGCACCGCTGCAACCGCGGCGGCATCGGTGACGTCGAGCTCTTCTTCCCAGATCGCGGGCGTCATCGCATCGATGAATCTGATCTGGTCATCGCCTGACAGCGACACCAGCATCCGCAGCAGGTTGACCGAATTGAACGGGAACTTGGGATTCATCTTGAATCGGTGGAAGCCGTGTTTTGCGATGAAACGCTGCATTTCCAGTTTGGCGTAGGCGTTCTTGCCCTTCACATCGGCATCGCGGATGAAGGGCGGCGCATTGCCGGTCAACTTGTGCATCCCGCCAAGAAACGCCGGCGTGATCTTGATCTGTGCACCTTGCCGCGCGGCCAGCGCGCGCAGCGGTTGCCACACCAGATAGGCGTTGGGGCTGACGAAGTCAAAGATCAATTCAACGGTTTTAGTCATCCTCATCCTCTTGTTGGTTGATGAAACTGCGGTGTCAGCATGGGGTGCGCCTATTTCAGGTCGGGGCTGCTGGCATGGTTCCACCAGGCCAGGTCGGAATGGGCGCGCAGGTCCATCTCGAAAGTCCAGGCCGAGCGGTGCTGGTGTGCGATGTGGAAATAGGTGTTGGCCATCTCGGCCGGCAACAGCAGTCCGTCGTGTTCCAGACCCTTCTTCTCGCGCAGCGCCTGGAAGCGCTCAGCGCCCATCATCTTGCCCAGGGTGTCGGGCGCGTCCACCGCGCCGTCGATGACGATGTGCGCCACATGGATGCCCTTGCTCGCGAACTGTGCGTTAAGCGACTGGCACAGCATTCGCCGACCGCCCATGGCTGCAGCGTGCGAGTGCTGGCCGGCGTTGCCGCGCATCGCGGCAGTGGCCGACGTGACCAGCAGCACCCCCTTGCCGCGCTGCTCCATATACGGAAACATCACCTGCGCCAGGCGGAACAGGCCGAAAGTGGCCATGCGCCAGCCGACCTCGAATGCCTTCAAGGTGGTGCTGGCCAGGCCGCGGTCGCCGATCTGCGCACCCAGGTTGAACAGCGCCACGCCGATCGGGCCGATCTCGGCCTCGATGTGGGTGACCAGTTGCTCGATGCTGCCCTCTTCGACGGCGTTAAGCATGAAGCCGGTGGCCGAGCCGCCTTCGGCCTCGATCTCGGCCACCAGCCTGTCCAGCCCGGCCTTGTCGCTGCGGCGCGCCAGGCAGGCATGGTAACCCTCACGGGCAAAGCGCTTGGCGACATTGCCGCCGATGCCGGCGCCAGCGCCGATGACCAGGCAGACGGGTTTGCGCATGATTGACTCCTTCACGGGTTATCTTGCCATTCTGAACCATTCGGTCCAAAATTAAAACATGGCCCGCACGATTGAATTTGATCGACCCAAAACCGTGAACCGCGCGCTGGCGCTGTTCTGGCGCAAAGGCTATCAGGCCACCTCATTGGCCGATCTGCTGGCGGCCATGGCCATCAGCCGCAGCAGCTTCTATGCCGCGTTCACCGACAAACGCAGCCTCTTCATCGAATGCCTCGATCTGTTTTCAGCGCGCACGCTGGATATGCTGCAACGCGCCCGCGCCGAGATGCCGCCGATCGACGCCTTGCAGAACTTCTTCGAGCGCGATTTCATCGGCGCGCGCGGCGCGAAGGGGTATTGGGGCTGCATGCTGGTGAACACCGTGCTCGAGATGGCCGATGTCGATGGCGAACTCGCTGCGCGGGCCAGCCAGCACCTGAGCGACATGCAGCGCTTCTTCCAGTCCTGCCTGCAGGAGGCCGGCGCAACGCCCGCGCAAGCCAAGGAATTGGCCGCGGTGCTGATGCTGTTCAACGAGGGCATCCGCGTCTCCAGCCGCCGCCGTTTACCCGATGCGCAGCACCTTCAACCCATCGCGACCACCTTCCACCTGATCCGGACTGCGATTGCGTGAGTGCGATCCCTGTCCAGAATTTTCGTTCAGCCGGTGCGACAGCCGGTTTTGACTTCTGAAGGAACGCCGATGAGTAACACCAACCGATACGCGCTGTGGCTGGTTTTGCTGGCCGCCGCCGGCACATTTGCGCTCACCATGGGCACGCGGCAGACCATGAGCCTGTTCCTGTCACCGCTCAACACCGCCACCGGCCTGGGTCTGGCCAGCATCAGCCTGGCCTTTGCGTTCGGGCAGTTATGGTGGGGGCTCACGCAGCCGTTCGCAGGCGCCATCGCCGACAAGATCGGCGCCGGGCGCGTGCTCTTCATCGGCATGCTGCTGATCGCGGTGGGCACCTTCATCACGCCCTACATGACGAGCACCTGGGGCCTGATCCTGGCCATTGGTGTGCTGTCGGCGGGCGGGGCGGGCATGGCGGGGCCTGCAGTGCTGATGGCCGCCACGACGCGACTGATCCCGGCCGAAAGCCGTGGCCTTGCGGCGGGCATCGTCAACGCAGGCGGCTCCTTCGGCCAGTTTGCCCTGGCCCCGATTGCCGCCACGCTGATGGTGAGCCTGGGCTGGGCCTCTGCCATGCAGGTTATGGCCCTGTTGGTGCTGCTGTGCCTGCCGGCTGCCTTCCTGTTGCGCGGTAACTCGCTGCAGGCCGCTCCCGCTGGCCAGAGGGTGCTGGGCACGCGTGAGGCGATACACCAGGCGCTTCGCCATCGCAGCTATCTGCTGCTGGGCGTCGGCTTCTTCACCTGCGGCTTTCACGTCGCCTTCCTGGCGACGCACCTGCCGGGGGTGGTCGCCGCCTGCGGCCTGCCCACGGTATGGGCAGGCTGGACGCTGGCGATTCTTGGTCTGTTCAATATCGTCGGCAGCGTGAGCATGGGCTGGGCGATGAGCCGATGGCGCATGAAGTCGCTGCTGTCGCTGGTGTATGCCACGCGTGCGCTGGCCGTGCTGATTTTCCTGGTCTCGCCCAAGACCGGCTCAGTCCTGCTGGTCTTTGCCGCGGTGATGGGGTTCACCTTCCTGTCGACCGTACCGGCCACTGCGGGTTTGGTAGCGAAATTTTTCGGGCCGTCCAATATGGCCACGCTGTTCGGCGTCGTGATGCTCACACACCAGATCGGCGGCTTCCTGGGGGCCTGGCTGGGCGGAAAGGTGTTCGAGGCTACCGGGTCGTACAACTGGATCTGGTACGTCGACATCATGCTGGCCCTGGGCGCCGCACTGGTGCACCTGCCGATCCGTGAAGAACGGCCGCAGCGAGCGGGCACCGCGGGTGCGACCGCTACCTGAACCCGGCTTGGGCATCCGCGCCAAATGAACTTGATCCGCCA
>CAMCXH010000114.1 GCA_945883285.1 Bordetella parapertussis | reverse complement strand
GAGCATCTGCGGGTGTTTTTCGCGATCAATTACCTCGGCGCGGTCTTCGTGCCGATCAATACCGCCTACAAGGGCGCGGTGCTTGCGCATGTCATCGACAACGCCGATGCGAAGCTTGCGATCGTGCATGCCGATCTGGCGCCCCGCCTTGAAGGCGTGCCGCTGGCGTCGCTCAAGGCCGCGGTGGTGGTCGGCGAGCGCCGGCCCTGCCCGGGCCTTCAGACCCATTTTTATGCCGATGTGCTGCTGCCGAAAAGCGGCACGCTTGCGCCGCTTGCGCGCCCGATCGAGCCCTGGGATCCGCAGTCGATCATCTACACCTCGGGCACCACCGGACCGTCCAAGGGCGTGCTCTCGTCCTATCTGCACATCTACACCAATGCCGGCCCCGAGACCTGGACCTGTGTGACCGGCGAAGATCGCTTTCTGGTCAATATGCCGCTCTTTCATATCGGCGGCATGGGCGTGGTCTTCGTGATGTTCGTGCGCGGCGGCTCGGTCTCCTTCATCGATCGCTTCGATACCGCGACCTTTCTCGACACCGTGCGGCGCACGAAGACCACCGCGACTTTTCTGCTCGGTGTGATGGCGAGTTTTCTCGAGAAGCTGCCCGAGCGCGCCGATGATGCCGACACGCCCCTGCGGCTGGTCTTCATGGTGCCGCTGGCCGGTGATATCGCGGCGTTTTCGAAGCGCTTCGGCTGCGAGGTCTACACCATCTTCAACATGACCGAGATCTCCACGCCGATCATCTCCGAGCCCAATCCGCTGGTGCGCGGCACCTGCGGCAAGCAGCGCGCAGGCGTCGAGGTGCGGCTGGTTGATGGCAATGACTGCGAGGTGCCGATCGGCACGGTGGGCGAGATGCTGGTGCGCACCGACCGGCCCTGGGGCATGAACAGCGGCTACTACAAGAACCCGTCAGCCACCGCCGCGGCTTGGCGCAATGGCTGGTTTCACACCGGCGACGCCTTTCGCAAGGATGCCGAGGGTTACTACTATTTCGTCGATCGCATCAAGGACGCCATCCGCCGTCGCGGCGAAAACATCTCGTCCTTCGAGGTCGAGGCCGATGTGCTCGCCCATCCTGCGGTTCGCGAAGTCGCAGCCATCGGCGTGCCCAACGAGATGAGCGAGGAGGATGTGCTGGTGGTGGTGGCGCCGGTTGACGGTCACCTGATCGACCCGGCAGCGCTGCTCGATTTTCTGCGCCCGCGCATGGCGCATTTCATGATCCCGCGCTATGTGCGGGTCTTGCCCGAGCTGCCCAAGACCGCGACCAGCAAGGTCATGAAACACGAACTGCGTCAGCAGGGCGTGACCGCCGATACCTGGGACCGCGAAGCCGCCGGCATCCAGGTCAAGTCCGACCGATTTTCAGGAAACCCGACATGAACAAGCTCCAACGCGACATCGCACTGAAGGAGGCGTCGGTCCCGACGCTGCTGATGTGCCTGGCCCAGATCACCCGCGACCCGACATGGCTGCAGGAGCCTTTCCTGCCCAAGCGCGACATCTCGATTTTCGCCGAGCCCAGTGGCGGCCTGTCGCCGCAGGTCCAGCAGACCATCCGCGACAGCCTGGCCACCGTGCTCGACGAACTCGACAGCGGCGCGCGCAGCCTGCCGCCGCCGCCCACCGAGGCCGAGCTGGTCGAGATGATGAGCGTGTGCCTGGGCGAGCGCGTGCCCGCCGAATACGCGCCGATGGCGCTTGAAGAAATGGGCTTTCGCGACCGGCGCGTCGACTGGCGTACGCCGGGCAAGCCTGCGCGCCTGGCCGACTTCAAGGTGCTGGTGATCGGTGCCGGCTTTACCGGTCTGTGCGCCGCCTGGCGCTTCAAGCAGATGGGCCTTGCCTTCGAGGTGCTCGACAAGAACCCCGAGGTCGGCGGCACCTGGTTCGAGAACAATTACCCCGAGGCCGGCGTCGATACGCCGAACCACTTCTATTCGTATTCGTTTGCGCCCAACCTCGACTGGAGCAGCAACTACTCAAAACGCGACGAGATGCTCGACTATCAGCGCAAGATCGCGGCCGAGCTCGATCTGCGCCAGCACATCGCGCTCGGTGTCGAGGTGATCGCCATGCACTGGCACGAGGGCACCTGCCGCTGGGAAGTCACCAGCCGCGAGGCCGATGGCAGCCTGCGCACTCGCTGGGCCGACGCGGTGGTCACCGCAATGGGCTTTCTGAACATTCCCAAGCTCGGCGCCATCAAGGGCATCGAGACCTTTCCCGGCCCCTCATGGCATTCGGCCCGCTGGCGCAGCGATGTCCCGCTCGCCGGCAAGCGCATCGGCGTGATCGGCACCGGCGCAAGCGCGATGCAGTTTCTGCGCACGGTGGCGCAGGAGGCCGGGCAGGTGACCATCTTCCAGCGTTCGGCCCAGTGGGCACGTCCGCCCCAGGATTATCACGGCACGGTCAGCACCGAGTCGAAGTGGCTGCTCGAGCACATCCCCTACTACTACGCCTGGTATCGCTTCGGCCTGATGTGGCGTTTCGGTGATGGCCTGCTGCCCACCGTGCGGCGCGACCCCAGCTGGGCCACGCCCGAGCGCTCGATGAACTACCGCAACGATCGCCAGCGCCAGCAGCTCACCGACTACCTGCTCGGCCAGCTCGAGGGTCGTCCCGATCTGATCGAGAAATGCCTGCCCGACTACCCACCCTATGGCAAACGCATCCTGATCGACAACGGCTGGTATCAGTCTTTGCGCAGGCCGAATGTCGAGCTGGTCACCGAGGCGGTCGACCATGTCGAGGGCAGCGTGATCGTCGATGCCACCGGTCGTCGCCATGAGGTTGACGTGATCCTGATGGCCACCGGCTTTGAGCCCGGCAAGATGCTGTGGCCGATCGAGATTCATGGCCGCGACGGTGTGCTGATGTCGCAGGTCAATCCGCATGACGATCCGCGCGCGCATCTGGGCCTGACTGTGCCGGGCTTTCCGAACCTCTTTGTCACCACCGGCCCGAATACCGGTCTGGCCCACGGCGGCAGTGCGATTTTTGTGGCCGAGCTGCAGGTGCGCTATGTCTGCGCCATGCTGCGCGAGATGGTCGAAGGTGGCCTGGCTTCGGTCGAGGTCAAAAAGCCGGTGCATGATGCCTACAACCAGCGGGTCGATGCCGAGCATGCCGAGCTGGTCTGGACGCATCCGGGCATGCGCAACTGGTATCGCAACGCGCAGGGCAGGGTGTTTGCGGTCATGCCCTGGCGCCTGGTCGATTACTGGCGCATGACCCAGCAACCTGACCTCCGTGAATTTGACACCAGCGAGTTCGACACCAGCGAATTGGATAGCAGTGAGGTGAACGCATGAGCAATCGACCTGCCCCCACCACCGCGATCTGTACGGCTGATGCCACCAGCATCACCATCCGCGGCGCGAGTCTGGTCGATGACCTGATCGGCAAGCTCTCGTTCACCGAGATGATCCTGTTTCAGATGCTCGGCAAAAAGCCGACCCGAACGCAGACCGTGCTGCTCGATGCGGTGCTGGTCACCCTGATGGAGCACGGCTTTACGCCCAGCGCGATCGTCACGCGCCTCATCTACGACTCGGCCCCCGAGGCCCTGCAATCGGCGGTAGCAGCCGGCTTGCTCGGTGTGGGCAGCACCTTCATCGGCACGATGGAAGGGTGCGCGGTATTGATCGACGAGATGCTCACTGCACCCGAGGGCGTGCAGGCGCGCGCTGGCGCCATCGCCACGCGCTTTCGCGCCGAGCGTCGTCCGCTGCACGGCTTTGGCCATCCCTATCACAAGCCCGATGATCCGCGCCCTGCGCGGCTTTTCGAGCTGGCTGCCAGCGAGGGTGTGCCGGGGCGGCACATCACCGCGCTCAAGACCCTGTCGATCGAGGTCGACCGGGTGTATGGCCGTCACATCACCATCAATGCCACCGGTGCGATTGCGGCGGTGCTGGGCGAGATCGGCGTGCCGCAGGTGGTCATGCGCGGCATCGCGGTCATCAGCCGCTCAGCCGGGCTGGTCGGTCATATCCTCGAAGAACGCGAGCGCCCGACTGCCCGCCATATCTGGGAGACGGTCGAGCACGGCATTGCCTATGTGGCGCCACCGTCTGAGGCTGGGTCAGCCGGGGGCTGAGGGCGCATCAACCGCAGGTTGAGGGTGCATCAACCGTGGCTTGAGTGTCGGTCAGTCTCGGGCTGAAGCAGCGCGAGCGGCCCGACGCGCAGGACTCAGCGCGGCCGGTCGCCTTCGAGGGTGATCCGGTGCATCACGCGCCGATGGCCGTGATAGTCGTTGACCGGGTTGTGCAGTGCGCAGCGGTTGTCCCACAGCGCGATCGACCCGGGTTGCCACACGAACCGGCAAGTGAATTCAGGGCGCACCTGATGCTCATGCAGCATCCTGAGCAGCGGCTCGGATTCGGCCTGCGTCCAGCCCTCGAAGCGATCGGTGTGCGCCACGTTCACGTAGAGCGACCGGCGGCCGGTCTCGGGATGCGTGCGCACCACCGGATGCACCGCCTGGTAGGACTGCCTGGCTTCGTCCTTGCCATCGCTGCGGATGCGGTCTTCGCGGGTCTTCGAGACATCGGCCTTGCTCGAGGTGCTCACGCCCTTGAGCGTATCGAGCGACGCCCGCAGACCGGGCGACAGGGTGTCGTAGGCCAGGTACATGTTGGCAAAAAGCGTGTCGCCACCGAAGGGCGGCACCTCGCGGGCCAGCAGCATCGAGGCCATCGGCGGATGCTCGAGATAGGTGGTGTCCGAATGCCAGATGCCGCCGAAGTTCACCCGCTCGTGTTCGAGCTTCTTGACCTCGATGATCTCGGGATAGCCTTCGATACCGCGCACGAAGGGGTATTCGATCGGCCGCCCGATGCCGCGGGCAAAGGCCATGAACTGGTCTGGCGAAAGCGGCTGGTCACGAAAGAACAGGACCAGATGCTCGAGCCAGGCGCGACGCAACTCGGTGCGCTGTTCGTCCGATAGCGGGCAGGCGAGGTCGATGCCGCTGATTTCGGCGCCCAGGGCGCCGGCCACTTGATGGACCGTGATGCTGCGGTAAGCAATGTGGGAAGCCATGCAGCGAGTATAGGTCGGCTCCTACGAATGGGCGCTGAGCGGGCTGTCACGCATTCGCCGTCGATCTGACAGGCGGTTGAATCGCTGCTAGATGCCGGATCCCGCATGGAGTACACTCGCCCGGCTCGCGCATCAAGACGTCTGTTTTCCATCGGCATCACGTTAGGGCGGCCTGAAGTCAAGGTTGCTACGGTTTCGGATCCACGGTCACATTCCTTGAGCAGGGCGCTCCGCAAGGGCGTCTGCCCTCGCGTTTTTATTGACCGTCACCAAGCAAGGAAAGTATCCGATGGCAACGCAAACCGGCATCGTCAAATGGTTCAACGAGACCAAGGGCTTCGGCTTCATCAAGCCCGATAGCGGCGGCGAAGACCTCTTCGCTCATTTCAGCCAGATCGAAGCCAAGGGCTTTCGCACTCTGACCGAAAACCAGCGCGTCGAGTTCGAAGTCACCCAGGGCCAGAAAGGTCCTCAGGCCAGCCGCATCAAGCCTGTTTGATTCGACTCGGTTCCCAGGCCTGAACGCTTTGTTCGGGTCGGTGAGCTGGACGTCCGATCAATGAAGAAGGGCTGCCCGAGGGCAGCCCTTCTTCATTTCCGGTTTTGATTCCGGCTTCTTCATTTCCAGTCTTGATTCCGGGTCTTGATTCTCGTCAGTGTCTGGTGCGATGACTCGGCGCTCACGCGGCGACGGCCACGCGAGCGCGCGACATGGCGATCAGAGCATGCCGATCAGAGCGGCTGGATCATGCCGTTGACCAGCCGCACCTTGGTGCCCGGGCGATAGAAGGGCTGGACATCGGTGCGCACCACGCGATCGATGCCGTCTTCACACCGCACCGAGACATCCCATACTGTCTTCGTGTCGGCCTTGCCGCCGGCGTTGCTGCCGGCCATGCCGCCTGCGACCGCACCGACGCCGGTGGCGATCGTCTTGCCGGTGCCACCACCGATCAGGCTGCCCAGGGCGCCGCCGACCAGCGCGCCGCCCACACCGCCGGCCATGCTGCCGCCGCTGCCGCTGACCTGGGCTTCAGAGATACCGTTGACCACGCCGAAGCCATTGTAGGCAGGCATGGTTTGCTGTCCGGCGCAGGCGGCCAGTGCAGCGACAGCAACGAGTGCTGCGAAACGTTTGAGAAACTGGAACATGAGGGATCTCCTTGTATGGCGCTGTGAGTTGATAAGGGTCGGAATGACGCGTCGAAAAAATGCAAAAGGCGGTTGAAAAAAGGCTTTTTTTCGACGCCGCCGAGCTCGCGAAGACCGGGAGTCTTGGACTGTCGCAGCCGGGACTGCCGTCATTCTATCGCCGCTTGCAGCAAGACCCGTGCGCCCGAGGCGCCCGACGACGCTCGCCGTGATCGGCCACGGTCTGTCATAGTCGTGAAACCCTTCGCTGCAGCGTCTGTCCGCTGCCCTGCGTGCCGACCCTTTCACGCACCTTGCCGGAACCCTGAATGAGCCAGCTCGATCAACTGTCAGCCCATGAATTGTCAGCCGGTTTTGCCGCCGGTTCGCTGTCGCCAGTCGAAGCCACCGAGGCGGTGCTCAAGCGCATCGACGCCTGTGAGCCTCACCTCAACGCGATGTACAGGATTCACCGCGAGGCGGCGCTTGCCCAGGCGCATCGCTCACTGCAGCGCTGGCGCGACCGCGCGCCCCTGTCGCCGATCGACGGTGTGCCGGTGACCCTCAAGGAGAACCTCTACACGACTGGAGATCCGGCGCCGATCGGTACCTCGGCCGGCGATCGCACGCCCAAGGCTCATGATTCGCCGGTGCCATCGCGACTGCGCGAGGCCGGTGCGGTGCTGATCGGCAAGACCACGATGCCCGATCTGGGCATGCTCTCATCAGGCCGCTCGTCCTTTCATGGCACCACCCGCAATCCCTGGCGCCTCGATCTCAATCCGGCCGGATCCTCATCAGGGGCGGGTGCGGCGGCCGCCGCCGGATACGGGCCTTTGCATGTGGGGACCGACATCGGCGGGTCGGTTCGACTGCCTGCCAATCACTGCGGCATCTTCGGGCTCAAGCCGAGTTTCGGTCGCGTGCCGATCGATCCGCCCTACCTGGGTCGCGTGGCCGGGCCGATGACCCGCAGCGTGCGCGATTCGGCCATGCTGATGTCGGTGATCGCCGGTGCCGACCGGCGCGACTGGATGAGCCTGCCGCATCAGCCGATCGATTATGCGGCGCAGCTTGAAGGCCTCGCGGCCAGGGGCTTGCGCATCGGCCTGATTGCCGACATGAAAGCCGGTCTGCCGGTCGATCCGCAGGTCAGTGCCGCGCTGGCGTCGGCGGCCCGCGCGCTTGCGTCAGCCGGTGCGATCGTCGAGCCGCTGGCCTCCTTTCTCACGCCCCAGATGCTCGATGGTGTTTGCGCGTTTTTCGAGGCCCGATCCAATCTCGATGTCGCTGCGATGAGCGCCGAGCAGCGTGCGTCGGTGCTGCCCTTCATCCTCGAGTGGTCAACCTGGCGTGCCGATGCCTTGACTGGCCGCGATGTCATGGCGGCTTACATGCAGATCATGGCGATGCGCGAAGCCGCGGTGCGTGCGGTGGCTGGCTTCGACTTCGTGCTCTCGCCAACCGCGCCGGTGCTGGCCTATCCGGCCGAACACCACAGCCCGAACAACGATCCGCGCAATGCGCTTGCCCACATCGCGTTCACGGTCGCCTACAACATGAGCGAGCAGCCGGCAGCGTCGATCAACTGGCAGGCGTCGACCGAGGGACTGCCGATCGGTGTGCAGATCATCGGGCAGCGATTCGACGATCTCGGTGTGCTCAGGCTCGCTCGCCTGCTCGAGACGCTGCGTCCTGAGCAAGCGGCCTGGCCCGAACCCGCATCGCCTGCCTGAGCACAGGCCGCGCGGGGGGGCGCATTCAGCTGCCGGTGCGCGAGCGGCTCGGGCAACCTGTGTCGGGCCAAGCGATGTCAGGCAGTCGGACGCCTGGCGTACATGCCGAAGCCCTTGAGCGTCATGACCGTCGTGCCCTCCTGGTTCACCACCTCCTCCAGGAACTGAACCATCCCGCGGTCGGGCTTCGATTGCGATGCGCGCGCATCCATGACACTCACCCGCAGCCGCAGTCGGTCACCTGGTCGCACCGGACGCAACCAGCGCAGCTCGTCGATGCCGGGCGAGCCCATACTCGAGCGTGGTGAGATGTAGTGATCGACCATCATGCGCATGGCGACGCTGGCGGTCATCCAGCCGCTGGCGATCAGGCCGCCGTAGATCGAATCGGCGGCAGCGGTCTGATCGAGGTGAAAAGGCTGTGGGTCGTACTGAGCGGCGAAGGCCAGGATTTCGGCCTCGGTGATCGGATGATCTCCGAATTCGGCGATTTCACCGACCGGGTAGTCCTCGAAGTAACGTTCCTTGAACGGAACGGGGGTGGGCGGTACGACATTCGACAAGGCAGTCACTCCAAAGGATCGGCCATACAATACCGGCGCTTGCCGAACACGGCAACGCAGCGATAACGGCGACAAGCGACCGTCACAGGCGAGGCAAGATGAGTCAGAGCATACGCAGAATGATTTTCTGGTTCGAGTACGGCAGCACCTACAGTTATCTGACGGTGGCCCGCATCGATGCCCTCGCCGCGCAAGCCGGCGTGGTGGTCGACTGGCGGCCCTTCCTGCTCGGGCCGCTGCTGAAAGATCGCGGCATGGCGCAGGGCCCCTTCCTCGGCAATCCGCCCAAGCTCGATTACATGTGGCGCGATCTGTCGCGCAGGGCGCAGGCTTATGGCCTGCCCTATCGCAAACCCTCGGTCTATCCGCCCAACACCCTTTTGACCGCCCGCGTCGGTGCGCTCGCCGCCATGCAGGGATGGTGTGACGCTTTTACCCGCGAAGTGTTCCGCCTGCACTGGACCGAAGACATTGCCATCGGCACCGATGACAACCTGCGCCGAGCCCTGACCACGCTGGGCCGCAATCCCGACGAGGTGATGGTGGCCGCGCAATCCGATGCCAACAAGCAGCTGCTTCGGGCGGCCACCGATGCGGCCGAGGCGATGGGGCTTTTCGGATCACCGTCGTTCACAATCGGCGATGAGCTGTTCTGGGGCGATGACCGGCTCGAGGACGCGCTCGCGTTTGCGCAGTTGCCTGACCGACCCATGGCAGGCCAGGCTTAGCCCAGTCCCATTGCCGATGCGACGCTGATGACCGACTTGTTCCGGCTTGTTTTCGTCGCGGATCATGTTGTTCCGGTCGCGCTGCTGCTGATGATGCTGTTGATGGTCGAGGTCGGATGGCGCCTTGGTCATCGGGCGCGGGCACGAGGCCGTGATTCGATGACCGAAGGGATGTCGACCGCCATGGTTGCGATCTTCGGGCTGCTGTCGCTGCTGCTCGCGCTGACGTTTTCGGACGCCGCCCAGCGTTACGACAAGCGTCGTGACCTGATCATCAGGGAGGGCCAGACAATCAGCACGGTCTACCAGGCGGTCGCTCTGCTCAAGGACACTGACCAGCCTGCGCTGCGCTCGATGCTCAAGGAATACCTCGATCTGCGGATCACGATGTATACCCGACCGATCGATCCGGCGAAGATCGAGTTGCGGTTTGCGGACCGCAGCAAGTTGGAGTCCAGGATCTGGGAGGCGGCTCGGATGTCGGTGACAGGCACGCCGTTTCCGGGCAACCTGGTCGCAGCCAGGATTCTCGATTCGATCTCCACCATGATCGATGCCGCCGATTCGCAGCATCAGGCGCAATACATGCATCCGCCGTCGGCAATCGTGAGTTTTCTGTTCATCCTGACGCTGATCGGTGCCTTGCTGGCGGGCTATGTCATGGGCATCGAAACCAGGCGCGACTGGTTTCTGGCCGTGCTCTATGCTGTGCTGATGAGCTACAGCTTTGCGATCATCCTTGATCTGGACTATCCGAGAGTCGGCATGATCAATCTCGATCAGTCTGAACAGACACTGCTTGTGATCCGCCGGGGCATGTGAGCGGGTCGACGGATCGATCGACAGGACCTCACGATGCGGATCGACAAATGGCTCTGGGCAGCCCGGTTTTTCAAGACCCGCGGGCTGGCGCAGGATGCGATCGACAACGGGCGTGTGCTGGTCGAGGATGAACGCATCAAGGCCGCCCGAAATCTCAGAGTGGGCGAGCGCGTGTCAGTGCGCATCGAAGCGACAGTGCGTCAGGTGGTGGTGCGCGAGCTGAGCGAGCAACGCGGCCCGGCGCCGGTCGCACAGCGCCTCTACGAAGAAACCCCAGAGAGCATCGTCGCCCGCGAGGCGGCCCGCGAGCAGCGGACGCTGATGGGGGAGCCGGCTCGGGCCATCCATGGGCGCCCGACCAAGCGCGATCGGCGGGCCATCGAACGGGCGCGCGGCGGGGACTGATCTGTGAGGACTGAGCGGCGGGGCTCAGGCCAGGCCGCTGGGTGCCCGTTCGGTGACCGACTTGTGCAGCTTGAGCGTCATGCGAAGGCCCTGCGGCTGCATCGTCATGCCCATCTGTTCGCTCACCGGGTCATTCGTGGCCTGCAGATCGAAGGCGGCCAGCGTCGTGGTGAGGACCATCTTGGCCTCGAGTAATGCCAGATACCGGCCCGGGCAAAAGCGCGGACCGCCGCCAAATGGCATGAAGGCGCGGCGCCCCCCGCCGCTGATGCCTGCCTGCGCCTGAGCGCTTTGCGAGCCTGCGCCGCTGGCGGCTGCGGCCCCGGCCAGCCAGCGCTGCGGCTGGAAATCATTGGCGCGAGGAAAGAAGCTTTCGCTGGTGGCCGGCGGCCGCTTGAGGATGCACACCAGCGTGCGCGCCGGAATGCGCGTGCCCAGCAGCTGGGTGTCGCGTATCGCGGTGAACATGTTCAGGGGCGCCACCGGCTTGAGGCGCAGCGACTCGAGCACGATGCCCTCGATCAGCGGCAGCTCGCGGGTGCTGTCGAAGTCGCGCAGTGCCATTCTGCGCGTGCCCCTGGCGTTGCCGGGGTTTTCGGCGCTCAGGGCCTCGATGGCCTCGGTGCGCGCGGCCTTGAGTACATCCGGATTGAGCGACAGCAGGTGCAGCGCCCAGGCGATGGTGTTGGCGGTCGTGTCTTCGCCGGCAAGCAGCAGGGTCATCACGTTGCCGTGCAGTTCGTCATCGGACAGACGCGCGTCTTCGTTGGCGGCGAGCAGCGCCTGCAGCAGATTCTGAGGAGATTCGCGCAATTCGGGCTGGCGCTTCATCGCCGCCCGGGTGTTGTCGATGAAGCCGTGCACCGCCTTGCCGGCCGAGGCCAGCGACCGGTCGATCCTGCGGTCGGCGGGGGTGCGCAGCCAGCGCCAGGTTGGCCAGATCGCGTTGATGCGACGGGCGATGCCGGTGAAGATCGTGTCGAGGTGGTGCTGCAGCGGATCGGCTTGTTCGCGAGACAGGGTGGTGACGTCGGTGCCGAAAGCGAGCGAGCAGGTCACATCGACGGTATAGCGGGTCAGATCGGCGCGCACATCGACCGGCGCACCGGCTGCGGCTGCCGCCAGCCAGCGGGCATGCAGCCGCTCGGTGGCGGTGACGATGACCGGGAAGAACTGACGCAGATGGGCCGGGTCGAGCGCGCGCATCACCAGCGGACGTTGCCGTCGCCAGTCGTCGCCCTCGGCCGAAAACAGCCCATCGATGCCCATTT
>CAMCXH010000113.1 GCA_945883285.1 Bordetella parapertussis | reverse complement strand
TGTCCGCGAAGTTGGCTCGCTCGCGGTCGAGATCGACACTGTTGCCATCGAGGCTGGGCTGCTCGGGACTGCGGTACTTCATGGCGGTCGAATCGATCCGGCTGCCACCGGTATTACCCGTGGCTGTGCCGCCCACGTGACCAATATTTGTCGTCGATACGATGAAGGCCGAAGCCGACGGTCTGGCCATCGCCGGACCCGATTTCGCGCCGGTGGCGTCTGCCAGAGCGGCCTTGAAGTCGAAGTCACGCGCTGAAAACCCGGGGGTATCGGCGTTCGCGATATTGCCGGCCAGGACCTTCTGGCGCTCGGCGCGCAACATCAGCGCACTGCCGTGAAAATCGATGGACTCGGTCAGACGAGCGGGCATGACATTGAACTCCGGTGAAACCTCATGCAGGCAATAGTCGCCCCGGGTCAGGAAACTTAAGCGCCGAAAAGCGGGGAGTCGGTGACGTTTATCGGACCGAGTCGGCGAAGCCCGACCCATTAATCTGACCTCATCCGAAATTGGCTCGAACCCTTCACATGAATCCTTATCGATCAGCGTCTTCGTCGCGTCTGTCAGCCACCGTCAGGCTGGGCGCGATCGTCGGTCTGCTTTGCGCGGTCTGGGGTACGGCAAACGCGCAAACCGCAGCCGACGGCGTCAAGGCCTTCATCGAACAGCAGATGCCCACCGGCAAGGGGCGCGTCGAAATAACGGTCGGCTCGCTCGATCCCCGCCTGCAGCTCGCGCCCTGCGGCCGAATCGAGCCCTATCTCCTGCCGGGTACGCGCCTGTGGGGACGGACCTCGATCGGCGTGCGTTGCCTGTCGGGTGCAAACTGGACGGTCTCGCTGCCGATCACGGTGTCGGTCTTCGGCCCGGCGCTGGTCGCAACCGAAGCGCTGGCCGCAGGCGTGAGCCCGCCCCTGAGCAGCCTGCAGGTCATCGAAGCCGAATTGAGCCGTGAACAAGGCACGCCGGTCACCGATCCGGCGCAGCTCGTCGGCCGGACATTGACCCGCGCGGTGGCCGCCGGGCAAGTTATCCGAGCCGAGCAGCTGCGAATGGCTCAGACCGTGGCCTCAGGAGATCCCTTGAAGATCGAAATGATCGGCCAGGGCTTCGTGATCCAGGGTGAAGGCCAGGCGCTTGGTGCGGGTTCGGAGGGTCAACCGATCCGGGTGCGCACGGACAACGGCCGCATCGTGGCCGGCACCTTGCGCGGACGGACGGTCGAAATCCGGATTTAATTCACAAATAATGTATGGATGTGTCGAGGATGTTGCGTTTATCGGACTCAAGTCGCGGAATCAGGGGCCGATAATCACCATAAGAGGCGGTGATTGCGCCGTCCCTTCAGGAGAACACCATGGACATCAAGCCAGTTAATAGTCAGCCGCCGATGGTTGGAGGCGTCACCGGAAACGTGGAGCAGGCCCCCGCGGTTCGTTCGGGCGCCACCACCAGCCCGGTCGCCGAGCCGACCGCTGTCGACCGTATCTCGTTGTCGAGTGCGGCGACCACCACCGTCGTCAAAACCGGCACCGTGCCTTTCGACGAGAAGAAAGTGGATCAGGTCAGAGCCGCGATCGCAGAAGGCCGGTTTCCGGTCGATGCCAAGCGCATCGCCAATGAACTGATCGACAACGCCAGCCAGATGCTGGGCCTTCCCGGCTCCGGGGCACAGCGCGCGTGAGCATGCCAGCCGCATCAGCTGCCAGTCCGGGAGCCGGTGAACGGGCACTGAATGCGCTCGAGCAATTGCTGCACACGCAGCGTGAGGCCATCGTCTCTGGCGACCTCGGTGCACTGCAGGGTGCACACGCAAAGATTCATGCGCTGCTGAACAATCCCGGCTGGCAACGTGATGCGGCTAAGGGCAACTCGGTCAACCGGCTGAGAAGCGCGCTGCGTACCGCCGCGGTCAATGCCGGCCTGGCTGCCCGCGGCGAAGCACAAGCCGCCAGGGCGCTTGCCACCATGGGCGTCGGCCAGGCGCCGGGCGTCTACAACGCGGCCGGGTCGATGACTCGCCGCTCAGGGCCGTCGCGCGGCTACGCTGCCTGAGGTCTGAGCTGAGCGGCGCTGCCGCCAGATTCATCCAGCTGATTCAAAATTGATAGGCGATGCGCAGCGCGCCCCAATGGCGTCCCTGCACCGTGATCGGCGCCGAGAGGTCTTTCATCAGCACATACTGGCCACCGCCCATGTCGCGACGGTAGGTCTGAAGCAGAAACCGCCGGGTATTGCGACCTGCCGACAGGCCGGTCCGATCATTGAAGATCCGACGGTTGCGGCAATTGGCGGCATTCCAGACCGGGTCGGATCCCTGAGGCTTTGAAAAGGCGCGATTGTGCGTCGGCAGATAGCCGTTGCGATCAACCGCTGCGCAAAACACCACCTTGGACAAAGACGACACGACCGGCTCCTGCAGCTCGGGCAAAAGGCGATCGGCAAGACTGAGAAAGCGGGTGGTGTGCTGCAACGGATTGGATCCGGGAACCGGCACATAGGCCTCGTCGAAGAGGTCGACGCGATCGATCAGCCGATCGGTCAGCGCCGTCTCGAAGCGCTGGCTGATGAGCGCGGCCACCTGCAGCACCCGATCGATATACGGTGAATCGACGGTCTCGACGCCGCTGGAGGCAGTCAGTTCGATCATCGACTCGGACACCCCGAGCAATGCGGTGGCATTGTGCTGTGCACCGGTGAGGGACTCGGTGGTTCCTTCGACCTGCCTGGCAAGCCGGCGGACCGAATCAAGCATCGCGCTGCAGGTCTCGGCGTTGTGCCGGGCAGCCACGGCGATCTGGTCGACCGACAATTCGGCACGGTGCAATGCCCGATGAAAAGGACTGCTGAGTCCGCCGTCATCAATGATCTCGCGAGACAGTTCGGCCACCCGACGATCAAGCTGCGAGACCGTACCCATGATGAGTTTGGCCGATTCCTCGACCTTGCCGGCAAGGTCCCGAACCGCCTCGGCCACCACCGCAAAACCGCGCCCTGCCTCACCGGCCCGCTTGGCTTCAACCGACGCGTTGAAGGCGACCAGCCGGGTCTGCAAGGCGATCTGCGTAATCTCACCGGCGGCCGATGAGACATGGCGAAGCGTATCGATCGTGCTCACGACACCCTGCGCCACCTGGGACACCGCCTCGCGGGCCTCGTGCACCGATCGATTGCCGGCCTGAGAGGCGTCCGAAATCGCGCGGTTGGCGGTATCGATACGCTCCATATCGCCGGCGAGCTGTCGCATTCCCGAGCTCTGCAGCAGGCTGCCTGCGGCGAGATCGTCAATGGCGCCATGCAGCTGGGCCGCCTCGCGACCCAGTTCGCCGGCCTGTCGGGCAATCTCGTTGAGCGCCACGCTGTCGGTTGTCGACACCGGGACCGGCATCGGTGCACTGTCGGCGTTCGGGATCATTCGCCTGATCAGGCCGGAAATCATCTTGGTCGCAGACAGATCGCTCTACCAGCCCTTGAGCTTCGTGCGCAGGCGGGCGACAGCCTGACTGTGCATCTGGCAGACCCGCGATTCGGTCACGCCCAGCACAGCGCCGATTTCCTTGAGGTTCATGTCGTGCTCGTAGTACATGCCCATGACCTGCTTTTCGCGCTCGGGCAGATTGTCGATGGCGGTGGCAAGCGAGGCGCGAAAACGCTCGTCGCTCATGACACGAGCCGGATCGGACGCCTCATCGCCGACATGGCGATCAAGATAGCCTTCTTCGGAATCACTGCCGCCGAAGTCATCGATGTAGAACAACTGCCCGCCATGTGCATCACCGAGCATCTGCTGGTAGGCCGCCAGGGCAATGCCCATGTGGGCCGCGATCTCGGTTTCGGTGGCCGGGCGCTTGGTGCGCTACTCCACCGCACTGACCGCTGTCTCGATGGCACGCTGGTTGCGCCGCACCGATCGCGGCAGCCAGTCGCTGCCGCGCAACTCGTCGATCATGGCACCGCGGATGCGCTGGGTGGCAAAGGTCTCGAACTGCGCGCCGTGGCCGGTTTCGTAGCGAGCCAGCGCATCCATCAGCCCGATCATCCCGGCCTGAATCAGATCGTCGAGTTCGACATTGGCCGGAAGCTTGGCAATCATCTGCGAGGCGAGACGACGCACGAGCGGCGCATAGCGCTCGACAGCGGTGCTTCGGTCAAGGGTTCCTCGCGCGGTATACATCGTTTCTCCGGCCATCAGTGTGGCAGGCCAGCCCAACGCCCGCTACGGTTTCGCGACCAGTCTGCCAGATCGTCGGCCAGACGGCGATATCCGCCCGGCATCGAAATGTCAGGCGCGGCTCCGCCGTAGGCAATGTCGATGCCCAGAAAGCGCCACGCGGTCTGCGCCAGGCGGTCATGGCCCAGGCGCACGTCGGCGCTCGGGCTACCCCGATCAAAGAGCGTGCAGACATCCTTGACCGACCCGAGTCCGACCAGCGCCTTGATGCGCGCATAGGCGGTTGCGATTGCCTGAGTATCGGATGACGCGAGAACGATGGCTTCGCTGGCACGCATCGTCAGCCCGCGGGCCAGACGGGCATCATCGACCGCTACCAGCGTGAGATCCGCGCTGGCGCTGATCACACCGAGCCGCTGCAAACCGGAGCCGACTTCAAGCGAATGCATCGCCGCCAGGTCCCTGCGCGGCTGACCGCGCTTGATCTGCTCGAGCACATCATCGAAGTCGCTCACCAGTGCCACACGCAGTCCACCATCGCACAGGGCCTGAGCGAGCCTGGCAACAAACGCCGGATGCTCGCCGGCGCCTGCAACCGGCAAGACCGGGCCACCATGAGGCGTCATCGACCGGCGCAATCCGGTCGCCTGATCCACGCCGCGCTCAAGCATGGGCGACCTCGCTCTGTAGCGTCGAGGCGACACCGAAGAGCGTCGGCAGGCTCTCTTCCTCGAGCCCGAACCAGTTGGGGCGGCTCGCCTTGAACGCGCGGGCGACCAGTTTCTGGGGGTCCGGCGACTGCCAGTCCTCCGGTACCCGCTGCCCGTCGCAGACACCCAGAATCGGCAACTTCTGACGGATTGCGCAATCGAGGGCACCACCGATGCGGGCCGCCTCGTCAAGCTTCGTGAAGATGACGCCGTGCGACTTGCGAGCCTGATAAGCACGCAGCGACTCGTCGATCGTCTCGGCTTGTGCAGCGCTGCTGGCGACCACCACATGGCGGATCTCCTCACGCGACAGCGTGGCAAGCAGATTGCGAATCCGCTCGTCGCGATGTCCCATGCCGACCGTGTCGATCAGGACCAGCTGCCGACTGGTGCGAAGCCGCAGCAGATCGTTGAGCGCGGCTGCGTCATGGGCGACGTGAACCGGAACGCCAAGGATGCGCCCGAATGCACGCAGCTGGTCGTGGGCACCGAGCCGATAGGTATCGACCGTGATCAGCGCAACCGATTGCGGACCGTGCTTGAGCACATGCCGCGAGGCGAGCTTGGCGGTGGTCGTGGTCTTGCCGACACCGGTCGGACCGATCAGTGCATAGACGCCACCGGCTTCAAAGGTCTCGGCGTCGGGCAGGCAACGCAGATTGCGGGCCAGCACCCTGGAGAGCCATTGCGATGCGCGGGCGGCCGTGCCGTCCTGCGGAAAGTGCGAGACCAGCGAGCGCGCGAGCTTGAGTGAAAAGCCGCTTTCAACCATGGTGCGCAGCATCTGGCCCTGGACCGGATCACGGGCGACACCGTCGAACCAGCGCATGGCTTCAAACTGACTTGTGATCATGCCCTTGAGCGCCTGCAGCTCAGCCACCAGCGCCTCGGAAGAATGTGCCGGCCCGATGATCGGTGGCACCGGCGAGCTCGATTGCCTGCGGCTCGGCGAAGCCGGCTGCTGGCGCACTGCCGGCCTGTTTGTGGCAGCAGCGTTGAGCGATGCGCCCAGCGAATCGGCAGCCGAGCCGAAGCCGGATGGCGGTGCACTCGATGCTGCGGCGGCGCGCCGCGGTGCAGATGCAGACGCAGGTGGAGATGCAGACGCAGATGCAGGTGCGGGTGCGCGAACCTGTGCAGCGGGCGGCTCGGCGACCGCCGCCGGCAGACGACTGCGATCACGCAGCCGCTGGCGGACATAGTCCTGGAACGAGACGGTGCTCATCGGCGGCGGCGCAGGCGTATCGCGCCCCGACAGGGATTGCACTGCCGACGCCTGCTCCTGTGCAAACTCATCGGACTCGGCCGCGCCCGGCGACTCGGCGAAACCGTCGATGCCATTGAGCATGTCCGGCACCGCAGCCAGCAGCTCGATGCCTTCGGCACACGGGCGATTGGCGAGCACGAGTGCATCCGGACCCAGGGTGTCGCGCAGTTTGCGCATGGCTTCGCGCGAGTTGCGTCCGACAAATCGCTTCACGTTCATGTCGCGTCTCCGATGATCCGACCAATCCGGATCGAGTGCGTGTCAGGGATTTCAGCGTGCGCCAGCACGCGCAGCCGCGGTGCGGCCTTCTTCAGCAAGCGCGCCACCGGCACGCGGATTCGATCGGGAACCAGCAGACAGGCCGGCAAGCCGGCATCTTCCTGGCGACCGGCGGCATCGGCTGCCGCCTTGACCACCAGATCGGCCACACCGGGTTCGAGCGCACCTGGCGCGCCCGGTGCAAGCGCCTGCGCCAGCAGGTTCTCGAGATTGGGATCGAAAGCAATGACCTCAAGCTCACGAGACGGGCCATAGATCTGGTCGATGATCGCCGGCGCGAGCGCAACCCGCACCTCGCGCGTCAGGTCGGACGCATCCTGCGATCGCGGTGCCTGCTCGGCCATGCTCTCGACGATGGTGCGCAGATCGCGGATATGAATCGAGTCGTCGAGCAGGTTCTGCAGCACCTTTTGCAGCACCGCCAGCGGCAACTGCTTGGGCACCAGCTCTTCGGCGAGTTTGCCGGCGTATTTGGCCAGGTGATCGAGCAGCTGCTGCGCCTCGACCCGACCGAGCAGCTTGCTCGCATGCACACCCATCAGGTGATTGAGATGGGTGGCGATCACGGTGGCCGCATCGACAACCGTGTAGCCCGCCATCTGCGCTTCATCCCGACGCGCCTCATCGATCCAGATCGCCGGCAGCCCGAAGGCCGGATCCTGCGTCACCGTGCCGGCGAGCTGCAGCATCGCATGCCCCGGGTTGATCGCCAGGCAACGGTCAGGAAAGGACTCGCCCTCGCCCACGATCGCACCCTTGATCGTGACGCGATACGCATTGGGCCGCAGCTCGAGGTTGTCCTTAATATGCACCGCCGGCGGCAGAAAGCCGATCTCGGTGGCGAATTTCTTGCGCACGCCCTTGATGCGGGTGAGCAGATCGCTGGCTTCACTGCGCTCGATCATCGGGATCAGCCGATAGCCGACTTCCAGACCCAGCACATCGACCGGCGTCACATCTTCCCAGCTGGCCTCGCCGGTATTCGACTGCACTGGCGCCTCTTCCGGCTTGGCATCGAGCGCGGCCTGCGCGGCGTTGCGCTTGGTCATCCAGTGGGCCGCCCAGCCGCAGGCGGCTGCCAACAGCAGGAAGGCAAGATGCGGCATCCCGGGAATGACGCCCAGAAGCGCCAGCACACCCGAGGTCAAGCCAAGTGCAAGCGGCGTCGAGAACAGCTGTTTGCCGACCTGATCGCCGACGTCTTCTTCATCCCCGACACGCGACACGATCAGGGCCGCCGCCAGCGAAATAATCAGGGACGGAATCTGCGCGACCAGCGCATCGCCCACTGCCAGCAGCACATAGTTGGACGCGGCCTGCTCGAGCGGCAGATTGTGCTGCAAGATTCCGATCAGCAGCCCGCCCAGAATATTGACCACCAGGATCAGGATGGCCGCGATCGCATCGCCGCGCACGAACTTCGAGGCACCATCCATCGAGCCGAAAAAGTCGGCTTCCTGACCGACTTCCTTGCGGCGCTTGCGCGCTTCTTTCTCGTCGATCAGTCCGGCATTCAGATCGGCGTCGATCGCCATCTGCTTGCCTGGCATCGCATCGAGGGCGAATCGTGCCGACACTTCGGCGATTCGGCCGGCACCCTTGGTGACCACCACGAAGTTGATCACCGTCAGAATCATGAAGACGATCAGGCCGACCGCAAAGTTGCCACCAATCAGGAAGTGCGCAAAGGCCTCGATCACCTTGCCGGCGGCATCCGGGCCGGTATGGCCATTCATCAGCACCGCGCGGGTCGAGGCCACATTCAGGCCCAGACGCAGCATCGTGGTGATCAGCAGCACCGTCGGGAAAGCCGAAAATTGCAGCGGCTTGACGGTGTAGGCCGACACCAGCAAAACGATCAGGGCCACCGCAATGTTGAAGCTGAAGAACACGTCGAGCATGAACGTGGGCAGCGGCAGCACCAGCATCGCCAGCAGGATGATGATCAGTACCGGCGCCCCGAGCGCGCGCAGCGCCGGCACCGGGAACGGCAGCCATGAAGGTTGCACGCGGGTGTTCATCGATCAGTCTCCTGGGGGTCCATCCCTTTCGGGACCGCAATGCCGGGCTCGCGCGGGAACGCGGCGCCGCCGTTGAGATGCTGCTGCAGCTGATAGACCCAGGCGAGCACCTGTGCCACCGCCGAATAGAGCACCGCCGGAATTTCCTGATCGAGCTCGACATGCTTGAAAAGCGCACGGGCCAGCGGCGGCGCTTCGAGCATCGGCACGCCCGACTCGGCGGCGATTTCGCGAATCCGGGCTGCAAGCAGATCGGCACCCTTGGCGATCACACGCGGCGCGCCCATGCCCGAATCGTCATACTTGAGTGCCACCGCGAAGTGGGTCGGGTTGGTCACGATCACGCTGGCCGACGGTACGGCGGCCAGCATCCGACCCCGCGACATTTCACGCTGGCGCTGGCGTATCTTGGCCTTGATATGCGGGTCGCCCTCGGACTGGCGAAACTCCTCTTTCGCTTCCTGAGCGGTCATACGCAGCTTCTTGTGATGACGCCAGATCTGGAGCGGACCATCGATGAAGGCGACAGCAATCACGACAGCGCACACCGCAAGCATTCCGGAACGCAGATCGGCACCGGCAGTCGCGAGCGCTGCCGGCAGCGGCATTCCCGCATAAGACGCGTAGCGCCCGAGGCTGCCATAGGCATTGCATCCGCCGACCGTACCGACCGCAGCGGCGATCACCGCGAGCTTGCCCACGTCAATCAGCGAATCGAGAGAGAACAATCGGGCAATGCCCGCCATCGGATCGATCTTGGAGAAATTCGGACCCACAACCTTCATGCTGAAGACCAGCCCACCCACCGCCACGGTTGCCATCACGCCGGCCAGGATCGGAGCGAGCAGCAGGGGCAGCGTGGCCCAGAAGGCTTCGTTGAAACTGGCTGCGGCAAAACTCAGCGCCGCCTTCGGTTCGCGCGCGACCACACGATCGAATTGCAGACCATTGCGCACCAGCGCGAGCGCGCGGTCGGCGTACTGCGGCCCATACATGGCAACGGTGGCGATGGCGGCCAGCAGCGCAGCCGCGTGCGACGCCTCGCGCGATCGAGGGATCTGACCGTTTTCGCGCGCCTCGCGCAGCTTCCGCTCAGAGGCGGGTAACTGCCGTTCGTCGCTGTCGTCTGAAGTTTGAGCCATGATTGCCGAAAGAGAACCTGTAGGGGATTCTCCGGCCGATCATCACGGCCTAAGCCCTGAATAACAGGACTCGATCCGGGCTGATTGCCGCGGTCAGCCGCCCTGCGGGCGGTTTTCGGTCATGGGTGGTCGGCCGAGACGGCCTGTGTCGCTCGACGACTGTCGAGCTGACTTGCCGGACTCAGAAGCCCAGCGACTCGAGCAGATTGTCGACTTGAGCCTGATCGGTGACGACATCCGAGCGGCCGTCGGCACTCACCACCGGGCCGTCGAGATCGTCGGCCCGGATGGATTGCGCTGCGATATCGGCGATCGCCGCCACCGGCGCGATCGCCTTCGCTGACGCAGCGGGCGCGGCGGCCCGATCGGCATCTTCTTGAGGCGTGCTGTCAATCAGCAACTGCACGAGCTGAGTTTCGAGCGAGTGCGCCAGCGCAACCACCTTGCGGATCACCTGCCCCGTCAGATCGTGGAAATCCTGGGCCAGCATGATGTCGGTGAGCTGGGCATCGGCGCGCGACGCCGACTGCCCCACTTCGCCCAGGAAGCACATCAGTTTTCCGGAAGCCACCGCCGAGACCGGATCGCGTCGCAAGACCTCGGCCATCTCGATCGCACCGCTGGACAATTTCGCCAGCTCGAGTTTGGTCTCATCGACGCCATTGAGTACCTTCTCGGCCGCTTCACCGGTCAGGCGTGAGATATAGGACAGTCGCGAGCGAGCGTCGGGCAATGAGCCCACCGCCGATTCGAGATCACGGTCGTAGCCAAGTTCGCGAAGCGCATCGTGCAGCTGCCGCGTGAGACGTCCGACATTGACATAGAGTGCGTCGTCTTCTTTCATGATCGGGTCCCGCCCACTCACTTGGCTTGCTTGTCGAGGATCTTCTGAACCTTTTCCTCGAGAGTGGCTTTGGTGAAGGGCTTGACGATATAGCCCGATGCGCCCCATTGCGCCGCCGACACGATGTCTTCCTTGCGGGCCTCGGCGGTGACCATCAGCACCGGCAGGCCCTTGAGCTCGTCATCGGCCCGAATCGACTTGAGCAGCTCAAAGCCGTTCATGTTCGGCATGTTGATATCCGAGACCACGAAGTTGAAATTGCCGCCCTTGAGTTTCGACAAGGCCGACACCCCGTCTTCGGCTTCTTCGGCATTGCCGAATCCGATCTCCTTGAGAATGTTGCGAACGATCCGGCGCATGGTCGAGAAGTCGTCAACAATCAGGAACTTCATGTTTTCATTGGACACGGCTCACCTCTTTGACGCGGTTGGGTCCTGGGCAGCACCCTCGGTTTGTGTCGGCACTTCTGCGACTGGCGCCGGCACCGGCAGCTTTCCGGCATCGATCAGCACTTTCTCGAAGGCATCGAGATCGCCAGCCTGCAATTCATTGCCGGTCAGCAGACGCATTTCGGCAAGCTGGTTCATCACGACAATCGAGATCCGGCGATTGATCGGCGCATCCGGGTTAGCCGGTTCGTAAGGCACCATCGCCGCCAGGCCAACCACGCGAAGAATCTTGTTTTCGGCGATACCGCCGGCCACCAGCTCGCGACGCGAAGCGTTGGCCCGATCGGTCGACAGCTCCCAATTCGAGTAGCCACGATCACCACCTGAAAACGGCGACGAATCGGTGTGGCCCGACAAGGTCACCTTCGAATCGACATCATTGAGTACCTTGGCAATTTCGTTGAGCAACTCGCGCATGTAAGGCTTGACCACGGTCGAGCCCGAATCGAACATCGGCCGGTTCTTGTCATCGACGATCTGGATGCGCAGGCCATCCGAGGTCACATCCATCTTGACCTGATTCTTCACATCACGCAGCCGCGGATTGCGCTCGAGCGATTGCTCGATCCGCTTCTTGGTCAGTTTTGCCTCTTCGTCGGCAATTCTCTGCATGTCGGCGGCCATGGCCTTGACGGTATAGGTCTTCCTGTCGCCATCGTTGCTGCCGCGTTTGACCTGACCGACGGTGCGCGTGAGATCTTCGCCGCCACCACGCAGCACGCTTGAGCTGTCGCCCGAGCCCGAGCCGCCTGCCATCGCCACCTGCAAAGGCGTATTGAAGTAGTCGGCAATGCCGCGCAGATCGCCCTTGGTGGTCGACCCCAACAACCACATCAGCAAAAAGAAGGCCATCATCGCGGTCACGAAGTCGGCATAGGCAATTTTCCAGGCGCCGCCGTGGTGGCCGTGACCACCCTTCTTGATCTTCTTGATGATGATCGGCTGGAGCTTCTTTTCGGCGCCGGCCATCGCTCAGGCCTTCTTCTGCTTGACGTGGGCTTCGAGTTCCTGGAAGGACGGTCGCTCGGTCGAAAAGAGCACCTTGCGCCCGAATTCCACGGCAATCG
>CAMCXH010000112.1 GCA_945883285.1 Bordetella parapertussis | reverse complement strand
AACTCACTGCTGTTGAACTCGCTGCCGCCGGGCGTGTCCGGCACTTTTGCGGTGGGCTTGTCGCTCATCGCGCGCCCCCGGCTGCAGGCACTGGCAGCGGCTTCAAGGCCGGGTAGGTGCGGTCCAGCGAGATCAAGTACTCGACCAGTGCGATGGCCTCGGGCTTGGCGACAACGACTTCGCCGGGCCGCGCCCACTTGGGCGGCAAATTGACCACGACGTCACCAGGCTGCGCGGCACCCTTTCGCACCTCAAACAGAAACGGGTAGGCCGGCATGATGGACCCGGGCGTGTAGGCCCGCGGCGCATACAGGTGCCCGAGATGCCAGTCGCGGCTGGGCTGGCGGGCACCGATATTGAGGAGGTCCGGCCCGGTGCGCATGGTGCCCAGCAGGTGCGGTGTGTCGTAGGCGTAGTCGCCGGCCACCGAAGCGCGACCCCAGCCCCGTGTCGCGTCGGGCGCCTGAGCAATGTCACGCGGCTGCTGCGAATGGCAGTAAACACAACCGTTGGCGATGTAGACCTGTCGGCCCTCCAGTTGCACCTTGGTGTAGGGCTTCAGGCCCGCGGGCGGCGGCACGTTCTTGAGCAGCAGGTAGGGCATCACCACCAGCAAAGCCGTGGCAAGCGACAAGATCACCATGGACCCGACCACCAGCCGCAGCTCGTCCATTTCCCACCGGCCAAGGCGGGCGCTCATCGCACACCCCCGCGTGCGTTGGCCATCTGCGCTGGCGCCAGCGATGCGGTATCGGCCTGGGCATCTGCCGACAGGAAGGGCGGCGCCAGCAAGGACGCGCCCAGCCGCCTGGGCCCGAATTTCCAGCCAATCATGAAGAAGTGCAGTGCAAACACCAGATGGCCCAGGGTCATCAAGGCGCCGCCCAGCGAACGGGCTTGCAGGTAGGGGATGGTCAGCGTGACGCTGTCCATGAACGGCAGGTCCTTGTTAAGCATCGCCAGGCCCTGGTACCAGCCGCCAAAGGACAGGCCGATGATGTAGACGCCAAAGCCGCCCAGCACCAGCCAGAAGTGGGCCGAAATCATCCACGGATACGGCCACTCCCACTTCATGACGCGCGGCATGATGAAGTAGATGGCGCCGAACATCACCATCGAGAAGAAGCCGTACAGCCCCAGGTGCGCATGCGCCACCGTGTAGTGCGTGAAGTGGGTGACCGTGTTGACCGAGCGCAGCGCCTGCAGCGAGCCCTGCACCGACGACGCGGTGTAAAACATGGCCCCCAGCACGATGAAGCGCAGCGTGGGCGAGTAGAGCAGTGCACGGAAGTTGCCGGCCACGGTGAGGTGCTGGTTGATGGCCACCGCAAACACGGGCACCACCATCATCATGCTTTGGACAATGCTTATGGTGATGAGCCATGAGGGCACCGGCCCGCCGATAAGGTGGTGCCCGCCGACCTGGCTGTAGAAAAACGCCAGCGACCAGAAGCCCAGCAGCGACAGGTTGTAGGAATGGATCGGCTTGCCCAGCACCTTGGGAATGAAGTAATACGACGCGGCCAGCGCCAGCGGCCCGAACCACAGGCCGAGGGCGTTGTGGCCGTACCACCAGTTCATGGAGGCCTGCTGGACGCCGAAGTGCAGCCCCGGCCAGTTGGCCACCAGGAACAGCACCGGAAACCACAGCAGCGCCGCGGCGATGTACCAGACCGACACATACAGATGCGCCGCGCGCCGGCGCAACAGCGTGAGCCACATCGGGAAACCCACCAGGGCACCGCCCACTACCAGCAGAATGTCGATCTGCCACGGGTACTCCAACCATTCAAGGCCGTCTGAACGGCCCAAAGCCAGCGCCACCGTGCCGGCCACCACACCCACAGTCCATAACGCGCCCCCCAGCAGCGCATAACGCGCGCCCACCAGCTCGGTCTTCAGCAGGCGCGGAATCAGCCACAGGGCCACGCCGATGCCCGCCATTGAACACCAGCCGTAGGCCACCAGGTTCAAGTGGATCGGCCGGATGCGGCCGAAGGTGATCCAGGCCTGATCGACCCACCAATCAGGCGCGTGCAGCTTGATCGACGAGATCAGCCCGGCCACGGAGGCCAGCACCAGCCACACCACCGCCAAGGTCAGGCACACACCCACCACCAGTGAGCTGCTCTGGTCGGCGCGCAGCCGGGCCACCACCTCCGCGGCGTTGGGCTGGGTCCGGCCAGCCGACGGGTTCATCGCCTGCTGCAGGCTGCCACGCTGGGCTTGTGTGGCGGCGGGGTCCTCGACCCTGCCGAGCTCATCGTCGTCGAAGATCTGGACCGCCGCCGCGCCACCGCTGCCGAACAGGCCCTTGGCCATCGAGGCGATGAAGACGAACAGGGCCAGCACCGACAGGATGAAGGTAGACAGCAAGACGCCGACAGTCAGGTCCATATCAACGGTGCCTTCATTTTGCGGAGCAAGGTCTAAAGTTCGGCAATGCTGTCACGATGAGCCATGCTGCATTTGCCAAGTGACACGCGGTGGCAGGCAAGTCCGACATCGATTTGGGCTCGCGTCTGCGGTGCAGCCACCTCATGACTCTACCGGGCTTCAGGCGGTTGAAGGTTACGCAAGTCCATCGGTCGGTGCTGATGTCCGTGGCCAGCCTGACAAATCGAGACGAATACCCGCTCTGATGAGCAGGTCTTGCATCGGCCAAGGCGCTGCAAAAGACCGACAGCAGTTAGCATCCGCTCGCCATCACCGAGGTCCGACTGTCATGCATGCCATCTTCCCCAGCCAGACGAGCCGCGACGACATTGCCGTCTCGTTCACCATCGATATGAACTGTGCGGCAGCTGTGTACTGCTTTCCCGCGCCCACGCAGTCAGTACCGCCTTCTCGCACCGCGATGAATGTCCGCGCACAGCGATGAAGGCCCAACCGATTGACTCGGCATTGCCGGCGAGGCCTGCCGCGCCCGAGGCGAGCCAGTTACCGGCGCGACTGCTGTCAGACCTGCGCACGGATCACGCCGGCGAAACCGGTGCCGTGATGATCTATCGCGGCATCCTCGCCACGACCCGCGACGTGCCCCTCAGACGCTTTGCGCAGGAGCACCTGGAGACTGAATCGGGGCATCTGGCCACAATCGAGCAGCTTCTGGCGCCGCGGCTGCGCAGCCGGCTGTTGCCACTGTGGCGCATCGCCGGGTGGCTGACCGGCGCGCTGCCGGCGCGGGTCGGACCACGGGCGGTCTACGCCACGATCGAGGCAGTTGAAACCTTCGTTGACCATCACTACACCGAACAGATCGACACGATCGACCGGCTCGACCCAGGTCGCGCGCAAGCGTCTCTTCAGGCATTGCGCTCGCACCTGCATTCATTTCGAGCCGACGAAATCGATCATCGCGACGATGCTGCCGGGCGCTTCGATCAAGACGCCGCTCCTGCGTCTGCCCTGCTGCGTCTGTGGATCTGGATGGTTGGCGCCGGATCTCGTGGGGCAGTGAAGATTTGCCGATGGGTATGACGGCGAGGCCGTCGATTCAACGCTGCGGTGTGCGGTGACGCGCCTGGTGCCGGTGGCCGCTATTCAGGCTGGCCGGTCGCAGGGCCCCGTGCTTTGTTTTTCGGCCTTGCACACGGTCACGCCATAGCCGGAACGATTGCGGCTTGAGTTGCTGACGCATCAGTGCAATGACCGCTGCTTCGTCCAGCGCAAACTGGGTCTTTATGGCCTCGAAGGGCGTACGGTCCTCCCAAGCCATCTCGATCACTCGGGACAGGTCGGCAGCGTCAAGCGTGCGGATTGGCTTTGACATGTCACATGGTAATGACCTGGCTCGGCCATCAAGCTGCGCATTCGCGGTGTTTCTCCCAAGGGGGCAGGCGCAGCGGATTCGGACGATCCGTTGGCGTCAGCATCGTCAGCATGCGGGCCTGTCACCCGTGGGCGATGCGCGAGGGTGTTCCGGATGAACTGATTTTCGTCATGGCGGTTAGGCCGGTTCTTCTTCGCTGCGGCACGCTGGACGCGGTAAAGAGAAACCCAAAAGAAAAAGCCCGCACCGGTTGGGGTGCGGGCTGAAACCACCGTTGAGGAGGTGGAGGAGACAAGGCAAAGAGTACCCGCGCTCCTGATGCAATGCAACAAAAATCTTGTTTCAATTTGTACAAAGGCCGATTTGCCCTAACCATAACCAGTTGAAATATCTGACATTTACAAAATTGTGGCACCGCGTCAAGGCTGCTTCATGCGGTGCGGAAATACACCTGTGAATTGAAGCAAGGCCGGGCCAGCCAGGGCCGCTGGTGGGGGCGGGATGCCGATCAGATCAGCAGCTGATCGATCGGGGGCAGATTCCAGGTTTCCGGATCCTCGACCGACACGACCTCTTCCTGGCCCTGGCCCAGTTTGACGAAGCGCGGTTCGATCCGCTCGTGCAGCTGGGTCGAATAGAAGACCTTGAGCACCGGTTTGCGCAGCTCGTTGATGTTCTGTTCGGTGACGATCGCCAGGCGTTTCGACTTCAGTTTGACGATGCTGCCGACCGGATAGACCCCGATCGACTGGACGAAGGCACGAAAGATGTCGGGGTCCAGATGCCCTTTGCCCCATGACGCCATCTGGCGCAGCGACTCGAAAGGGGTCCAGGCGCTCTTGTAGGGACGGTTGGACGAAATTGCATCGTAGATGTCGCAGATCGCGCCCATCTTGGCGAATTGGGTGATCTCGTCGCCTTTCAGCCGATCGGGATAGCCGCGGCCGTCGATGCGTTCGTGATGATGCAGGCAGACATCGAGTGCGACCTCGTCGAACTCGCCGCCGCGGGCGAGCAGCTCGTGGCCGTTGCGCGGATGGTTGCGCACCGCCGTGAACTCGTCCTCGGTGAGACGTCCCGGCTTGTTCAGGATCGCGTTGGGCACGCCGACCTTGCCGATGTCGTGCAGCAGTCCGGCGGTGGCGGCCTGATGCTGGGCGGCTTCATCCATGCCAAGTGTCTTGGCAAGCTGCGCCATCAGCGCGCTGACGGCCACCGAATGCATGTAGGTGTATTCGTCGGCGCGCTTGATTCGTACCAGGCTCAGCAGTGCACCCGGGTTGCGATCGAGGCTCTCATGGACCGAGCGCACCGCGGTATCGATTCGCTGGGCATCGAGATTGCGCCCGAGCTGGGCATCCCGAAAAAGTGACTCGACGGTGTTGCGCACCATTCGCGTGACGTCGCGAGCCTTGTCCATCTCCTCGGACAGCGGCGCGAGCGGCTTGGATTTCGCTGCTTTCGGGGCCTCTGTGACGACGTCGACGACCGGCTCGACCGGCGCTTCGGCGGCGGCTTCGGCCGCAGTGCTCACATCCGCTTTGGGGGCAGGCGCCACCCCGCGCGACAGGTCGATCATGACCGCTTCCAGGCCGCTGGCCTGCAGCCGTTCAACGATTTTGGGCGAATCGATCAGAAAGGACGTTCTGAAAAAATCGTGCTGCAGCCAGGACCCGCAGAAGCTGTTGACATACATGCCGACGCTCAACTGCGAGGTCGGCACCTTGATCAGCTGGGAGTTTTCGACGACCTGATTCACAGCGGCGACTCCCGCCCGCAGACAGGGCCGAGCCCGGCCGCGACGCGTGCGCCGCGGCAGCGCATCAGCCCGAAAGGGGGGTCAGGAAATCTGGTCACGTTGTCGAACGCTTTCGGCGTCATTGCGGTCCGGTCATGACCGACGGGGGTGCGCAAAGGAAGCGGACCGCGTCAGCCAAACAAATCGAAGCCCCATGGTCGCCCAGCAGCGCTGCGCACGGTGTGACATCGGTCGCGCGAAGTTTGCCGTTCGTCGGGATGCCGACCGTTAGAATCGCGGGATGGCCCGGATCATTCCAGACGGCTGGCACGAATTGGCCACCAGTGACACCGCTCCGGGAGCGCCCGGCGCAGGGCTGCCACCCAGTGCGCAGCGACATCACGAGACCCTGGCCCTGTTGGCTGCTGGCCTGTCCAACGACTTCACGGTGTATCACGCGGTCCACTGGACGACGATCGAACGCGGATTCTCGGTAATCGACGCCATCGACTTCGTCGTGGTCAACCGCTTGGGCGACCTCCTGCTGATCGAGCAGAAGACCGGTTTTCTCGAGGAGTCGGGCGACGGGCTGCTGCGGCGCGAGCGCGGGCGACTGCGCAATGTCGCGGTCCAGATGGCACGAACTGCCGCCGGCCTTCGCGACAAGCTCGCGCGCCGACCGGGCTGCGAGGCGGTGAAGGTCGATGCGCTGCTCTACTGCCCGGATTTCAGCGTCAGGCGCCTGGAGACCGCGGGTGTCGCCGCCGAGCGAATCGTCGATGCCAGCCGGCGCGACAAACTGCTGGTGGTGATTCGCGAGATCCTGTCGGTCGAGGTCGAGGTCGAGGTCGACGGCGACCGGGCGCAGCGCGCCGGCGCGATCGGCCCCGGATCAGCCTCATCGGTGGCCGGGCTGCGGTCTGCTTCGGCCTGGCATCAGGTCGACCGCTTCTTTCGGGATGTGATCGAACTTGAAACCGACGTCAGTGCGCTGGTCGGCCGTGCCCAGGCCATGGTCACGCGGGTCTCGGGCGGACTGGCACACTGGGCCCGTCAGCTCGACTTCTCGCCCTACCGGCTGCATGTCGAGGGCACGGCAGGTTCGGGCAAGACGCAGCTGGCGCTCGCCGAGTTCAGGGGCGCGATCGATCGCGGTCTGCGTCCGCTTTATGTCTGCTACAACCGGCCGCTGGCCGATCATTTCGCCGAGGTGGCGCCCGTGGGCGGCGAGGTGTGCACTTTCCACACACTGTGTCAGCGCCTGGTTCGCGATGCCGGAAAGACGGTCGACATCGCCGCGCCTGACGGATTCGAGCGGCTCGAGAAGGCAGCCGCCGGCGTGTCGATCGACGAGCGCTGGCGTTTCGATACCGTGGTGGTCGACGAAGGCCAGGATTTTTCGTCGGCCTGGCGCGACCAGGTGCTGCGTCATGCCCGCGACGACGCGCGACTGATCTGGCTCGAGGATCCGATGCAGTCGCTCTATGCCCGCGAGCGAAGCCGCCTGCCAGGATGGGTCATGCTGCATGCCCGAGCCAACTATCGCAGCCCGCGCGAGGTGGTCGGTTTTCTGCGGGCAATCCTGCCGACTGACGTCCGTATCGAGGCGGCCGGGCCGCTGGCCGGCGCCGAGCTCGAGATCTTCGACTATGCCGACACCGCGCAGATGCTGGCGGCAACCAAGGAGGCGATCCGCAGCTGCCTGGCGGCGGGCTTTCGGCGTCACGACATCGCCGTGATCAGCTTTCGCGGCCGCGAGCAGTCGGCGCTGCTGTCGCTCGATGCCATCGGGCCGCATCCGGTGCGTCGCTTCACCGGCCGCTACGATCTGCTGGCGCAGCCGGTCTATACCGGCGGCGAACTGCTGGTCGAGTCGGTCTATCGCTTCAAGGGGCAGGCCGCTCCGGCGGTGGTGTTCAGTGAAGTCGACTTCGAAGCGATGGACGAGCGAAGCATTCGAAAGCTTTTCGTGGGCGCCACCAGGGCAACCATGAAACTGTCGATCGTGGCCTCGACGCGGGCGGCACTGGCGATTCGGGCGGCACTGGCGAGGGTGTCGCAGGCTTAGCGGCAGCGGCTGGGCGCGACGCCCGGCAGCCGCCGGTCAGCCGTCGGCACCCGGTGCGCTGCGACCCGCGAACAGTGTTCAGTGCTCCAGCGGCGGCGCCGGGTGATCTGAGGTCCAGGCATCGAAGAGGGTGTAAGTGACCGCGAGCACGACCGGCCCGATAAAGATGCCGATCAGCCCGAACGCGATCAGTCCGCCGACCACGCCGACGAAGATCAGCAGGAAGGGCAGATCGGCCCCTTTCTTGATCAGCCAGGGTCGCAGGAAGTTGTCCATGGTCGAGACCACCACCGTCCAGATCAGCAACCCGATGGCCAGGCCGATCTGGCCGCTCCAGTAGAGCCAGATGACGGCCGGCAGCAGCACCGGGATCACGCCGATCTGCGCGAGCGCCAGCAGGAACATCAGCGCGGTCAGCAGCGCCACCGCCGGCACACCGACCAGCGTCAGGCCAAGCCCGGCCAGCACCGACTGGACGATCGCGGTTACCACCACGCCGAGCGCGACGCCGCGAACCGAGGCCGCCGCAAGCCGTGTCATACGCACGCCTTGGTCGCCGGCAAGCCGACGGGCAAAACGCAACACGGCCCGCGCGCCGTCCTCACCATAGGCATAGAGCACCGCGCACAGCAGCACGCTCAGCAGAAACTGCACGCCGATCTGGCCGATCTGGCCGACCTCCTTCAGGACCCGTCCGGCAACTGTGCCGACATAAGGCATGACCTTGCCGAGCAGGGGGTCTGCGCCATGCTCGACAATATCGGTCAGGAAACTGGCGATGCGAGGCCCGACCACCGGCAATGACACCAGCCAGGACGGCGGCTCGCTGCCCTTGAGATTCGAGGCGAGCTTGATCCAGCCGCTGATGGTGTCGACGTTGTTGAGCACGGTCATGATCGCCAGCGTGAGCGGCACAAAAAACAGCAGCAGCAGGGCGAGCGTCATGACGGTGACCGCCAGTCCGCGGCGGCCCCACAGCATTTTTTCGGCTCTGATCATCAGCGGCCAGGTGGTCACCACGATCGTGACCGCCCAGATCAGCGACGGAATGAAGGGGCTCAGCACCCAGAGGCTGCCGCCGACCAGCGCGGTCAGCGCCACGATCGTCATCACCGATCGCGTCAGGTCGAAGTCCTGGCGCGGCGCCGCGGTTTGGCCGGGCGCAACAGAAGTGGTCGGGTTGTGCTGACCCGATTGTGAGGGCTGATCGGACATGGCGTTGGCTCGTGGTGTGATTTCGCGGCGCCGCCACTCTACCGTACAAGCCCCGGAGCCTGATTCTGAGGCGGTTCACCGCGCCGGCGGGTCTCGCTCGATGCTGAAGTCAGGCCGCTCGAGCAGCCAGGCGACCGCGAGGCCGAGCATCAGGCCCCAGAACGGCGCGCCGATGTTCAGGATCGGCAGGTCGGCGACCGTCACCAGAAAGGTCACCAGCGCGCCGAGCGCAAAGCGGTCGCGAAAGGCGGTGGCAAAGGCCGCCTGCAGGACTTTGAGCATCGCCAGCCCGGCAAGCGCGGCGATGTAGGCCTTGGGTGCCGCCAGCATCAGGCTGGTCGCGGTGCCGGCGAAAAACCCGAAGGCGAGCGCCAGGATGCCGACCACGATCGCGCCGGTGTAATGGCGCCCCGGTGCGCCTGACGACGACACCAGGGCGTTGGTCGGCCCGGTCAGGCAGCTCGAGACCGTTCCGACGAAGGCGCTCACGATCGAGGTGAGGCCGCAGGCCAGCGTGACCCAGTTCACCGGCGCGTCATGGCCGGTCGTCTTGAGGACCGCATAACCCTGGGCGTTCTGAACCACCAGGACAGTGACTGCCAGCGGCACCACCAGTTCGAGGCAGGCCCGCCAGGAAAAGACCGGCAGGGTGATCCGCGGTGCCACGATCGACAGGCTCGATGCCGCAGACCAGTCGATCGAATGGGTCATTGCGACCGCGATTGCGCCGATCAGCAGCGCCCCGATGATCGGGGGCAACCAGCGGGCCAGCCGCGGCAGGGCGCTCAGCAGCACGAAAGCCAGCACCATCGGTCCGGCGACCGCCGGGTCCTGGTGGACCGCTTTGACCAGATCGAGTCCGAAACGCAGGAAGACGCCGGCCACCATGGCCATCACGATCGGCATGGGCAGCAGGGCCTGAGCACGACGCATCCATCCCGAGAGTCCGAGCGCGGTCACAAAGAGGCCGGTGGCGACAAAGGCGCCGATGACCTCGGCATGGGGGGTGTGCAGCAGGGCCTGGCCGACCAGGACCGTGCCGGGAATGGTCCAGAAAATGACCAGCGGCGTGCGAAAGCGCCAGCTCAGCGCAATCGTGACCAGACCGTTGAGAAAGAAGGCGCCGAACAGCCACGATGCCAGTTCGGCCTGGCCCAGTCCGCCTTGCGAGCCGGAGGCCAGCACGATCGCCACCGGACCGGTCGCCGCGAAGATGAAACCGACCAGGCCGTTGACCGCATAGCCCGGGCCGATGTCGGCGAACACCTGGGACACAGAAGGGCTCGGGCTGGCAGGCCGTTCAAGGACCGGCACGGTCGATTCGGACATGGCGACGGGCCGGCAGCCGGCCCGTCAGAGCGGCTTGGCCTCGAGCGTGTCGCTGCAAGGGGCCGCCGCGAGCTCGACACTCAGGCGACCGAGGTGCGAGCAGCGCACGCCGTGCTCGGCAAGGCTGCGCAGGGTGAGCAGCGCGTAGTCGCGGTTGAAGCCACGCTGGCCGCAGCACGACGACAGCCGCCGCACGATCTCGCTTTCGGTGAGCTGTTCATAGGACGGGCTGCGCTGGTTTGCGGTAAATGTGAGCGCTTGCACTTGATGAGAGCCCCTGACCGAGACGCTCAGGACGCGTGGCACATAGACGCCGCCGGTCATCTCGCGCTCGTAGAGGGCTTCGATCGCCCGTCGGCGCGACTCCGGCTTGAGTCGGAAGGCCATGCCGATGCAGGATCCGCCGCGGTCGAGTCCGAGCACGACACCGGGCTGCTCGGGCGTGCCTCGGTAGCTGGTCGAGCGGATGCAGAAGGCGCGGTGATAGCCGTGAACCCGACCGAGCCTGGCCTCCGAGAACTCGAAACCGGGATTCCAGATCAGCGAGCCGTAGCCGAACACCCAGTCGGCTTGAACCAGCTCATCGACCGGCGACAAGGGCTCGGGAAGCGGTTCGCCGGCAGGCAGATTCAGGGGGGGGCTGTCGAACGTCATCATGACAGTCAGATTAACGGTCGCAAATCGCGAAAGGAATACCTGAGGGGGTGAGCGTCGTCAAATTGCCACCCGCCGGTGTGCTAGCGTTCATCCCTCTTTTTGATTTGGCTTAGCCGTCGACTCGCCATGAGCAGCTGGATCAGCATCGGAGATCTCGAATCCGCCATCAACCGCGCGCGCGCCGTGCAGCCGGCCAGCGGGGTTGAAGGCTCGCTGACGCGCGAGGTGGCGACCTTGGGCGGTTTGTATGGACGCCTGATCTGGGAGCGCGCCGAAGGAATTGATATGGCAACGCTCAGTGATGCTCAGCGAGTCGCCATTGAACTCTGGGTGCCGGCCGGGCGTTTGTCGGGCTGAGCTTGCAAGGGTCGGCGGTCGCGAGCCGTCTGTCGGCGGGTCGCAGGTGGCTGCAGTCCGGAGCCGACCGGGCGATCAGTTGGAGCGCGCTGCGTCCAACCGATCCCGAAGCATGACTAGGTGGCCTTTCGAACGCGCGCAGCGGCCGCTTTTTTGGCGGCTGGTTTGGGTGCGGCTTTCGAAGCAGTTTTCGAAGCAGTTTTCGGTGCGGTCCTGGGTGCGGTCTTTGCCGCCGCCTTGGCCGCCGCGGTGGTCTTTTTGGGGGGCGAGGCTGGCACTGAGTCGTCGGACTGACCGTCCGATGATCCGGCCGCGGCAGCGATTGCTGCCTTGGCCTTGGCCTTTTCCGCCGCTGCTGCGGCCGCCGCCGGTGACTTTGGTGCGGCCGCCTGGAATTCGAAGCCGACCTTGCCATCGGGCTGGCGCACCAGGAAAGCCTTGAAACGTCTGCGGGTGCGTGATGACACGAAGGCGTCGAGCAGATCGGTTCGGCCCTCCGACAGCAGCTTGACCATCTGGGCGCGTTCGATCGGCTGCTGCAGGATGACCTTGCCCGAGCGGAAGTCGCAGCTGCGAGCGGCGCCGACCGATTTTTCGCAGACGTAACTCATACCGTGCTCATAGACGCGAGACTGGCATCGCGGACAGGCGCCAACCGGCTCGGCCGCAGAGAAGTCGATGGCCTCATCGCTGTCGCCGCCAGCATCCGACTGGCCGAAATCGAATTCCATCTTCCAGTCGGGCTCGACCAGCTTGAGGATGGCCGAGAACGGGCGGCCCATCTTGCTGCGAAAGCCGTGCAGCGGACCGATGGTCTTGTCGCGCATCAGCTCCTGGGCCTCGGTGGGCTCGAGCAGGCGCGACGACGGCGACTTGGTGATCGACCAGTCGCAGCCGCTGCAGGCAAAACGCCGGTAGTTTTCGCGCACGACTGCACCGCAGCGAGGGCAGGGCTGATCGAGCGTTGCATAGTCGCCGGGAACATCGCTGGTGCCGTAGCCCTTGGCTCGCTCGACGATATGCCGGGTCATCTCGGCGATCTCGTTCATGAAGGCATCGCGATCGAGTTT
>CAMCXH010000111.1 GCA_945883285.1 Bordetella parapertussis | reverse complement strand
TCGTCATGTTCGCCCGGTTTTCGCCGCCGATTCAGTCCCTGCTCAACCCGGCCGACTCCCGTCTCGAAGTCATCCTGCTCAATGCCCGTACGCTCAATGCGCCGCTTGCCCCCGAGGTGCTGGCTCAGGTCAATCAGGAGGGTGGCGGCGAAAACGAGCGTGGCCGTGCCCGCTCGCCCCTGCCTGCCGAAACCGCCGCCCAGGACGGCGTGGCGATCGTGTCCAAGCGCTCGCAGATCGAACAGCTCGAGCGCCAGCAGCGTGAGCTGATGACGATGGCCCGCGGGCCGCAATCCTATGTCGTGCCCGAGACGTCCAAAGATGCCACGCCCACCCCGGAGGGCACCGAGAGCGAGGCTGTCCAGAGTGTGCTGTCGCGCATGCAGGCCGAGGTCGAAAAGAACATCGAGGACTACAACAAGCGCCCCAAGCGTCTGACCTTCGGCATCAATGCGGTGGGAGTCAATTACGCCCGCTATGTGGCCGACTGGGCGAGCCGCATCGAGCAGATCGGCACCGAACGCTATCCGCCCGAATCCCGCGGACGTCATTACGACTCGCTGATCATCACCGCCGAAATCGACCGCAACGGCAAGGTCGTGGATGTCGTGATCAACAAGAAGTCGAAGTTCGAGTCGCTCAACCGGGCGGTCAAAAAAATCATCTACGCCGGACAGCCCTACGAGCGCTTCACGCCCGAGATGGCGCGCGACGGCGACATCCTTCAGATCGTACGCACCTGGACCTTCACCAACGATGGCCTCGAAACCAGCTCGCTACGCAGTCATCGGTAATCCGATCGCGCACAGCCGCTCCCCGGCAATCCATGCCCAGTTCGCCGCGCAGACCGATCAGGACATGGTCTACGACCGGCTGCTTGCGCCGCTCGACGGATTCGTGGCCACCGTTTCGGCCTTCCGTGCCGAGGGCGGTCGGGGTCTGAATGTGACGCTGCCCTTCAAGACCGAGGCGTTCCGGCTGGCCGATTCGCTCACGCCGCGGGCCGCACTCGCCGGGGCGGTCAACACACTGGTCTTCGATGGCGACATCGTGCTTGGCGACAACACCGACGGCGCCGGGCTGGTCGATGACATCGAGCATCGAATCGGCCAGCCGCTGGCCGGCGCGCGCCTGCTGCTGCTGGGCGCAGGCGGCGCCGCGCGCGGCGTGGTGCAGCCCTTTCTGGCCGCCGGTATCGAGCGCCTCATGATCGTCAACCGCACTGCGGACCGTGCCCATGAACTGGTGCGCGACCTTGGCGCAAGGCTGCCCGCGGCCGATGCGGCGCGGCTGTCGGCCGGTGGCTTTGACGCGATTGCGGGCCGCTTCGACATCCTCGTCAATGCCACCTCGGCAGGTCTTGCCGACGCCTCGCCGCCGGTGCCGGCCGCAGCCTGGTCGGGAGTGCGCCTGGCGCTCGACATGGTCTATGCCGCCCATCCCACCGCCTTCATGCGGGCGGCGGCCGATGCCGGTTGCCCGCGCATCGAGGACGGGCTCGGCATGCTGGTCGCACAGGCCGCCGAGTCGTTTGCCCTGTGGCGCGGTGTGCGGCCGGCCACGCTGCCGGTCTACGCGATGCTGCGCGAGCAGCTCGCCGCTGCGCGCCCGTCCGCCTGAACGCCGTGGCGCGTCGATTCGCTATGGCGCGCCGCGGGGTCCGTGCGCTGGGCGCACTGTTGCTCGTCGGGCTGGTCGCGCTGATCGCCCTTCAGTGCTGGTATCTCGGCCATATCGTCTGGTGGAAGACCCATGCGCCCGAGTCGACCCGGTTCATGCGCGAGCAGCTCGCCGTGCTGCGCCAGCAGAACCCTGCCGCTCAGCTGTCTTACCAGTGGGTGCCTTATTCCCGCATCTCACCCCAGCTCAAGCGTGCGGTGATTGCCGCCGAAGACGCGCGCTTCACCGACCATGAGGGGGTCGACTGGGATGCAATCGAAAAGGCCCATGAGCGCAATCAGCGGCGCGGCAAGGTGACGGCCGGCGGATCGACCATCACCATGCAACTGGCAAAGAATCTGTTTCTGACCGGCGAACGCAGCTATCTGCGCAAAGCGCAGGAGCTTGCCATCACCTTCATGCTTGAGGCGGTGCTCTCCAAGGACCGGATCCTCGAGCTCTATCTGAACGTGGCCGAATGGGGTGTCGGCGTTTTCGGCTGTGAGGCCGGTGCCCGACATCTCTATGGCGTGCCGGCCGAGCGCCTTTCTGCCGCGCAGGCGGCGCGCATGGCCGCCATGCTGCCGCGCCCGCGCTTTTACGATCGCAATCCGGGTGCACCCGGCCTGGCTCGGCGTGCTGCCGTGATCCAGCGCTGGATGGGATCGGTCCAGACACCCTGAAATTTCGGTCGTCTGTCGCAGGAGACTGGCGCAGGAGTGCCGCTGCCGCCTAAAATGCGCGTCATCCGAACTCACCGCAGCCGCCAGAGGCTGTGTCATCACGTGAATCAGCCGACCATCATCGTGCGGCCCGGAGCCAGCCACCGCTGACAGCGTTGCCTGGCACCACGGGTCGCATTTTTCCCGACCCGGGGCCAAGCCAATGAACGATTCACCCACCGATCGCGATCCGCACGTCGCTGACGATCTGATCGAACAATCCCATCCGCGCGACCCCGAGGACGCCCAGCGGGCGCTCGGCGAGGTCGAAGATCTGCTCGACCGCCTGCAGGTCGTGCGCGAGCAGGCTCGCCACGAGACCGAGTCACTCGACCCCGAGCGCCGTGTGCTGGTCGAGAATGTCGCGGTCGGCCAGCACCTGAGCCGACTGCGCCATCGCCTCGAGCCCCTGCATCCGGCCGATGTGGCCTACATCCTCGAGGCCCTTCCGCGCGACCGGCGCATGGTGGTCTGGGATCTGGTCAAGGCCGAGCGTGATGGCGAGATCCTGGTCGAGGTCTCCGACTCGGTTCGCGAGACCCTGATCGCCTCGATGGATCGCGATGAGCTGGTCGCGGCTGCCGGCACCCTCGATACCGACGACCTGGCCGAGATTGCCGACGATCTGCCCGACGACGTGGTCGAGCAGGTGCGCCGACAGCTCACCCCCGAGGAACGCGAGCAGCTGCGTGCGGCGCTGTCCTATCCCGAAGAGACCGTCGGTGCCCGCATGGATTTCGAGCTGGTGACGGTTCGCGAGGATGTGACCCTTGAGGTGGTCCTGCGCTATCTGCGCCGCTTCGAGCGACTGCCTGACCATACCGATCAGGTCTTCGTGGTCGACCGTCATGATGTGCTGCAGGGCTCGTTGCCGCTCGACCGGCTGCTGGTGAGCGAGCCCGATTCGACGGTCGAAGACGTGATGAAGCGCGACCTGCTCTCGCTGCAGGCGCTCGACAAGGTCGGCGAGGCGGCGCAGGCCTTCGAGCGCTACGACCTGATCTCGGCGCCGGTGGTCGATGTCCGCGGCCGGCTGATCGGTCGTCTCACGGTGGCCGAGGTGGTCGATGTGATCCGCGAGGAAAACGATACCGAGGTGCTGTCGGCCGCCGGTCTTCGCGATGAAGAAGACCTCTTTGCCTCGATCATCAATTCGGCGCGCAATCGCTGGCTTTGGCTGGGGGTGAATCTGTGCACGGCGTTCTTTGCCTCGCGGGTCATCGGTGCCTTCGAGGGCACCATCGAAAAGGTGGTGGCGCTGGCGGCGCTCATGCCGATTGTGGCCGGCATCGCCGGCAATTCGGGCAACCAGACGATGACGCTTTTCATCCGCTCGCTGGCGCTCGGGCAGGTCACCTCGAGCAATACCCGGCAGCTTGTACGCAAGGAGGTTCTGATTGCGCTGCTCAACGGGCTGGTCTGGGGCGGCATCGCCGGTGCCTTTGCCTGGCTGCTTTATCGCGAAACGCCCGAAGGCCCGATGCTCGGTCTGACGATGATGCTGGCGATGGTGCTCAACATGCTGCTGGCTGCCCTGATTGCGATGGCGGTGCCGCTGGTGCTGCAGCGGGTCGGGCGTGATCCGGCACTCGGCTCCTCGGTGCTGCTGACCTTCTCGACCGACAGCATGGGTTTTTTCATCTTTCTGGGACTGGCCTCGTTCTTTTTTCACTGAGTTGTCGCGGAGCCGCCGTCTGCGCTGCCAATGCGCTGTCGTCACGCCGATGTCATTCGGGTCCCTCAAACTGACAGGTTTTCTTCAAACCGACCCGCCACTTTCAGGAGCCCGCCATGGCAAAAGATTTCTCGACGATGGAAAACTCCAACCCGTCGTCAAACCCCAGCATTCATGAAGTCTCCGATCCGGCTCGACGCATTGTTGTGCGCGGTGGGCTTGCCGGGGCGGCGACCAGCCTGCTCGCGCCGCTGGTGGCCGGCTGCACCACCGCCGGCCCTAATGCCGGTTCTGATGCCCCGGTCTTTGCCCCAGGGCCGCAGCTCGGATTCAAATCGGTGCCGCTCAGCACCGCCGACACCGTGACCGTTCCGCCCGGCTACACCTCGGCCGTGATCTGCAAGTGGGGCGATCCGGTGGGTGTGCCCGGCAATATGCCGGCCTTCTCGCCGGCCGCTGCCAACACCGCTGCCGAGCAGGCGGTGCAGGTCGGCATGCATCACGACGGCATGCACTTTTTCCCGTTCGATGGCAGTCGCCGTGGTGTGCTGGTGTTCAACAACGAGTACACCGACGATGGTCTGCTGCATACCGACGGCATGAAGACCTGGAATGCCGACAAGGTCGCCAAGTCGATCGCCGCTCATGGCGTCACGCTGGTCGAGGTGGCCCGTCAGGCCGATGGCAATGTCGAAATGGTGCGTCCCTCGAAGTTCGCTCGCCGCATCACTGCCGCCACGCCGACGACGCTTTCCGGCCCGGCCGCAGGCCATCCGCTGATGCGCACCGCTGCCGATCCGACCGGCACCATGGTGCTCGGCACGCTCAATAATTGCGCGGCCGGCCCGACCCCCTGGGGCACCTATCTGACCTCCGAAGAAAACTTCATTTTCTATTTTAACGGTCCTGACCAGCCCGATGCCGACCAGCGGCGCTGGGGCCTGCGCGCCAAGGGCGGCGGCTATCGCTGGCATGAGTTCGAGCCACGCTTCGACGCGGTTCGCAACCCCAACGAGCCCAACCGATTCGGCTGGATTGTCGAGATCGATCCGACCGACCCGACCATGACGCCGATCAAGCGCACGGCCATGGGTCGCGGGGCGCACGAAGGTGCGACGACCACGGTGCGTCCCGATGGACGGGTGGCGGTCTATATGGGCGAGGATGCCCGCTTCGAGTACATCTACAAGTTCGTCAGCCGCGACCGCATGCAGCCGGGCGGCTATGCCGCCAACCGCACCCTGCTCGATCACGGCACGCTTTATGTGGCGCGTTTCAATGCCGATGGCACTGGCCAGTGGCTGCCCCTGAAAGCCGGCACCGGCGGGCTCACGCCCGAGCGCGGCTTCGCCGATCAGGCCTCGGTGCTGATCAGGTCGCGTCAGGCGAGCGATGCCCTGGGTGCCACGAAAATGGACCGTCCTGAGTGGATCGCCGCCGATCCGCGCACCGGCGAGCTCTACTGCACGCTGACCAACAATTCCGAGCGAGGCGCGCAAGGGCGTCCCGGTGTCGATGCCGCCAACCCGCGTGCCAACAACACCACGGGCAACATCATCCGATGGAAAGACGCCGATGAAGGCGACGGTCTTGCCTTCACCTGGAATCATTTCGTGATGGCGGGCGACCCGTCGCTGACCCGCGCCGATGCCCGCGGCAATATCAAGGGCGACAGCTTCGCCTGCCCCGATGGGCTGTGGTTCGATGCCCGCGGCACGCTCTGGATCCAGACCGACATGAGCACCAGTGCCATGGGCAAGGGCGATCTCGCCAATACCGGCAACAACGCCATGCTGGCGGCCGACGCGCGCACCGGCGAAGTCCGGCGCTTTCTTGTCGGGCCTTCCGGCTGCGAGATCACCGGTATCACCACGACGCCCGATCTGCGCACGATGTTCATCAACATCCAGCATCCGGGTGAGTCACCGTCCGAGCGGGCCGATCCGGATGCGCCGAGCCGCTATTCGCGCTGGCCCGATGGCGGTCGTCCGCGTTCGGCCACCGTGGTGATCCGCAAGCTCGACGGCGGGGTGATCGGAACCTGAGCGGAACATGAGCGGGACCTGAGCGGGACCTGAGCGGGACCTGAGCGGGACCCGAGCGGGACCCGAGCGGGACCCGAGCCTTTGGGCGACCCCGGAGAGGTTCAGTCGAGCAGCGCGGCGTGCAAGGCGTCGCGCTGCGCTGGGCCAAGCCCGCAGGCGCTCAGGTAGGCCTCGACCGATCCAAAGTCTTTCTCGACCGTCTCGAACGAGGTCATCAGAAAGTCGTTCTGCACGCCGGCGATCACCTCGAGCGCCGATTGCTTGCGAGGCGTGCGCGCGATGCCATGGTAGGACAGCAGGACCTCCGCCATCTGGGCGGGGGGCCGACGAACACTGCTTTCGAGATAGTCGGCCATGATCGACTCGCGCGGCACGCCAACCGCTGACAGCACCATGGCGCACACGAAGCCGGTGCGGTCCTTGCCGGCGGTGCAATGGACCAGCAGTGGTGTGTCGCTGGTCTGCGGTGTGCTGGCATGGATGATCGCCGCGCTGACCGCCGGCGCCAGCGCCGCTGGCATCCGGGCGTAGGTTTCGATCATCCAGAGTCGCGCCCGCTCGGCATCAAAGCTCGGGTCTTCGAGCGATGCATGCCAGCCGCCGGCGCGCACAGCCTGCAGTTCGGGCGCCGAGTCGAAGACCCGCGTCACCGGCTGCATGTCGGCGGGCCAACGGTTTGGTGCCGTCTCGCGCTCGTCGTCGCGCCTCAGGTCGAGCACCGTGCCGATGCGCAAGCCGCGCAGTCGGACAAGGTCATCGTCGTTGAGTCGGTGCAGCGCGTCGGATCGAAACAGCCGCAGACGCTTTAGCCTGCCCCCTGCGGCGGCGGGCAGTGCATCGATGGCGCGAAAGTTGGGCGCGCCCTGAAGGCGGTCAGCGCGGTCGGGGTGCCCGGCCAAGGAGGACGAAGTGTCGGTATTCATGGGTGCAGTATCGCATCCGAGTATGACGGTCTTCATGACCGGGTGCATGGTGGTGATGGTCGTGCGAGGCGAACGACCATCACCCGTGTCGCCCTCAGCCGTCGATCTCGTCAGTGCCGGTCTGCGGCGCGGGCGTGAGTCGTGCCAGGCCGTCATCGATCAGCGAATGCAGCGCGACCACCGTGGCGGTACCGAGCCGATCGTTGAGTGCGAGCTGGGCACGCTTCCAGTGGCGGTGCGCTTCGGCGTGTTTCGCACGACCCGAAGGCGTTGCGATGATGATGCGGCTGCGGGCGTCGTCGCCCGGACCCTGGCTCACCCAGCCCATCTCGATCAGCGGTCGCAGATTGCGGGTGAGGGTGGAGGCGTCCAGGCCCATCTGTCTGGCGAGTGCCTGAGGCTGCAAAGGGCCGAGCTTGACTACATGCGACAACAGCGAGTACTGCGTGCCCTTGAGGCCTGCACGGGCAAGCTCGGCATCGTAGTGACGCGACACGGTGCGCAGCAACTGGCGCAACTTGAAGTTGGTGCAGCCCTGCGGCTGGACATCAGTGGTGGTCATCGGCAGATTGTATCGGTAATGATTGCATATGCAACTATTGCAGGTACAATCATTCGACAACAGTTTGCCCGAACGTTGAACTATCCGCGGCGTGCTCTTTTCCGCTGTTCTGTCTGTCAATCCGCCGACGCCATCCGCCATGTCCCTCACTACCGGTCCGATCCTGCCCACCCTGTTGCGTCTGGCGGTGCCCAATGTGATCGCCATGGTGATGTCGGTGATCGTCGGCATCGCCGAGACCCGCTATGTCGGGGTGCTCGGCACGGTGCCGCTGGCCGCCATGGCGCTGGTTTTTCCGCTGGCGACTCTGGTTCAGATGATGTCGGCCGGCGCCATGGGTGGCGGGGTGTCATCGGCGGTCAGTCGCGCGCTGGGAGCCTCCGATCCGCAGCGGGCGCGCACCCTCGCCTTGCATGCCGCGGTCATCGGTCTGGTGGCCGGCCTGGCCACGACAGTGCTCTTTCTGGTTTTCGGTCGCACCATCTTTTCCTTCCTCGGTGGCAAGGGTGAAGTGCTCGAGCAGGCGGTGGCGTATGCGAATGTGCTGTTTCTGGGGGCCTGGCTGACCTGGATGGTCAACACCCTGTCGTCGATCATTCGCGGAACCGGCGATATGCGCGTGCCCTCGGTGTCGCTGCTGGTGCTCTCGCTCATCCAGATCGCGCTCGGTGGCACCCTCGGTCTGGGGCTGGGCCCGGTGCCGCGGTTCGGTATGGCGGGCGTCGCCATGGGGCAGTTGGTCGCCTCGGCGCTGGTGGCTGCGTTTCTGTGGTGGTGGTTGAGCTCGGGCAGGGCTCGTCTGCGCCTGCAATGGGCCGGTTTTTCGCTGCGCCGCGACATGTTCGTCGACATCCTGAAAGTGGGCGCGCTTGCCTGCCTGTCGCCGGTGCAGTCGGTCATGACCGTGCTGATCTTCACCGCCCTGATCGCGCCGCTGGGTGTGGCCCCGCTGGCCGGCTACAGCATCGGCCAGCGCCTCGAGTTCCTGCTGGTTCCGATTGCTTTCGGCATCGGCGTGGCCTCGGTCCCGATGGTGGGCATGGCGGTCGGTGCCGGCGATATCGCTCGGGCCCGCCGTGTCGCCTGGACGGCGGCCGCGGTGTCGGGCCTGAACCTGAGTGTGGTCGGACTGATCGTGTGGATGTTCCCCGATCTGTGGGCGGGCCTCTTCACCACCGACCCGGTGGTGCTCGACAATGCGCGGCAATACCTGCACTGGGCGGGGCCGGCTTTCGGCCTCTTCGGTGTCGGGCTCACGCTTTATTTCGCCTCCCAGGGGTCCGGCCGCGTTCTTGGCCCGGTGCTGGCGGCCAGCGTGAGGCTGGCCCTGGTGGCGGTCGGCGGTGTCTGGCTGAAGTCGCAGCAGGCGCCGGCCTGGCATTACTTTGCGCTGGTCGGTCTGGCGATGGCGGTCTATGGGGTCTCGACCGCGCTGTCGGTGCGTCTGACCCGCTGGGGGCCCAAGACGCCGGACCAATAGGCCTCTCACCGAGCGCGTACGATGCCAACTTCGTTCACGCAGTGGCGCTGACCACGGAGTCCTCATGGCATTGCGCGCCTCGGTCTACAAGGCTGATCTCACGGTTTCCGATCTCGATCGTGGCCATTACGGCACGCATGCGCTGACGATTGCGCGCCATCCCTCCGAGACCGAGGAGCGGATGATGATCCGCCTGCTCGCCTGGGCGCTTAATGCCGATGAAGCGCTCGAGTTCGGACGCGGCCTGTCGGCAGAGGACGAGCCCGACCTGGTGCTGCGCGATCTGACCGGCTCGGTGCAACTGTCGGTGCTGGTCGGCCTGCCCGACGAGAAGTGGGTGCGCAAGGCGGCAGGCCGCTCGTCAAGCGTCGTGGTCATGGCCTATGGCGGGCACAAGGCCCGGCAATGGTGGGACGACCAGGGCCCGGCCCTCGCCCGCCATTCGAACCTGGTCGTGCTGTCGATTCCACCTGAGGCTGGCGCCGAGCTTGCCGCGATGGCCGCCCGTCAGATGCAGGTGAGCATCACCGTCCAGGAAGGTCAGATCTGGGCCGATGCCGGCGACCGGTCAGTCTCCTTCGAGCCGGTTGTGCTTCAGGGCGACCTGACGACCTAGTTGAGCGACCTCAATCAGCTCGACTCAACTGAGCTCGACTCAACTGAGCTCAAGCTCGCGATATCCCCCGGCCGCCACCGCTTCCGCCCGGGCCCGATACTCGGGGCCGGTGCCGCTGTAGCGGGCCAGCACGCGCTCTGATTTACCCGCCACATTGCGGTTGACGCCGGTCATCCAGGAGTTCACCTCGTTCGAGAGCAGCCCGACCGCGCTTGCCCTCACGATGTCCATCCAGGCCTCGACGCTCTCCGCGCGCGCCTCCACCCGGGTATGACCCCGGGCTGTCATGTGTCCAAGCAGGCGGGAAACCCACTCGACATTGAACTCGATGCTGCGCGGAATATTGCCGAGTGCACCCAGCGGACCCATGACCATCAGCAGGTTGGGAAACCCGGCGTTCTGAATGCCATAGAAGGTTTTTGCACCGCCCGTCCAGTCGTCCTTCAGGCGCCGGCCGTCGATACCGCGGATATCCATCGCGTCATAGGCCCCGGTTAGCGCATCGAAGCCGGTGGCATAAATGATCATGTCGAATTCACGCTCGCCCGCACTCGTGCGGATGCCGTCGGGCGTGATGCGCTCGATCGGTGTCTCGTTCAGATCGACCAGCTCGACATTCGGCTGGTTGTAGACCTCGTAGTAGCGCGTCTCCAGCGGCAGGCGTCGGGTGCCGAAGCCGTGGTTTTTCGGGATGAGCTTTTCGGCGGTTGCCGGGTCTTTCACCCGCTCACGAACCTTGCGCGCGATGAAGTCCGAGATCAGCGCATTGGACTCGCGGTTGGTCAGGATGTCGCGATAGTTGCCGACCCAGATGCCGAAGCCCGGCTCGGCATAGCGCTGCTCCCAGAAGGCTTCGCGCTCTTCGCGCGAGACCTCGAGTGCGCTACGCGGATCGGGCTTGTGAATGAATCCGCCAGGATTTTCGCTGCAGCGCTGAAAGATCTCGGTATAGCCGGCCTTGATTGCGCGCTGCTCGTCGTCGGTGATTTTTCGGTTGTGAAGCGGTGCGCACCAGTTGGCGGTGCGCTGAAAGACGGTGAGATGCGCCGCCGTCTTGGCAACCTCCTGGATCGTCTGGATACCGGTCGCGCCGGTGCCGATCACCGCCACGCGTTTGCCTTCGAAACTCACCGGCTCGTGCGGCCACTTGGCGGTATGGCACGACACACCCTTGAAGCGCTCGATGCCGTCGACCAGCGGCAGCGTGGGCACCGACAGCGCGCCGATCGCGGTGATCAGAAATCGCGCGCTCAGGTGTTGTCCGTCATCGAGGCCCAGTTGCCAGACCCGCGCGGCTTCCTGCCAGTGGGCCGAGTTCACGCGCCGACCGAAGACGATGTCGCGGCGCAGATCGAACTTGTCGGCCACATAAGCGGTATAGCGCAGGGTCTCGGGCTGCGGGGCGAAATGCTCCGACCAGTTCCACTCGTCAAGCAGTTCCTTTGAAAAGGAAAAGCCGTAGGAATAACTCTCCGAATCGAAGCGCGCGCCGGGATAGCGGTTCCAGTACCAGGTGCCACCGACATCGCTGCCGGCTTCGATCACCCGCACCGACAGACCGAGTTCGCGAACCCGATACTGCTGATAGAGGCCCGACAAGCCGGCGCCGATGATGATGACGTCGAAATCGGGTCTGTCGGCAGTGCTGTCCAGAGTTGTGGTGTGAGAAGTCATGGCGGTTGATGAAGGGTGGCAGAGTCAGAATCGCAGGGTCAGCTCGCCTTGACCGCGCCGCTGGCGATCAGGGCATCGATTGCGCTGGCATTCAGGCCGATTTCGCCCAGCACTTCGCGGCTGTGCTGACCCAGGCGCGGGGCGGGCAGCATCTGGTTGCGACCGGGCTCGGAGCTGCTCGCCGGTACCCGCATCTGGCGCACGCGACCTTCGCTCGGATGCTCGACCATTTCGAAAAATCCGGTGGCCTGCAGTTGCGGGTCGGTAAAGAGCGACTCGAGCGTGTTCAGCCGCATGCACGGGATATCGGCGGCGTTGAGCCGCTCAAGCCAGTTGGCGGTCGAATCGGTGCGAAAGTGGGTGGCGTTTTCGGCGCACAGCGCGCCGATGTGTCGGGTGCGCTCGCCGATATTGACCACTCGAGGGTCGCGGTCGAAGGCCTCGCCCCGACCGGTGATCTCGTAAAAACTGCGCCACTGCCGGTCGGTATAGACCAGCACGCAGACATGGCCGTCGGTGGTCTGATAGGGCGTGCGTTCAGGCGCGAGCAGGCGCGGATAGCCGGCGGGCCCCATCGAAGGCTCGAAGGTTTGGCCGGCCATGTGCTCGCCGAGCACGAAGGGCACCATGGTTTCGAACATCGGCACTTCAATCGACTGACCGCGCCCGATGCGCTCGCGCTGATAAAGCGCCGCCGTGATGGCATTGACCGCTGCCAGCCCGACCGTGCGGTCGACGAAGGCGAGCGGCACATAGCGCGGCACACCGTCGGCCACCAGTGCCAGCAGCGAGGGTACGCCGGCGGCCCCCTGAATGAGATCGTCATAGGCTGGCAGTTCGGCATAGGGGCCGGTCTGGCCATAGCCGACCATGCCGGCATAGATCAGTTTCGGATTGACCGCTGCCAGATCCTCGAAGCCCAGTCGCAGCCGCCTCATCGCCGCCGGCCGGACGTTGTAGACCAGCACATCGGCGGTTTTTGCGAGCTCGAGCAGGAGCTCGCGCCCCGCCGGGTTCTTCAGGTCGATGCACACGCTGCGCTTGTTGCGGTTGACATGCAGAAAGCCCGCGCCCATGCCGGGATTGCGCATCGGCCCGATACCGCGCGAGGTGTCGCCTGCCGG
>CAMCXH010000110.1 GCA_945883285.1 Bordetella parapertussis | reverse complement strand
CGGCCGGCTTGCCCCAGATGACGCGATCCTGGGCCAGAAACTCATGACTGCCAGCCTGCATGCCGGTCTCCTTTTTCAGATCTGATCGAGCGGAAAGACCGGGCGCCTGACCCGCTCGAATTTCAGCAGCGAATAGTCGGACGTCGTGACGCCGGGACTCGCGCATTCGACGACTTCGCTGGCCAGATGCCCCAAGCCGGCGCGCCAGTGCACCCGACTCTTGATGACCACGAAACGCTTGCGCATCGGGTCGATGCCCACCGAATGGAAGCACTCCAGATCGAAGGGCTCCTGATAGAGCGACATCAGTACCACTTCGACACCGCCGGTCTCGATGACCACGGTGGGTCCGTTGCTGGCCAGCCCGCCTGCACCCATCGGGCCACGCAGCCGATAGCTGCCGTCGGTGATGCGACGCACCCGCCCGGTGATCGTGAGCGGGGTGGCGGGCGCGCCGATCGAGGGCATCGCCGACTTCCCGCCGACCGACAGGGTCACCTCGGCGCCCACGCCGGCCGCGATGGCCTCGCGCACGCTCTGAGGGTCGTGAATTGCATAAAAGACCACATCCTGCAGGCCTTGCCGCAAGACTTCGGCCAGCACCGCCGTGGTGTCCATCGTGCCGCCCGAGGCGACGTTGTCGCAGTGATCGAGCATCACGATCGGGCCGGGTCGCGGGCCTGCGGGCGCCTCGGCGATGGCCTTGTCGCGAGCCACCCCGAGCGTCTTTGCACGCGCCACAGAATCGGCCAGCGGATCGCTGCGATAAACGAATGCCTCGCGGGCGGCCCAAGCCTGCTCGAGCAGCGCATCGCGCATCGACTCGGCCTTTTCAGGCGTGCCATCGGTGCAGACCACGACCGACAATCCGGCCTCGCGGATGTCGGCATGCGGAAAACCGACGAAGACCGAGCAGGCCAGCGCCCGGCCGCTGGTTTCATTGTCGAGGCAGGCCGCCTGCAGCGAGCGGTTGGGCTCGGCATGGGTGCCCTGACGCATCACGTGGGGCAGCATCGGGCGATTGGCCCAGCGCATCACCGGCTTGACCTCGCCGCGAATCGCGCGCACCAGCACGGTCGCTGCGCGAAGGCCCGCGGCATGGACGTCAATATGCGGATAGGTGTGATAGCCGGCAATGACGGTCGCATGCCGCACGATGTCGTCATAGATATTGGCGTGCATGTCGAGGGCCACGCCGATCGGCGTGCTGGCATCGATGGCGCGGATGCGCCGCAACAATTCGCCCTCGCCGTCTTCATGCGATCGGGTGACCATCGCGCCGTGCAGATCGAGCAGGATGCCGTCCCAGCCGCCCTGTCGAACCGCGGCAAGAATCGGTGCCACGATCTGCTCATAGGCGTCGTCTTCAACCGGCCCGCTGGGGTTGGCATCGCCCGCGACCGCGACCTGCAACTCGGCACCCACGGCCTGTGCATGCTCGATGAAGCCGGCCAATGCGCTGCCGGTGCCGCGATGCGCCGCGATGGCGGCATCGCCTGCCAGCATCGCGGTGCGATAGCCGAAGAAGCGTTCGATGGGCGTGGGTACCGGGGAAAAGGTATTGGTCTCGTGCTTGAACATCGCGGCAAGCAGGCGCAGGGGACGCATGAAACGCTTCTCCAGGAAAGAACTTAACGCGCCAGTCTAGCTGATCGATAGGTCGAAGCAGCAGCGTGGATTACCATTCGCCGACCACCCCTCGCTCAAATGCAACCTATCTCCAGGAGCCTCCAATGACCGCCAATGCCCAAAGTGCCTGGGACTTCGACGCCCTTACCCTCGACGGTGCACCAGCACCGCTGTCTGCCTACAAAGGCAAAGTCGCCCTGATCGTGAACACTGCCAGCCAGTGCGGCCTGACCCCGCAGTACAAGGGCCTGCAGGAACTCTATGAGCGCTACAAGGATCGCGGGTTTGTCGTGCTCGGCTTTCCGAGCAACCAGTTCGGCGCGCAGGAACCCGGTACCAACAAGGACATCGCGACCTTCTGCGAAACCAGCTTCGGCGTGACCTTCCCGATGTTCGCCAAGATTGATGTCAACGGCGACTCGGCACACCCGCTCTACAAGTGGCTGAAGGCCGAAAAGCCCGGGCTGCTCGGGCTCGAGTCGATCAAATGGAATTTTTCGAAATTCCTGATCGGACGCGACGGCCAGATCGCCGAGCGCTATGCCCCGACCACCACACCCGAGTCGGTCGCTGCAGACATTGAAAAGCTGCTTGGTTAAAGAACGCTGATTCGCCGGCTCCGAATTGCTCCGCATCGCACAGTTGCCGTGAATACGCCGGTCGAATTCTGTCGAATCGATCGCGGCAACGGCGCGACGGTGCTGACATTGGTGGGCCGCTGGCAGATCGCTCAGGCCGACCAGATCGCGGTCGCCCTGGGCAGGCTTGGCAAGACGCTGGGCGAGGTCCAGTCCATCGACGGCCAGGGGCTCGGTGCGATGGATACCGCCGGCGCGCTGGTCCTGCTGTCGCGGCTGCGCGCCGCGGGCATCGACCCGGGAACGATTGCGCTGGCCAATTTCGATCCCAGTCATACCCGCATCGTAGAAGTCGTGAGGTCTCGCTTGCCAAGCGCAGGCCCGACCCAGGCCAGCCAGGCCTATGGTCTGGCCGCCAGGACTGGGCAGATTGCCAGCAATCTGGGCATGACCCTGCTCGGCCATGTCGACTTCCTGGGGCGAGTCGTCTTTGAGCTGACCCGTGCGCTGCGTCAACCCGCGCTGCTGCGCCCGCGCGAATTCATGGCGCAACTCGGTCAGACCGGCGTCACCGCCATCCCGGTCGTCGCGCTGGTCACATTTCTGATCGGCGTGGTGTTCGCTTATCTGCTGGGTCTGCAGGCAGAGCAATACGGCGCCAATGTCTTCGTCGTTGATGGCACCGCCCTGGGCATGACGCGCGAGTTCGCGCCGATCATCGTGGCGGTGATTGTCGCCGGCCGATCCGGCGCGGCGTTCACCGCGCAACTCGGCACGATGAAGCTCACCGAGGAGATCGACGCGATCCGCACGCTCGGACTGTCGGCAGACCAGGTGCTTGTCCTGCCCCGAATCGCCGCGCTGATGATCACCCTGCCGCTGCTGGTCTTCATTGGTGATGTGGCGGGGCTGCTCGGCGCGATGGTCATCGGTCAGACGATGCTCGACATCACGCCCCATACTTTCATGGACCGGCTGCACACCGCGCTGGACCCCAAACATGTGGTGATCGGCTTGTGCAAAGCACCTTTTTTTGCATTGGTGATCGGGATCATCGGCTGCCGGATGGGCATCAGCGTTGAGCGCGACACCCGATCGATCGGCATCAACACCACCTCGACCGTCGTGCAGAGCATCGTCTCGGTGATCATTCTCGATGCGATCTTCGCGGTGATTTTCCAGCAGCTCGGATGGTGAACGCCGACGCATCGGTCACCGACCCTGCGGCCATGCCAGCGCCGGAGTTGGTGATTGATGCCCGCGACATCGTGACGCGCTTTGGCAAGCAGGTCGTGCACAACGGCCTGGACCTGCAGATTCGCCGCGGCGATCTGGTCGCGCTGATCGGCGGCAGCGGCACCGGCAAGTCGGTGCTGCTGCGCGAGATCATCGGTCTTCACCGCCCCGACTCGGGCAGCGTGAATCTGCTGGGGACCGATGTCTGGACTGCCTCACCCGACATGCTCGCTGCAGTGCGTCGCCGCTTCGGCATGATGTTCCAGGAAGGCGCGCTGTTTTCCTCGCTCACTGTTGCGGCCAACGTCGCGACGCCGCTTCGGGAGCATTTTTCGCTGCCCGAAGACCTCCTTGACGAACTGGTTCGTCTGCGACTCGCACTGGCCGGCCTGCCGCCCGATGCAGCGAGCAAAATGCCAAGTCAGCTGTCTGGCGGCATGGTCAAGCGCGCGGCGATTGCGCGCGCGATTGCCCTGGAACCCGAAGTGCTGTTTCTGGATGAACCGACTTCCGGTCTGGATCCGATCACCGCCCGCGCCTTCGATGCATTGCTGACGTTTCTGAATCGCGACCTCGGCATCACGGTTCTGCTGGTCACGCACGATCTCGACTCGCTGATAGGGATCGCCAGACGCATCGTTGTGCTCGGCCAGGGGCGAGTGATTGCCGACGGCAATCTGGCCGAGATCACCGCAGTCGACGACCCATGGATACAATCCTACTTCTCCTCCCGGGCCAATCTGCCTGCCCCCCATCCGATCAAAACAGAAAACAGCCCACACGATGGAGCCTGAAGCCCGGTACACAATGATCGGTTCGGTCCTGCTTGCGATTGTTGTCGCAGTGGTGGCGGGTTTCGTATGGCTGTCGAGCTCGGGGCGAGCATCCGACTTTCGCTTCTACACAATTTATTTCGAGCGCCAGTCGCTTGAGGGCCTGCAAGTCGGCGGCGACGTCAACATGCGTGGTGTGAAAGTCGGTCGAATCGAAGATTTCACCATTTCGCGCGACAACATCAACAAGGTGAAAGTCACCATTCGGGTGGCCAAGGCAACGCCGGTGAGCGAGAACATCACCGCCGTCGTCGCCCGCAGCATCGTGACCGGGCTTGCCCGCATCAACCTCGATACACCCGGCACACCCGGCCCGGAGCTGTTGGCGGTCGCAGCCGGTGAGCGATACCCGGTGATCACCGAAGGCACCTCCAACCTCGACCAGATCGCCGACTCGGTCAGCAAACTGGCCTCGCAGGCCGATATCGCACTCGAGAACCTGAACTCGGTGATGGGCGACAAGAACCAGAAGTCGCTGACTCAGGCGCTGACCGCGATCCGCGACCTGAGTGTCGGGCTGAACCGCAGACTCACAACAGTCGACGATATGGCCGCCAGCTTTCAGGCAAGCTCGACCTCCTTTCAGAACCTCAGCCGTGACTTGTCGGGCGCGAGCGACAAAGTGGCCAATGCGGTCGCACCGGTCAGCGATGAAGCCAGTCAGAGTCTTCGTGAGGCCAACGAAACACTCAAGCAGCTCAGACAGAGCACGGTCAATCTCGAGCGCGAGGTGGTGAAATCGCTGACGGTTCTCAATCAGGGCGTGGCAGGCCTGTCCAGTCGAACCGATGACGCCGTCGATGTGGGTCTGAATGAACTGCGGGCCACCACCGCCGACCTGCGCAGCAGTCTGGCCATCGTCAGCCGAACACTCGATCGCCTGCAGGACCCCAAGGCGATTCTGATCGGCCCCAGCAGCAGCCAGCTTGGCCCGGGCGAAGAGGCGCGCCGATGAATGCGGTCGTCCTTGTTTTTTTTCACGACAAGCGCGCGGCAATAAGCAATGCAATGCACGCCCTGATGCTTGTCTTTCTGAGCGGTCTGGTTGCAGGCTGCGGCGGGCTGTCGATCACCAACACAAGTCCGAAGATCGACTACTTCGTCCTTCAGGACCTGGCATTGCCAGCGCCACCGCCCCCTGCCGAGCCGCCTCGCAGCAGCCGCGTCCTGTTGATTGCAAGCAGCACACCGCAGGCGCTTTTCGACAGCGAGCGCATGGTCTTCACAAAGGATGGCATCAGCCGGTCCTACTACCAGTTTGCCAACTGGAGCGAGCGGCCGGCACAAAGCCTCGCCATGCTCGCAGAGACACGGCTGTCGCGGGTCGGCAGCTTCAGGGCGGTGACGCAATCGACCTCAGGCGTCAAAGCCGACCTGCTCCTGACCCTGCGACTCAATGAACTGACGCATGATGACTCGATTTCGCCAGGCGTCATGCGGCTTGAGGTCACGGCAGATCTGGTCGACTGGCGAACACGCGAACTGATCGCAAGGCGGGTTTTCGTCGGGGCGATTGCGGTCGCCAGCCGCGACTCGATCGGCGGCGCTCAGGCCGCCAACCGCGCCATCACCAGGATGCTCGACGATCTGTCGCCCTGGGTCGAGAGCAATGCGGCAGCAGTCAGATGAGCCGGCACTGAGACTGCACTCAGCCGAAACTGAGCCGAAACTCAGCCGAAACTGGGAACCTCAGCGCTTTGAGCGGTCGAGCTCAGGGATGAGCCGCCCACGGCGCCGATAGGCCGGCGCGTCGAAGGCAGCATAGGGGTGCCTGTAGGGCATGACAGCGCGATCGCCGATGCGACGCGAAGCGGCCCTGTCGACCGCCGGTTCAAGACTGAAAAACAAGGCATCGAGGAATGCGTCGAAGGCATCAGACAGCGGTCGGTACGCGGCGCGAACCGGTGGGCGATCGGAGGTGCGAAAGATGGTGCTGCTCATGTCAGGCTCGTCGTTGAAGGCAATTCGATCAGCTTGACGCAGCCCTGGCTCAGAGACTGAGCCACCAGGAAAATGTTCTGCATTGCCACCATGACCCCGGATCAAGGGGTCAGCGATCCGATGGCATTCGAAGACAGCGGCGCACGGAGAGTCGTCGCGCCATGTGATCAGCTTGCGCGCTCAACTTGCGTAATCGGCACGTGCAATCAGCTTGCGCAATCGGCGAGGTAAGACAAGCGTGCGGCATCCAGCTCATTGATGACCTGCTGGCGCAAAGACTCCGGCGACAGCACCTCGACCGATGCACCGTGCTTCAAGACATCCATGAGCAGCTCACGCGGATCGTTGTAGGGCAGCTCGAGCACCCATCGGCCTGAGGTATCGAAGGAGCCGATTTGCTGCGGATGCCATGTCTCGGCAGCAACCCATCGGGCTCGATCGGGTGAAAAGCGCAGCCTGGCCCAGGTCACGTCGCGGCCGGAGAAAATGCCATAACCGCTGTCCATCACTTCGGCCAGCGCGCCTCGACTCACCTCTTTTGCCGCCTCATCGCGAATGGCTGCCGCCGAGATCGCATCGACGGCAAAGCTGCGGATATCTCGCCGCAGATGACACCAGGCCAGCAGATACCAGTTCTCGCGGTAAAAGATCAGCTGCTGTGGCGAAACCGTTCTTTCGGTGGTGATGCCGGTCTGGCGTGAAAAATGCGCGATCGACAGTCGGCGGCGACGCAGGGTGGCCGAGGCGACCGTCTCGAAGTGACGGACCGACAGCGTGCGTCGCGCCGCACTGACCAGTCTGAATCGCCGCTCGACCTCCTCGGCGCTGTGATCGGCGCTGCCGAGCAGGGCACGCAAGCGCGCCTGCAAGGGACGCACCTGGGCTTCAAGCAGACCGGGCTGCAGATCGGCCAGCAACTGCTGCATGGTGAGCAGGGCGTGAACCTCGGACGCGTTGAACCACAAGCCCGGCAGGGCGAAGGTCGGGCCGGTGGCAGGCTCGGTATAGCGATAGCCACCGTCGAATCGGTCCCATTCGATCGGCGCATTCAGCCGATCGCGCATGTATTCAAGGTCGCGCTTGAAGGTTGCCCGTGAGACGCCTAGCGAGGACAGAAAGCGCTCGATCGGGACAGCATGCCCCGACTGCAGCAACTGGTCGATCTGATAAAAGCGTTCGGTGCGGTCCATGACAGCGTGGTCACTCAGGGTGGCGATAACGGGGCTGCAGCAGGATCAGGCAAGCGGTGGCCCGTGCGCGAGCTCGTGAACCGAGAAAGCGTCACTGGCCAGCGCATTGCGCGCCAGCGCGAGCAGATGCGGATGATGGGTGAAATAGACCACCTGATTGCGCTGCGCCAGCTCGGCGAGTCCTTGCAAAGTGAGCACTGCTCGCTCGTCATCGAAGGTCATGAGGACATCATCGAGCAGCAAGGGAATCGGGGGCGCGGCATCGAGGCGCACTTCGATCGCGGCCAGACGCAGGGAAAGGTATAGCGCATCGGCGGTCCCTTCACTCAGTCGGGCGACCGGAAGGCGCAAACCATCGTCGCGCTCGGCAATGAGAATCTGGTTGTCATCGGACCAATCGGGCAGGAGTGTCACCCAACGGCCAGCGGTCATGCGACTGAACCAGCGCGATGCGGCGGCAAGCATCGGACCCTGCGAACGGGTCTGGTAAGACTGGACCGAGCGCTCGAGGAGCTCACGGGCCAGGCGCAATCTGGCCCAGTCGGTGGCAAGCCGAGACACCACTGCCAGTTGCTCGCGGCTCGACTCGGCAGCGAGCGCTGCCCGGGCGTCGCCGTTGACCGCATCGAAGGCCGACCGCGCCTGCGTGCGTGCAGCGATGGCCGCATCACGCGCCGCTTCGTCCTGGGCGATGAACTGCTCAAGCATGTCCTGCTCGGTCTGGAGCGCGATCGGGTCGACACAGGCCAGCTGCTCAACCAGCGACGAATAGGCAGGACCAGCCGTGCTGCGAATCAGATCGTCGAGTGAGGCCACCTCGCGACGCAGCGCCCTGCGGCGGTCGTTGCGGGAAACGACTCGCTGCAGCGACGCCTCATCGGACACGCCCGCGAGCGCCTGCAATCGGTCGATGCTGGCCTGCAGGCGCTCGCTTTGCGCAACGGCAATCGCAATCGATTGTTCGAGGGACTGTGCTTCGGTCTGCAATCGGAGCCTGTCGTCATGAGCCCGCTGGTTCGACTCGAGCGATGCACGACAGGCCGCCACGAATGAGGACTCTGAACCCGGTAAAGGCTCGGGTTCGCCGAGCTGGCGAGCCAGGGCGCGGGCATCGGCGCGAAAGGCCTCGATCTGCTGCGCCGCAAGCTGCCATTGCCGATCAGCAGCCTCGAAGGCCAGTGATGCATCACGCAGGTCGTCGAAGGCATCGAGCTGGGCTGCCAGCTCATGGCTCGACGCCGAGGCATCGAGCCGAAGCTCACCGGCCAGGGCCTGCCATGAAGATCGCAAGGAGTCAGCCTCGCGATCGAGCGCAGCCAGCAGGTCTCGATGGCGCTGTGTATCGAGGATTGCGTGCTCGAAGGCATCGGCAAGCCGCCTGCGATCGGCCGAGACCTGCTGCAACGAGGCCATCAGGTTACGGGCATGCCTCAGGCCTGCCGACAGGCTCGGCAGGCCTGACCCGCTCTGGTTGATGCCGGCATATGCTGACTGCAGCAGTTGCAGATGATGATCACGCTGCAGCAGGAGAGATCGGTGCTCGGTGGCCAGCGCCTCTCGCGCGGCAAGGGCCTCGAGCAGTCGCTGGTGCTGAGCCGCCCAGCCAGACCAGGTCTGCGGTGCCATGACCGGCAGACCGCGAGACGCGAGCTGCGCTGACCAGTCTTTCGCCGCCTGCCAGGCTTGTTGCTCGAGGCGATCGCTTTCGATATCGCAGGCTGAGACTGCCTGCTGCGCGTCGGCAATGCGCTGCTGCAGTGAATCGATTTCGGCCAGGCGCGCCGCATCGTGAAAGCGCGCATCGGCAAGTCGGTCGGTCTGGGCAATCGATGTACCCAGTAGCGCGACCCGCAGCGCCCGGCGATCATCGGCCGAGTCGCTCTGGAGCATCTGAAGATGGCGGTCACGTTCACCGCGCGCGGCCTCGAGCGTGCTGAGGTCGATGACACCCTGCTGCTGCGACAAACCGTGATGCTCGCGCTGCAAACGGACCAGCGTCTCGCGCTGCGCGGCATGGCGGGTCTGCAACCGGGTCTGTTCGTTGGCGATGGTGTGGGCGAGGGTTTGAGCCTCGTCGAGCAGCGCACCAGGCAGCCTGAGCCTGGCAAGAACCTCGACGGACGGCCCGCCAAGCGCCTCGGCCTGGCGATCCAGTTGCAGGTCGAGCGAGACCAGCTGCGAGGCCAGCCGGCTTGCCTGCTGCTCGATATCGCCGACAGCGGTTGCCGCATCATGCGCAGACACAAAGGCGGTGATGTCACCTGGATCGGGGGCAGCTTCGAGCGCCCTGCGTGCCTGGAGCGCCCTGTGTTCGGCCCGCTCGCTTGCCACAGACAGCTCGGTGCGACGGGTCTCGAGGTCGCGACGCACCGCAAGCGAGCGCCGCGCTTGCGCCATGGCAGCGCGCGACGGCACCAGGGTATCGACACCGGGCACCGGCACGGCCTGCGCCGCGGGCGTGTCGGATGGGGACAGCCTTGGCGTGTCGCGGTGCTGCACCACGGCAGCGCCATCAATCGCAGCCATCGCAAGCTGCAGAGCGCGCTGCGCCGCCGTTGCGGCGCTTTGCAAACCGAGCGAGGATGTGCAGGCCGACTGAAAGCCCTCGAGCCGGCCTGCGAGCTGCGCCACTGGCTGAGCCGCAGCGAGATAGGCGGTGGAGGCCGGCAAGGCCGCGAGCGCCTCGCGGCAGCGACTCAGGCGATCCCGCTCAGCCAGCAGCGTCAAGCCGCTTTGTTCAAGCGACTGGCGCCACAGGGCAAGTTGAGACTGAGCCTCATCGGGCAGCTCGGGCACATCGTCCAGATCAGTCAATTCACGACCCAAGGCCGAGCTGCGCGCCACCTGTGGCCCGAGGCTGAGCAAGCGCTGGACCTGGCCGAGGCGCTCTCGCCGAGTTCGCCATTGCGTCTCGATCTGGGCAAGATCGGCTTGAGCCTGATCGAGCGCATCGCGCAGGGTCTGCCACTGCCGTGGCGCCACGGCCGCATCACGGGCCGCCTGCAGGCTGGCGTCAAACTCGATCAACGCCGCATTGAGTGAGGGCAGCTTGCCGCGAGGCACAAACAGCGCATCGGCCTGGGACTGCAGACCAGCCGAGACGGCCCGCAGGCGCTGAATACCGCTGGCGGCCTCGAAAAGCGTAGCGCCAAGCTCACTGCCGGATTCGAGCAGCGACCGGCCACCAAGTCGCAGCTGCGCGCTGCCAAGCGAGTAAATCCAGTCGAAGCGCCGGGCATCAACGCCACCGAGCAGGGCATCGATGCTCGCCTGATCGATAAGTCGATCGGGATGCTCGCGACCGGTGGCCGGATCGAATTCGCAAAGCGTCTGGCGTGCGCCCTTGCGTCGCATGACCGCCCGCAAGCCGGTGTCATCGGCCAGTACTGCCCCTACCCGCAGGGCCGAGTAATCGCGCCCGAAATGATCGTCGGTTCGTGTCGGAAACCCGAACAGCAAGGCGGTGATCGCCCGCATCGCCGTGCTCTTGCCGCGCTCGTTCGGACCATAGACCAGTTGCAATCCGGATGCCTGCCGGTCGAAATCGATGATCGCGCCATTGAACGGACCATAGGCCTTGAGGTGAAGCGACGAGATCCTCATGAGGCGTCGTCGCCGAGTCGATCGAGCAGCATGGCTTCGGCTTCGCGAATCAGCGCTGCAAGCATGTCGGCGTCATCGAATCCGATCGACTGCGGTCCGATCCGCAAGCTGGAAGGCAATCGAACCAGGACATCATTGAGCGCATCCTGGGCAAAGGTCTTGAGGCCCTGCGTCTCGGACTGAAGCGTCTGACTCAGACGCAGGCAGGCCAACAGAGGATCGTCCTCGGACATCGCCATAGGCGACCCGAGAAAAGACCGGCTCGGCGCCCGACTGCGCACCCGGATTTTCTCGACCCAGGCCAGGCCGCCCGAGGCGGCATCGGCCAATTGGCGCAGATCGGCACCGACATCGTCGGCGCGACCGGCAAGCGGCTCATGCAATGGTCCGGTGCCGACAATCTGCAGACGCCACGCCGAAAGCCGCCCCGCCGCCGCATCATGGGCCTCACGCATCAGCGCCTGGGCAGATCGACGCCATTGAGCCATGTCGGTGAACCCGTCGATCGGCAGATCGATAACTGCCCATCGCACCACATCGAGCGCCATCGATTCGGACTGAAGATCGCCGCCCTCGACGCTGACCAGTTCGCAGCCCTTGGCACCGGTTTCGCCGGCGTGCCTGCCTTGCGGATTGCCGCAATAGATGATCCGCGGGTATTCGGCCTGCAACACCTCACGCGCATGGACATGCCCCAGCGCCCAGTAGTCGTAGCCGCGCGAGCGCAGGATGTCGAGCGAGGTGGGCGCGTAAGGATCGTGCGCCGAATAGCCTGCCAGGCTGGTGTGCAGAACGCCGATGTTGAAATAGCCCGGCACCGGGTCGGGATAGGTGGCAGCCAGGTCGTTCGGCGTGGCACGGTCGGAAAAGCTTCGGCCATGCAGTGCAACGCGCAGGTCGTCGCGCCGGATGGTCTGTGGCCTATCGGCATCAAAGACATGGACATTGTCGGGAAGCGCAAGCGCGCGGGTCACCTCGCTGGCGGCATCGTGGTTGCCCCGTTTGAGATAGACACTGATGCCGGCACGCTCGAGCAAGCGCATCTGGGAGTTGAAGAACAGACCGGTGTTCATGTCGCGCCAGTCGCCATCGAAGACGTCACCGGCGATGACAAGGAAATCGACCCGTCGGCTGACGGCCAGGTCGACCAGATTGACCAGCGCCTGACGGGTTGCACCGCGCAGCGCAGCAACCGGTGCACCAGGGTAGCGCTCGAGCCCGTCGAGCGGACTGTCGATGTGCAGATCGGAACAGTGGATGAATTTCACGCGTCGCCAAACCCCGGGGATCCGATGATGATGCCATGGCAGTGGCTCATAAGCTGAGCCACTTGGATCTGCCGTGCGGCGCGAGCCCCAACAATGATTGTGCTCAGGGGCTTGGCCCGCCGGCAGGCTAAACTCTGGCGCGTTGTCCCAGCGACTCCGACCTTCGAACAACCTGCGTCGTACAAGAAAGGTGAAGCACCATGGTCCGAAAACTGATTTTTCTGGCATTCGCCCTTGGCCTGACAGCCTGCAGCTCGCTCGCCGACATGATGGGCACCAGGCCGCCGGCCATGGTGTCCAATGGTGTGCTGGTCGGCCCCGGCGGCATGACGCTCTATACCTTCGACCGTGATGTCGCGGGCACCGGCA
>CAMCXH010000109.1 GCA_945883285.1 Bordetella parapertussis | reverse complement strand
CCGCCTTACGATCAGCTCGATGGGATCGTGAAGCACTACATGGAAGAGGACATGTCGGTCGAAGCGATCATCGCCGCCGGTTTTCCTCGTGAGGCGGTCCTCAAAGTGGTCAGGCTGATGCGAATCAGCGAATACAAGCGCCGCCAGTCGCCGGTTGGCATCAGAGTGACGCATCGGGCCTTTGGCCGAGACTGGCGCTATCCGATCACCTCGCGCTTTCGAGACTGAACAGGTCAACAAGGAAAAAAGGACAGCCATGAAACAAATTACCGCCGTCATCAAGCCCTTCAAACTCGACGAGGTGCGCGAAGCACTCGGGCAGGTCGGCGTGAGCGGACTGACCGTGACCGAGGTCAAGGGTTTCGGTCGGCAGCGTGGCCATACCGAGCTCTATCGGGGCGCTGAGTATGTCGTCGATTTTCTGCCGAAAGTGAAGATCGAAGTCGTGGTCACCGACGATGGCCTGGATGCCGCGATCGAGGCCATTATTGGCGCAGCCAAGACCGGGCGCATCGGTGACGGCAAGATCTTCGTGACAGCGGTGGAGCAGGTCATCCGGATTCGAACCGGCGAAGTCGACAACGAGGCTATCTGAGCTCAGCAGGCCTGGAAGCAGGCCTGAAAAGCCTTCGAAAACCGCGGATCAGCCAGCTCATCAGCACCGCGATCAGCACCACGAAGATCGCCAGCAGCACCAGAAACACTTCAGGATGTTGCACGGCAAGCCAGCTGCCGGCCACCACTGCCACATCTTCGGTGAATGACAGGGCGAGGTTTGAAAACGGTTCGGGCGAGGTGTTGGCGGCCGCGCGTGCGCCGGCCTTCGAGAAATGGGTGGCTGCGGTCAGCGAGCCGCCGAGGAGCGCGGCAGCCAATGCCACGGCAGAGCCTGAGTCACTGAAGACAGCGGCGGCGAGCGCGGCACCGGCCGGTATCCGGATGAAGGTCTGCAGGCTGTCCCAGAGGCTGTCGAGCCAGGGCAGTTTGTCGGCAAAGAGCTCTACCGTGGCCATGAACCCTGCGGCGGTCAGCACCAGCGGGCTGGTCATCAGCTCAAGGTGCTCGGGCAGAGCAAACCATCCGAGGCGGCCGGCCAGTCCGAGTCCGAACATCACCAGATAAAGCCGCAGCCCGGCGCCCCAGGCTAGCGCGGCGGCCAGTGCCAGATCGGGCAGGTGTTGCGAAAGGGTCTGCATCATGGGGGTTCACCGTTTTCGGGTTTTGGAGGCGGGCGGGCGCAGCAGGACGATCAGTGCGCCGCTGCCGCCGTCCGCCGGCGCCGCCTGGCAAAACGCCAGTACCTCATTTCGCTGCGCGAGCCACTTGAGCACTTTGCCTTTGAGCACCGGCTCCTTGTTGACTGATCCGAGGCCTTTGCCATGGATGACCCGGATGCATCGGCGCTCGCGCTTCATGCAGTCGGCAAGGTAGTTCACCAGCACCTCGCGCGCCTCATCGACCCGCAATCCGTGCAGGTCGATCTGGCTCTGCAGGACCCAGTGCCCTCTGCGCAGTCGTCGCACCACGTCGGCGCCCACGCCCGGCCTTCGAAACGACAAGTCGCCGTCGGTATCGAGCAGGCGATCAATGTCGATCTCGTCACTGATCGACTCGGCCAGCGCGCAAAGCTCATCCTGCTCGAACTGACGGGCGACCGGCTCGAGCGCCGCCGGCGGCGGATCGACACGACCGGTGGGTGGCAGCGGCACGGCGTCGCCGACGCTGTTGCGAAACAGATGCGCCTCGCGTTCGCGCTGCTCCCGCTCGCGGCGGGCCTGCGCATCGGCTTGCGCCTGACGCTGCGCCTCGTCCCGCAGCGCGTCGCGAAACGCCGCGAGATCGGCGAGTCCGGACGCAAGGCTAGGCTTTGGCATCGTCGCTCCGTGCGACAGCAGTGAAAACCGGATCAGGCCTGCGGATCCTGGCTCTCGAGCCAGCGTTGCGCATCCAGAGCCGCCATGCATCCGGTGCCGGCACTGGTGATGGCCTGTCGGTAGACATGATCCTGGACATCGCCGGCCGCGAAGACGCCGTCGATGCTGGTCATGGTGGCCTGGCCCTGCAGACCGCCACGGGTCAGGATGTAGCCGCCCTCCATCTTCAGTTGTCCTTCGAAGATGCCGGTGTTCGGCTGATGCCCGATCGCAATGAACACGCCGTGCAGGGTTTTGTCTTCGGTCTGGCCCGACTGGACATTGCGGATCCGCATGCCGGTGACCCCCGAGGCATCGCCCAGCACGTCGTCAAGCACGCTGTGCCAGCGGACATCGACCTTGCCGGTCGCGACCTTCGCCATCAGTTTGTCGATCAGGATGGCCTCGGCCTTGAAGCGGTCGCGACGATGCACCACGGTCACCTTGCTGGCGATATTCGACAGGTAAAGCGCTTCTTCGACCGCGGTGTTGCCGCCGCCGATGACCGCGACTTCCTGATTCTTGTAAAAGAAGCCGTCGCAGGTGGCGCAGCCCGAGACGCCCTTGCCCATGAAGGCGGTCTCCGACTCGAGTCCCAGATACTTGGCCGACGCGCCGGTCGCGATGATCAGGGCGTCGCAGGTGTAAGTGCCCGAATCGCCGATCAGCCTGAAGGGGCGCGAACCGAGCTCGACCGTGTTGATCTGGTCGAAAACGAACTCGGTATCGAAGCGCTCGGCATGCTCGTGAAAGCGCTGCATCAGCTCAGGTCCCTGAACGCCCTTGGCATCGGCCGGCCAATTGTCGACATCGGTCGTGGTCATCAGCTGGCCGCCTTGTGCCAGGCCTGTCACAAGAACCGGCTTCAGGTTGGCGCGGGCGGCGTAAACCGCCGCGGTGTAGCCGGCCGGTCCCGAGCCCAGGATGATCAGACGGCAATGTTTTTCGGCGCTCATGTCAGACCTCTGGAGAGTGCATCTTTGTTAAAAAACAGTATGTTGGATTGATCACTTCAAGCATATCCTTGGATTTTGGCTGAAGCTCGTGCAAAATCATACAAGCTGCGGGCGCAACACCCGCCTGTCCATGCACCAATCGGAGTCTCCATGGCCCACGAAGACATCAAGGCGTTTCTCAAGCGCGTGCCCCTTTTTTCGAGCCTCGGCGAGCGTCAGCTCGATACCCTGGCGGCCGGAACGGTGCGGCGCACCTTTGCCCGAGGCCGTCTGATCGTCGCCGAAGGTGAGGCGTCGCAGTCGCTTTACATTCTGCTGTCAGGGCGCGCCAAGGTGCAGCGCTCCGACTCCGAAGGCAAGGAGGTCATCCTTGCCATCGTCGGCGCCGGCGAGTGCATCGGCGAGATGAGCCTGATCGATGACGCGCCCCGGTCGGCGAGTGTCGTGACGCTCGAATCCTGCGACTTCATGGCCATCAACAAGGACAGTTTCAAGGAGATCCTGGCCGACAACCACGATATCTCGCTGAAGATCATGAAAGGTCTGGTCAAGCGCCTTCGCGAAGCCGACAAGAAGATCGAGACGCTGGCGCTGCTTGATGTCTATGGCCGCGTCGCCCGCGTGCTGCTCGACTTCTCCGAAGAGGTCAACGGCGAACGCATCGTGAATTCGAAGCTGCCGCGCCAGGAGATTGCCAAGATGATCGGCGCCTCCCGCGAGATGGTGTCGCGGGTCATGAAGGTGCTGGAGGTCGACGGCTATATCGTGCCGACCGGCGAGGGCCGCCTGCTGCTGCGCGAAAAGCTCGGCACTTACCTGCACTAGGCCTCGAGTGGCGCGCGCCTCCGCCATCGACGGCGTGTCGGGTCGAAGCGGCCCGGGGAACCGGTCGCTGCTTCCCGAACGGGCGCTGGTACTGCTGCGTGAGGCCCGCTGGCTGGTGCTCTGCGCCACGGCGATGTTTCTGATCCTGATCCTGATCAGCTACAACAAGGGCGACCCGGGCTGGTCAAATGCGGTCGCCGGTCGCGATGTCCACAATTTCGGCGGGCGCCTGGGCGCCTGGCTTGCCGACCTGCTGCTCTATCTTTTCGGCGCCTGTGCCTATCTGCTTGCGGTCTTCATGCTGATGCGAGTGGTGTCGGGCTACCGCCACCTGAACGCCGCACGCCTGGTCGACCGTCGTCAGGCGCTCGATGAGACCCTGTTTGGCTGGGATCGCTGGCTGGGGTTCGCGCTCCTGTTTGTCGGATGTCTTGCGCTCGAGTCATCCCGCCTGGGCGGCTTGCCGATGCAGTTGCCGCTTGCGCCGGGGGGCGTGGTCGGCCATCTGCTTGCGCAGCCGGCACTGGTGCATCTGGGCGCCGCCGGCGGCACCTTGCTGATGCTGCTGACTGCCGCGGTCGGCTTTTCGCTGGCCACCGGTTTGTCCTGGCTGACGATTTTCGAGAAAGTGGGTGGGTCGCTTGAAGGCGCGGTGTTTTTCTTCCTCAACCGCCGTGAGGCACATCGTGACCGCCTCGCCGGCGAGCGCGCGGCGACGGTTCGCACCGAGACGGTCGAGGTCAAGCGCAAGATTCTGGGCGATGACCCGGAGCCGGTGCGCATCGAGCGTCCGGCAGTTGCGGTCGAACTCTCCGAGCGCGCCCAGCGCGAGCGCCAGCAGCCGCTTTTTGCCGATCTGCCGGCCGATACCGAGCTGCCGCCGATCTCGCTGCTCGATCCGCCGGTGGTCTCGCACGATACCGTGTCGCCCGAGACGCTCGAATTCACCTCCCGACTCATCGAGAAAAAGCTCTCCGACTTCGGCGTGACCGCCAATGTCGTGGCGGCTTATCCCGGGCCGGTCATCACCCGCTACGAGATCGAGCCGGCCACCGGCATCAAGGGCTCGACCATCGTCAATCTGTCGAAGGACCTGGCCCGAGCCCTGTCGCTCACCTCCATCCGGGTGGTCGAAACCATTCCCGGCAAGAGCCTGATGGGCCTGGAGCTGCCCAATCCTCGCCGTCAGGCGGTGCGTCTGTCGGAGATCCTCGGCTCGCAGGTCTACGCCGACTCCAATTCGCCGATCACGCTTGCGCTCGGGCACGATATTGCCGGGCGGCCGATGGTCGCCGATCTGGCCAAGATGCCGCATCTGCTGGTTGCCGGCACCACCGGTTCGGGCAAGTCGGTCGGCATCAATGCGATGCTGCTGTCGCTGCTCTACAAGTCCGAGCCCTCGCAGGTCCGGCTGATCATGATCGACCCGAAGATGCTCGAGCTGAGCACCTATGAGGGCATTCCGCATCTGCTGGCTCCGGTGGTGACTGATATGCGCCAGGCCGGTCATGCGCTCAACTGGTGTGTTGGTGAGATGGAGCGCCGCTATCGCCTGATGAGCAAGCTCGGCGTGCGCAATCTGTCGGGCTATAACGCCAAGATCGCCGAGGCGGCCAAGCGCGGCGAACACATTTCCAATCCGTTCTCGCTCACGCCCGATGCACCCGAGCCCCTGGGCAATCTGCCGGTGATTGTTGTCGTCATCGACGAGCTGGCCGACCTGATGATGGTGGTCGGCAAGAAAATCGAAGAGCTGATTGCCCGGCTTGCGCAAAAGGCGAGGGCGGCCGGCATCCATCTGATCCTGGCCACGCAGCGTCCGTCGGTCGATGTGATCACCGGTCTGATCAAGGCCAACATCCCCACCCGCATCGCCTTCCAGGTCTCCTCCAAGATCGATTCGCGGACCATCCTCGATCAGATGGGCGCCGAAGCGCTGCTGGGGCAGGGCGACATGCTCTACATGCCGCCCGGCACCGGCCTGCCGGTCCGGGTGCATGGTGCCTATGTGGCCGACGAGGAGGTTCACCGGGTCGTGGCCCACTGGAAGGAGCGCGGCGGTGAGCCCGATTATGTCGAAGGCATGCTCGACGGCGCCCTCTCGGGCGAGTCGATCGATACCGGCAGTGCGGTCGGCTTCGGTGGCCTGCAGACGACGCTTCAGGAAGCCGGTGTCGACGGCGAGTCCGATGCCCTCTACGACCAGGCGGTCGCGGTCGTCCTGCAGCACAAGCGGGCCTCGATTTCGCTGGTGCAGCGCCATCTGCGCATCGGCTACAACCGTGCGGCCAGGCTGCTCGAGCAGATGGAGAAATCCGGCGTGGTGTCTGCAATGGCCACCAACGGCAATCGTGACATCATCGTGCCGCGTCGCGAAGGCGATTGATCGGGCCGGGGTAACATCGGTCAGATGAATCTGTTCCCTCTCTTTTCTGCAGGCCCCGCCGATCTCGCGGGCATTCGTGTCGGGCACAAGGCCACCCGCACCGCCTCACGCTGGGCCGCTTGCCTGTCGGTGCTCTGTCTTATTGCCCTGGCGCAGTTTCCATCGCTTGCAATGGCGTCGGCCATCGAACAGCTTCGAAACTTCGCCACCGGCACCGGTTCGGCGCGTGGCGAATTCCTGCAGCAGCAGGTGCGTGCCAACGGGCGGGCGGGGGAGGCCTCAAGCGGCACCTTCGCCTTTACCCGTCCCGGGCGATTTCGCTGGGAGGTGCTCAAGCCTTTCGAGCAGCTGATCGTCACCGACGGCGAGCGGGTCCATTTCTACGACAAGGACCTCAAGCAGGTGACTGTGCGCAAGGTGACCGAGGCGGTGGGCGCCACACCGGCGGCGATCCTCTTCGGCTCCAACGACCTCGAGACGAATTTCACCATCAAGGATATCGGCGCAAGCGAAGGCGTCGAGTGGCTCGAGGCGGTGCCGCGCAGCAAGGAGTCGGGTTTCGACCGGATCCGGATCGGCTTTCGCACCGGTCTGCCGGTGGCGATGGAAGTGCTCGATTCCTTCGGGCAGACCACCCGATTCGTCTTTCGCGCCATCGACCGCAACCCAAAGCTCGACGCCGGGCTGTTTCGCTTCACCGCGCCCCCCGGCGTCGACGTGGTTCAGTAGCGTCGCCATGGCTGTCGCCGACCTGTTTTCGCGCGACCCCACGCCACCGCTGGCCGAGTCGATGCGTCCGAAGGTGCTCGATGAGGTCATCGGCCAGTCGGATCTGCTGGGAGAGGGCAAGCCCCTGAAGCTGGCCTTCCAGTCGGGCAAACCGCATTCGATGATCCTGTGGGGGCCACCTGGGGTCGGAAAAACCACGCTCGCACGATTGACCGCCCATGCCTTCGACTGCGAGTTCATTGCCCTGTCGGCGGTGTTTTCCGGCGTCAAGGACATCCGCGCAGCCATGGAGCAGGCCCAGCAGAACCTGTCGCAGGGCAAGCACACCATCCTGTTCGTCGATGAGATTCATCGCTTCAACAAGTCGCAGCAAGACGCGCTGCTGCCGTATGCCGAATCCGGGCTGGTGACCTTCATCGGAGCCACCACCGAAAACCCGTCTTTCGAAGTCAACTCGGCGCTGCTCTCGCGAGCCCAGGTCTATGTCCTGAAGTCGCTGACCGATGATGAGCTGCGGCAGCTCTTTAATCGGGCCAAGGCCAAGGTGCTCGGCGACCTGCAGTTTGAAGAGCCTGCGATCGAGACCCTGGTGGCCTATGCCGATGGCGATGCAAGACGTCTGCTGAATCTGCTCGAGCAGTGCATGACCGCGGCCGGTGCGGCGGGTGCCACGACGGTGGATGCCGAATTCATCCAGAACGCACTCACCCTGAATGCGCGGCGTTTCGACAAAGGGGGCGACGATTTCTACGACCAGATCTCGGCCCTGCACAAGTCGGTGAGAGGGTCGCACCCCGATGCGGCGCTCTATTGGCTGACGCGCATGCTCGATGGCGGAGCCGACCCCAAGTATCTGTCGCGCCGAATCATCCGCATGGCCTGGGAAGACATCGGCCTGGCCGATCCGCGCGCCATGCAGATCGCCAACGATGCCGCGCTCACCTACGAGCGCCTGGGCTCGCCCGAAGGCGAATTGGCGCTTGGGCAGGCGGTGATCTATCTGGCGATCGCCGCCAAGAGCAACGCCGGCTACACCGCGTTCAACAAGGCCCGTGCTTTCGTAAAGCAGGACAAAAGCCGTGAGGTGCCGGTCCATCTGCGAAATGCGCCGACCAAGCTGATGAAAGAGCTGGGCTACGGTCATGACTACCGTTATGCCCATGATGAGCCGGATGCCTATGCCGCCGGTGAAACCTATCTGCCCGAGGGCATTGCCGATCCGCACTGGTATCGGCCGGTAGCGAGGGGGCTTGAGGCCCGCATTGGCGAGAAGATGGACTATCTCAAGGGCCTCGACGACAGGGCCAGAAAACCCGGATAGCGCATTGGCAACGCCTCTCCGACGTTAGAATGCCGCCATGATCGATATCCAGTTATTGCGCAAAGACACCGATGGTGTCGCGGCCCAGCTGGCCAGCCGCGGCTATACCCTTGACACCCAGGCCTTTCGGGCGCTGGAGGCTGAACGCAAAGACGTTCAGACACGCACCGAGGCTTTGCAGGCCCGTCGCAATGCGCTCTCCAAATCGATCGGACAACTCAAGGCCAAGGGGCAGGACACCGCTGCGGTGATGGCCGAAGTGGCTGGCCTGGGCGACGAACTCAAAGCCAGTGCCGAGCAAAACGACCGCCTGCTCGCACGCCTCGATGCATTCTTGCTCACCGTCCCCAATCTGCCCCATGAAAGTGTGCCGATCGGCGACAGCGAGGCCGGCAACATTGAGGCGCGTCGATGGTCGCCCGGCGGCACCGAGCCGCAGGCCCTGGCCTTTGCGCCGCGCGATCATGTCGATCTCGGTGAGCCCATCGGTCTTGATTTCGGCTCCGGCTCCAAGCTGTCGGGTGCGCGCTTCGTCGTGCTCAAGGGCCAGATTGCGCGGCTGCATCGCGCGCTCGCTCAGTTCATGATCGACGTGCAAACCACCGAGCACGGCTATACCGAGTGCTATACGCCTTACATCGTGAATGCCGAGACCCTGCGCGGCACCGGCCAGTTGCCCAAGTTCGAGCAGGATCTTTTTTCTGTTCGCAAGGGCGGGCAGGATGGCGAGGAGGCCGAAGGCGGCGCGCTCTATCTGATACCGACATCAGAGGTCACGCTGACCAACCTCGTGCGTGGCGAGATCGTCGCAGCCGAGTCCTTGCCGATCAGGCTCACCGCCCACACACCGTGCTTCAGGTCTGAGGCTGGCTCGCACGGGCGCGACACGCGCGGCATGATCCGCCAGCATCAGTTCGACAAGGTCGAGATGGTGCAGGTGGTGGCGCCCGAGGCGTCTTATGAGGCGCTTGAGCAGATGGTGGGCCATGCCGAGACCATTCTGCAGCGACTTGAATTGCCCTATCGCGTGATGGCGCTGTGTACCGGTGACATGGGGTTCGGAGCGGCCAAGACCTATGACCTCGAGGTCTGGCTGCCGGCCCAAAATGCCTATCGCGAGATCTCGTCGTGTTCCAACTGCGAGGCTTTTCAGGCACGTCGCCTGCAGGCACGCTTTCGCAATGAGCAAGGCAAGACCGAACTGCTCCATACACTCAATGGATCGGGTCTGGCGGTTGGACGTGCCCTGGTCGCGGTGCTCGAAAACCATCAGCAGGCTGATGGGTCGATCCGGATTCCGGCTGCGCTTCGCCCGTGGATGGGCGGGCTCGAGGTGCTCAGGCCGGTCGCCTAGGCGATCAGGATGCCGGGCGCCGCAGGATTCGAGTCACACCAATGGCGCTGATCGCACCGATCGCCGGTCCTGCAAATCTTGCGAGTTCGTCAAGGCTGGTTTCGTAGAGTCCGAACATCGCCAGGATCGGGATGAGCAGGGCAAGGACGATCAGCAGGCTCAGGGCGTGGAAGGGTTTCATCGCAGGACTCGTGGTCGGTGGCAGGCGCATCGAGAGTAAGTCGTGCGATGCGTTGCGACCGCTTTGGCGGCCTGGCGACCGCATGAGCGGTTCATCAGGGCAGACATGCGGCTCGCACAACGGCGGGGCAGTTGCCGCGATAGAGCGTGCTAGAATCGTCGGCTTGACTGCCTGACTTGACGTCTGAAGGGCCCTTCAGCGTCGCGTTCGTAAAGACCCCGGAGAGGTGGCAGAGTGGTCGAATGTACCTGACTCGAAATCAGGCGTACGGGCAACCGTACCGTGGGTTCGAATCCCACCCTCTCCGCCAGTTAGTTATGCCGTAAGTGACTGATATGTATAGTCATTTTCTAACTGATCTGTCTTGCAAATTTCGATAGTAACCCGTCAAATTACCCGCCCTACAGTTTGCTAGGACGTGGTTGAAGGTGATCTTCAGGGTCGACTTGCCTCGCTCTTTATGGACCCGTTATCGCCCGTCTAGTCAGTGCGGTCTACGACTTCAGTCGTATCGACAGCATCGCACCCGGCCTTCACGATGGCCGTGTGAAACGACTGACCATCACCGAATTGATCTTCATTGCGCGATGCCCGTCATGGCGCGTGCGGGCGGCATTGTGCCTCTGGGCTATCGGCCTCAGACGACAAGCGCAACGCTTGATCGAGTAGCGCAAAAAACAAAAGCCCGCCAAAGCGGGCCTGTGTCTGCGCAAGACCTGTCAGGCTTGCTTGCGACGGGCGTCACCGATGCCGACTAAGCCGAGTCCGAGCAGCGCGATGGTGGTTGGCAAAGGAACCGCGTACGCCGAAGCAGTACCGACGGCACATCTGCTCCCGTCGCAGAACTCGAGATAAACCTCAGCCGGCGGTGAAGCAGGGGGGGGTCGGAAATTGACCGGTAGTAGCTGTAGGATCAGACCAACTTAACAACGGCCGAGTATCTCCGAAAATTGGACCTAATTTCATCTCAATTGCACCGCCCCCACCGCTAATGCAATTGCCGCCAAAGTTATTAACGTTGAGTAGCCCTCCGGTTGAGTAGACAGCTGCGTCGGTATCCGATGAACGTGGGGAAGCTCACTTTTGCTTTGCGGCGACGAGCAGTTGCACCCATCAGGCCCAGCGCTGCTGCTACCAAGACCAGTGTGCCCGGCTCTGGGACATTGTTGCGAAAACCCAGTTGGTAGCTTGCCACTTCTTGCAAGATGTAGGCTTCGTAACCCGATAGTCCAAGATCTTTCGCTGCCACCTCATCGGCACCGAACATGGCTGGATCCAAGCCGGTGACCGAGCCAAACGTTGTCAGGGCGTTCAGGTAGGAGCCCGCCACTGAAGGGTGGGTGCCATCATTGAACCAAAGGTCGATCAGGTTGTCCGTCAGTGCGTTGCTTGCATACATGTTGCGGGTGGCGAAGCCAAGTTGCACTGCGGCAAGAAAGGCCTGGCCCGTAGGAATGACGCTCTTGATGCCCGAGGTGCCATCATCATCTGCAAAGTTGGCGACATCGTTCATGCCGGTAACCAACGCTGCAGTCATGGTCTCTAGCGAACTGTAATAGCTTGGCACTGGCTTAGTTGGATCGTAGGTGGCAGAGGCGGTCTTAGGGTCGAGCGTCTTTGCTCCAGGAGAATTGATCAGGTCCGGGCGTGCCCATGTTTGCTGCAAGTAGATATTGGTCGCCAAGCTTGCATTCGCGTTCGTCCCAAGGTTGCGGGTGGTGTTGCTGTTACAAATGGCTGTAGTGCCACCGGCCGCCACGCAATTTGCCTGGTTACCGAACTGGGAGTTAAACATGTTTCGCTCGGTGTAGCTTGTAACCTCAGCTTGGCCTGTACCCAAACCGATGGTCACTTTGCCTTTATGAGTCCAGTCCTCGATCAGATCAACATAGGCTCTGACCGACGGGAAGTTGGATCCAAGGGCGACACCCCCGACCGTCTGAGGAGGCAGTGCCTCGTCGCTCTGCTCCTGCAAAACCACTTTGTCCCATTTCTGGCTGCTGATGTTGCCGCGAAGATCCCAGTTGTCGTTGGCGGTGTTGAGTAAGTGGCCGCGCAGGGACGCCGCATTGCGGGTGGACATGGCCACATCGTAATTCAGGCCGGCTTGGACAGTGAGTTGCTTGAATATGCCGGGCATGCCGCCCCAGCCGTCGGTAGAGGTATGTGGCGAATAAGAGTTGCCCGGGAGTAGGGTCGCTGGATTGGTCATGGCAACGCCGGTGGCCGGGTTGACCGGGTAAGAGTTGGTGCCGAAGACGTTCGTGAACTTGGGGGTACCGGCGGGCGAGTTCCCATCAATCGCCACAAGAGTGGTTCCTTGGGGCTTGGTGAGGTCACGCACATTAGCGGCGTTGTAGGTCAGCACACTATTGGCTGTATTGAAGGTTCCATCAGGCTTTAAGGGAATGCGGCCAAAGGTATAACTGTTGCCGACGAAGAGGATAGATACGGGATCGGCGTTTGCTGAACCCGACGCGGTAAGAGCCGCAAGCGCAATCGGCAAGGCTCGGGAAATGGAAAAGTTCATGTGTCTCCAGTTTGCTCTTGTATAGGGGGAAAAAGGATTCGCAAAGCGAAACCAAATGCTTTGATTGACTCAAAGTCTTCATTTGAAAGCAATATCTGAGCCACCTGATGTTTTTAAGAAAAAGTGTTTAAATTCAATTGCTTGCGAATTTTCAGGAGAAGACCTGAATAGCTTGTGTAAATTAATCCGACACTGATTTGTCTGACTGGCTGAGCTTCCCTTCGATTTTCGGATACCGACGGTAGAGCAAAATATGGCGATACCGAAGGCGATGGATGAAGAGGATTCCGAAGGCGAGGTACACCGAGGAGTTCAAGGTGGCGGCGGTGCAGTTGATTGATGCAGGTCGTCGGCCTCAGACGACAAGCGCAACGCTTGATCGAGTAGCGCCACGAAACAAAAAGCCCGCCGAGGCGGGCTATGTCTGCGTAAGAACAGTCAGCCTTGCTTGCGACGGGCAGCATCGCGCCTGCCAGAGCCATGCGCTTGAAGTAGCGCCTGCCAGAGCCATGCGCTTGAAGTAGC
>CAMCXH010000108.1 GCA_945883285.1 Bordetella parapertussis | reverse complement strand
TGGGAGTGGTGATGCGATGCAGCTGGCCTTGCAGATCATGGTCGCGCACCGCAGCGCAGCAGCCGGCATAACCCACCGGATCGAGCGCGAGCAGGGTCTGGCGGATGGTGTGAAAGTGGGCGTTGCCGCGCGCAATGAAGCGCGGCGTGAAAAAACGCGACAGCCCCATCTCGGCGACCGCCGCCATCCCGCCGGCCTTGACCTTTGCGATGCGCTCGATCTGGCCGGCGGCCTCGACGCGTCCGGTGGTGTTGCACAGCAGCAGGTGGCGCAGCCGGTTGCCGGCATGGATGCCCAGCCACTGGCCGATCATGCCGCCCAGCGAAATGCCGCAGTAATCGAAGCGCTCGAGCCCGGCGGCATCAGCCACCGCCAGCACATCGCGGGCGAGCAGCTCGACGCTGTAGTCGCCGGCCGGTGCATCCGAGGCGCCATGGCCGCGGGTGTCCATCCGGATGACGCGAAAGAAATCGGCCAGCCGCGGCATCACCGGATCCCACAGGGCATGGTCGGTGCCGAGCGAGTTCACCAGCATCAGGGGTGGCAGGGCGGGGTTGCCGTCGGCGCGCCAGAAGAGGCGCGCGCCGGCATGCGTGACGAAGGGCATGGTGTCTTCCTAAAGACCGATTATCTCAGGCGGTGGCGCTGTGTCCGGAAAGGCAGGTGATGGTGCCGTGCGCGACCTGCATCGGCACGGTAAAGTCAAAGCTCCGCCATGTTCGCCCAGAGAAGGGTTTTTTCGATGTCGAATTCCGCGAATCCGGTTCTGTTTCGCACCGACGATGGCGTCGAACTGGCTGGCCTGCGCTGTCTGCCCTTGCGCGAGCCGATCGGTGCCATCGCCATGATCCACGGTTTCGGCGAGCATGCCGGTCGCTACCAGCCGCTGCATCGGGCGCTCAATGCTGCAGGGTTTGCGGTCGCTGCCGCCGACCTGCGCGGATTCGGGCACTCGCCCGGTCCGCGCGGCCATATCGACACCTGGAACGACTATCGCCGCGATGCCGCGACCATCGTGGCACAGGCGGCCTTGCTCGCCCCCGGCCGACCGGTATTCCTCTTCGGTCACAGCATGGGCGGCCTCATCGTGCTCGACTATGCCCTGCAGCATCCCGAGGGCCTGGCCGGCGTCGTGGCCAGCGCGCCGGCGCTGATACCGGGTGGGGTGCGAAAGCCGCTGCTCGAGCTCGCCGCGCGGCTGCTCTCGCGCCTTGTGCCGCGCGCCGGCACGCGCCTTGGCCTCGATCCGGCGGGCATCTCCAGCCAGCCTGAGGAGGTGGCCATCTACCTTGCCGATCCGCTGGTGAGCGACCGTACGACCATGCGCTGGGGCGCCGAGATCCTGCGCATCATGCCGGCCACTCTGGCGCAGGCTGGCCGGTTGACCCTGCCGCTGCTGCTGCTGCAGGGCAGCGACGATCCGATCAATGCGCCCGCCGGCACCAGGGCGTTTCACGCTGCCTGTGGCCATCCCGACTGCACGCTCAAGTTCTATCCGGGCAATCGGCATGAGGTGCATCACGACATCAGTCGTGCCGACTTCGAGCGCGACCTGATCCGATGGCTCAAGGAGCGGGCGATGCGTGCGCCGGCGGCAGGCATCGCGGCATGAACCGCCGCTGGCTCGTCGTGGGCTCGATCTCGGCCTGTCTGTCGGTGGCAGCAGGCGCTTTCGGCGCGCACGCGCTCAAAGGCTCGTTTGGCCCCGAGGCGCTGGTCACCTGGGAAACCGCCGCCCGCTATCAGATGTATCACGCGCTCGCGATGCTGGCAGTCGGCGCTGCCGCCCAGGCCCTGCGAACCAACTCGCTGCGGGCCGCCGGTCTGTGCTTTCTGGTCGGCACCCTGCTGTTTTCTGGCAGTCTCTATGCGCTGGTGTTGACCGGCGAGCGCTGGCTCGGCGCCATCACCCCGGTCGGCGGGCTGGTGTTGATTGCCGGCTGGCTGGCATTCGCCTGGGCGGTGATCAGGGGGCGCTGATCAGGCTGTGCTGCCGAGCGAGCGGCGCACGATGCGCTCGGCCATATCTTCCGGGTCGAAGACAATCGAGAATCCCAGCCGTTTGCAGAACTGCAGCATCGGCGCATTGGTGCCGAGCACCCGGCCCTCGAGCGTCCGATAGCCCCGGCTGCGGGCCGCGTCGATCAGCCGCTGCATCATTTCGCGCCCGAGCCCCGAGCGCTGCAGCCAGTCGCCCACCACGATCGCGAACTCGGCAACGCCCTCGTCCCAGGTCGGCGTGATGCGCGCGACGCCGACGATACGGGTCTGCGCCGAGCCGGTTTCCATGGCGACCAGTGCCAGTTCCCGGTCGTAATCGATCTGGGTGAATCGTTCGATCAGGCTGTCGGGCAGGGCCTTGACCGGCATCATGAAGCGGCGATAGAGCGTCTCCGGTGAGAGCTGTGCAATGAAGACGCGCTCGAGTTCGGCGTCCTCAGGGCGAATCGCGCGCAGCAGCACTGAGCGTCCGTCACGCAGCGCAATCAGTGCCTCGAGTTCGCGCGGATAGGGGTGAATGGCCAGATGGCCATAGGGTCCGCGCCACGGCGCCCTGGCGCTTGCGCCCGAGTCGCCGACCTCGATGTGCGCACCAAGTGCCACGGTTTGCCGCGCATCCACCAGCAGCGGATTGAGGTCCAGTCGCGTGATCATCGGGCAGGCGCACACCAGCGTCGACAAGCGCACCAGCGTTTGCTCCAGCTGTTCGAAGTTGATCGACGCGATGTCGCGATAGGCGCGCAGGCGGCGCACCAGCCGCGTTCGGCCGATGAGCGCGCGGGCCAGCGCCGCATCCAGCGGCGGCAGCTCAAGCGCGATATCGTCGATCTGCGCGCGGGCCACGCCGCCGGCGCCAAAGGCGATCACCGCTCCGAAGACCGCATCGCGGGTCATGCCGAGGAAGGCCTCCCGCTGATCAGCGGTTCGTGCAGCACCCGCCCCGAGCATTGGCGCATCCTGCTTCGCGCCGTCCGCATCCGGCAGCCCTGTCCCGATTCTGATGCCGATCCCGAAGGCGGTCAGCACGTCGCCTGCCTGCTGCGCGTCGAGCACCCGCTGTCCGCGTCCGATCGCCTGCCGGCAGATCGCTTGTGCGGCGGCCACATCGGGCGCAAAGCCGGTGTCGATCGCCACCGGCACCTGACGCAGACTGAACTGGTTGCGCGCAAAACGTTCGAGCAGCGCGAGCGCATCGACCGCGTCTTCGGGCGTAGTGAAAGTGGGGATGCCGGCGGCATCGAGCAGCCGCGTGCCGGGGGCAATCGAGGCGCCGCCCGCCAGCACCGCGGCAACCGGCTTGGTCTGGCCGGCCGCGGCCGCGATGATCGCACCGGCGGCATCGGTCGCCGGCGTGGCGGTCTGCGGCATGAAGAGCATCAGTACCGCATCGACGCCCTGATCGGCCAGCATTGCGCGCAGCGCGACTTCGATCTGCGCGGCGTCGGCGTCGGCAAGCAGGTTCAAGGGGTTGGCGCGCGCGGTGTCCGCACCGGCAAGCGTGCGTCCGCCGGGACGGGTCGCATCGAGTGCGGCCAGCGTGTCGGGCTGCAGTTGCGCCAGTCGCAGCGCAGACCGCTCGAGTGCATCGGCTGCAATCGTGCCCGGGCCGCCGCCATTGGCAACGATGGCCACTCGCGGCCCGGTTGGCGCCCGACGCGGCGCAAGCAGACGCGCGGCTGACAGCAGTTGCATGGTCGTGTCGGCCCTGACCGCGCCGGCCCGCGCGATTGCCGCGCCGAAGACCTGATCGGCATCGATCAGGCTCGCGATGTCCGGCGCGAAGGACGCTGACAGCGTGGCCGGCCCCGTGGCCCCAAGATCATGGCCGCGCCCGGCCTTCATGATGATCACCGGCTTGACACGCGCCAGCGCCCGCACGCTCGACATGAAGCCGCGCGCATCCCGGATGCTGTCCAGAAAGAGCAGGACGCTTTCGGTCTGTGCATCAAAGAGATACCAGTCGAGCAGTTCGGGCAGATCGAGGTCGAAGGCCTGTCCGAGCGAGAGCACCGACGAAAAGCCGAGTCCGGCGGCATTGGCCCAGTCGAGCAGTGCGGTCACGACTGCGCCCGACTGCGACAGCAGCCCGATTCCCCCGGCCTTGAGCCGCCCGGGCGTAAAGCCGGCTTCGAAGCGGCTGGCCGGGCGCATCAGCGCGGTGCAGTGCGGACCGATGATGCGCACGCCCCGCTCGCGCGCCAGGCTCAGCGCATCGCGCTGGGCGGCGCGCCCGCCCGGGCTGGCAAGGTCAAAGCCGCCGGTGTAGTCGACGATGAATCGCGTGCCGCGGCGAGCGCAGTCGGTGACGATCTCGGGCAGCGCGGTGGCAGGCACGGCTGCGAGGGCCAGATCGGGCACGAAATCGAGGGCGGTGGCGCTGGCCACGCAGGCCTGGCCGAGCACCGTCCGATGATGCGGGTTGACCGCACCGATCGCCCCTTGATACGCGCCCGCCCGCAGGCCTTCGAGCAGTCGCCGACCTATCGAGCCCGGCCGTTCGGTTGCGCCATACAGGGCGACCGAGGCCGGATCAAAGAGTGCAGACAGGCGGTGATGTCCCATCCCGCGATTATCTGGCTGCGCGACCCTCCCGGCGATGAGCGCGATCAGGCCGGACGTACCATCGACGACAGACTCGGCAGCGCGGTATCGACCGTGCGGGCGGCCTCATCCAGCTCGGCCAGCGTGCCCGCGTCGATCGGCACGCCCTGGGCGCGTGCGGCGCGCGAGGCCCGCTCCGGGTCGCCCGGCATCATGATCCGGTCGGTCGCGCCCGACAGCGGTGTTGCTTCGACCCAGTCGGTAAAGGCGCGGGCTTCCTGCGCAAAACGCTCTGCCGGCCCGATGCGCCTGGGATCGAAGACGATGGTGAACATGTTGTTCCAGATGGCGAACTGCATCGACCGGTTGCCCGGCTGCGAGGTCTCACCACCGGTGAGCGCGGCGCCCAGCAGTTCGCAGACCATCGCCAGCGCATGGCCCTTGTGCCCGCCCGCGGTCTGCAGCGCGCCGTGCGGGCCGCCAGCCGGCTCGAACATCACCGACGGATCGCGGCTTGGTTTGCCCCGGGCATCGATGATGCAGCCCTCCGGCAATTGCACTGACGGGTCGGACTGCTGCTTGTTGTAGGCCACCCGCACCTTGCCGTGAGCAATCGCGCTGGTCGCGAAGTCGAGCACGATCGGCTCGCCGTCGGGCCGCGCGATGCCGACCGTAAATGGATTGGTGAGAAAGCGCGCCGCCGCGCCGCCATAAGGGGCGACCATCGCCGACGCAGCGACCGCATTGGTGAAGTGCACCGAGGCCAGGCCGGCGGCAATCGCCTGCTCGGCCCAGTGGCCGACGCGGCCCAGATGATGCGAGTTCTTGAGCCCCATCACGCACACGCCGTGCTCGCGGGCACGCTCGATCGCGATCGCCATTGCCTGCGCAGTCACCGATTGCCCCATGCCCCGCATGCCGTCGATCGTGACCATCGGCCCATTGTCGAGAACGACCTCGACGGTGCGGTTGAGCATCAGCTCGCCTGCGCGCCACGACTTCACATAGCGCGGCGCCATGCCCACGCCGTGCGAATCATGGCCGGCCAGATTGGCGCCCACCAGATGGTCGGCGGTCAGGCGGGCCTCGAGTTCGCTCGAGCCGGCGCGCTGCCACAGCGCGACCATCCAGTCATGCAGTTGTGCGGGGTGAACGATTGAATCAGCCATGGTCTGAGGTCTCCTGGGTTGTCCTGAACCCGATGGTAGCGCGGGCCTCGGCTATCCTTGCCGGATGCAAAGCACCGTTACCACCCTCGACGCCTCCCCGCTCACCTTCCCGATGCTGGGCCCGCTGATCAACCACATGCTCGCCAGCCTCGCGACGCCCCAGGGCTGGTGGTCAATGGGTGGCTTGCTGATCTCGCTCCTGCTTGCCATTGGCGCCCGCAGCGCTTTGCAGCGGCGATTCGAAGGCAAACCGGTCGGAACACTGACCCGGGCCTGGATCGACCGCCTGAGCGGGCCGGTGATCGCCTGGGTCATCGTGATGCTGGTTCGCTCGGTGCTCGCGAATGTCGTCGACGTCACCGTCCTGCAGGTCGGCGCACAACTGATCCTGGCTTTGCTCGGCGTGCGCGCGCTGCTGCTGCTGGTCGAACAGACCTTCCCCGATACACCCGTGATCAACGCTTTCGAGCGTGTCATCGCGATCACGCTCTGGTCGCTGGCCGCGCTGCACCTGCTGGGTTTGCTGCATACCGTGGTCGATACCCTCGACGGCATCGCGATCCCGATGGGCAAGTCGCGTCTGAGCCTGCTGCAGCTCTTTACCGGCCTGTGCACGCTGATGCTGGCCACGGTGCTGGCGCTGTGGCTGAGCCGCGCCATCGATTCACGCCTGGCGGCGATCTCCGGCGTCGATCAGGGCGTGCGGGCCGTTATCAGCCGGGTCGCGCAACCGGTGCTGCTGGTGCTCTCGCTGCTGATCGCCCTGCCGGCGGTCGGCATCGATCTCACCACCCTGTCGGTCTTCAGCGGTGCTGTGGGTGTGGGTCTGGGTTTCGGTCTGCAAAAGATTGCGGCCAATTACATCTCGGGCTTCATCATCCTGCTCGACCGCTCGATCGAGCCGGGACGGCTGATCCGGCTCGATCGCTTTCGCGGCATCGTGTCCGAGATCCGCACCCGCTATACCGTGATCAAGGGCCTCGATGGCGTCGACTCCATCGTCCCCAACGAGATGCTGGTCAATTCGGTCGTCGAGAGCGAGACCTTCACCGACTCATCGACCCGAGTCGCGGTGCGGGTCGGGGTCAGTTACGATTGCGATGTCGAACAGGCAATGCAGCTGCTGATCGAGGTTGCCACAGCCCAGGATCGGGTGATGAGCCAGCCGCCACCGCGGGCGTTTCTGGTTGCTTTCGGTGATTCGTCAATCACGCTGGAGGTTGGTTTCTGGATTCCGGATCCGCAAAACGGCACGCTCTTGCTCACTTCGGCGATCAACCTGGGCGTCTATCGGGCCTTCAAGCAGGCCGGCATCGACATCCCGGTGCCACAGCGCGAGATCAGCTTCAAAGTGCCCAAGGGTGCCGGCGCCGTGGCTGATGCCGCGTCGTTTGCGCCGCCATCGGCTTCGCAAACCGTGTCGCCGGCCCGCCCCTACGACGCCTGATCAGCCAACCTTCACTTTCAGGCTGCCGACGCCGGCAACCGCGCCTTCCATCAGGTCGCCCGAGACCACCGCACCCACGCCTTCCGGCGTGCCGGTGAAGATCAGGTCGCCCGGCTCCAGACGCCAGTAGGTGGTCAGGTGCTCGATGCTTTCGGCGATGCTCCAGATCAGCTTGCTGGTGCTGCTCGATTGCTTCATCTGGCCGTTGACCGACAGGGTGATCGCGGCATTACCCGGATTGCCGGCGGCCGCAGCCGGCACGATCGGGCTGATCGGGGCCGACTGGTCGAAGGCCTTGCCGATTTCCCAGGGCCGGCCTTCTTTTTTCGCCACGCCCTGCAGATCGCGGCGGGTCATGTCCAGACCCACCGCATAACCCCAGACATGCTTCATCGCGTCGGCGGCCTTGATGTTGGCGCCGCCGATGCCGATGGCAGCCACCAGCTCGATCTCGTAGTGCAGATTGCTGGTGCCGGATGCATAAGGAATCCCACCGGTCGTGCCTTCGGCGACATTCACGATGGCATCGGCCGGCTTCATGAAGAAGAAGGGCGGCTCGCGGCCGGTAAAGCCCATCTCTTTGGCATGCTCTTCGTAGTTGCGACCGACGCAATAGATTCGTCGCACAGGAAAGCTGCCACCACCGGCAACCGGGATCGTGACCGGCGCGGGGGCTGCGATGACAAGGCTCATGAGGGGCTCTTTCGGTCTTGAGGCGCAGGGGCGTCAGGAGGCGGAGTCGTCGGGCACGAACTTGAGTGCGACGCCGTTGTTGCAAAAGCGCTTGCCGGTCGGGGCTGGGCCGTCGTCAAAGACATGGCCATGGTGACCGCCGCAGCGTGCGCAGTGGTATTCGGTGCGCGGCCAGATCATCCTGAAATCGCGGCTGGTCTCGAAGGCGCCGGGCAGGGTGGTGAAAAAGCTCGGCCAGCCGGTGCCGCTGTCGAATTTCATGTCGCTCGAAAACAGCGGCGCATCACAGCCGGCGCACACATAGGTGCCGCCGCGCTTCTCATCATTGAGTGGGCTGGAGCCCGGTCGCTCGGTGCCTTCATGGCGCAGTACCTGATAGGCCTCGCCGGACAGCGACTGGCGCCACTCGGCGTCGGGTTTGTCGATCTTGTCGGTCATTTTGAACTCCGCTTCATGTGGGCGAATTCAATCACCTGACGCGCAACCAATGCACAGGCTTCGATGACTGCCGGGTCGGCGTCGCGCCCGTCGCCGCCGAAGGGTCGCTCGCGCGAGTTGATGGTTGCCGCAAAAGGCGTTGGCCAGCCACGCAGGGAGTGAACGATCGAGCGCAATGACGCAAGGGTCGAGCCCATGGCCTGCGGACCATCGGCGCACACGATGCAGCCGACCGCCAGTCCGTCGAAATAGGGCGAGTCGTCCTGGCGCATGTCTTCGGTGAAGTCGATGGCGTTTTTCACCAGACCCGAGATGCCGCCGTGATAGGCCGGGGTCGCGAGCAGCAGGCCATCGGCGCGACGCAGCGCGGCAAGCATGGCGATAGCCTCGGGGCTGCGCTCGGGGCGGGTCGGGTCGTAGGGTTCGAGCGGCAGGCTGCCCGCCGCAAAGAGCTGGGTCTCGCAGCCGGCGGCGGCTGCCGCTGCGAGGGCCGCGGCCAGGGCTCTTTCTGAGGTCGAGCCTGCTCGGGTCGTGCCGCCAAGTCCGACGATGAAAAGGGGTGCTTGCATCGTCGATCCTGCCCGATAGTCGCCGTTGATAAGACGTCGATCCTAGCATGGCGCTATGGGTCGAACCGAGCGCGGGGCGGGCTGCGATCCGGTGCTTGCGCCACCGCAAACCCGGTCGTGTGCCGGTGAATGCCGCCCGGCGGCTGATCGAATTGATGAGCAAAGCTTGACCATTTCGCGGCATCAGGCGGTGCAGCCCGGCCTCACGATCACACGATCAGACCCCCTCGTCCCGCAAACCAGGAGTGACCCTCGTGAGTGCCATCAGCATCGGCATTCGGACTCATTCTCGCGGTGACCGCCTTGCTCGCCACCCTTGGAGTGATGAAGATCGGGGCCCTGAATGATTCGAGCAGCCGGATGGCCGGCGCACAGGTTGAGCAGGTTGTATTGGCCACCCAATGGAAGGGCGAGGCCGGTATCAATCTGGTGGGTCAGGTGGTCGAGACCATGAAGGGCATCAACGCGTCGAGCCGCGAGATCTCGGACATTATCGCCATCATCGACAGCATCGCCTTCCAGACCAACATCCTCGCGCTTAATGCCGCGGTCGAGGCGGCGCGTGCCGGCGAGCAGGGCCGCGGGTTCGCGGTGGTGGCCACCGAAGTGCGCGCACTGGCCGGTCGCAGTGCGCAGGCGGCCAAACAGATCAACACCCTGATCAGCGCGAGTGTCGAGCGGGTGGTTCATGGCAGCAATCAGGTGAACGAGGCCGGCGCCACGATGGGCGAATTGGTCAAATCGACCCAGGAGGCCTGCGAGCTGGTCGAGCAGATCAGCCAGGCCAGCCAGCAGCAGGCGCTGGCCGTGGCGCAGGTCGGCGAAGCGGTGACCCATATGGACCAGGTCACGCAGCAAAACGCGGCAATGGTCGAGCAGATTGCGGCCTCCGCAGCAAGCCTGCGCGATCAGGCTGATGAACTGGTCGGGACGGTGGCGGTGTTTCAACTTAAGTCATAGCCCCGAAGCGTTATCGAGTTCACAGCCTGGCCATCCGCGCCACGGTAAGATCACGAATTCACCCTTTTCGCCCCGCACCAGGGCCGATCCGCCCTCATGACCATCGCATTGTCTGCATCCAGAGTCGAAGTCCGCCTGCGCGAGTTGCTCGCCAGGCGCATCCTGATCCTCGACGGCGCCATGGGCACCATGATCCAGCGCTACAAGCTCACCGAGGCCGACTATCGCGGCGAGCGGCTGGCCGACTTCGCCCACGATGTCAAAGGCAACAACGAGCTGCTCTCGATCACCCGTCCGCAGGTGATTGCCGAAATCCATGCCGACTATCTGGCCGCCGGCGCCGACATCATCGAGACCAATACCTTTGGTGCGACGATCATCGCGCAGGCCGACTACCGCATGCCCGAGCTCGCCCGCGAGATGAACCTCGCCTCGGCGCGCATCGCCCGCGAGGCGGCCGACCGCTTCAGCACGCCCGACAAGCCGCGCTTTGTGGCCGGTGCACTCGGGCCACAGCCAAAAACCGCGTCGATCTCGCCCGATGTCAATGATCCGGGCGCGCGCAACGTCAGCTTCGAGGAGCTGCGCGTGGCCTATGTCGAGCAGACCGAGGCGCTGATCGAAGGCGGTGTCGACATTCTGCTGGTTGAAACCGTGTTCGATACCTTGAACGCGAAGGCAGCGCTTTTTGCGATCGACGAATGCTTCGAGCGGCTCGGCCGGCGCCTGCCGATCATGATCTCCGGCACGGTCACCGATGCTTCGGGCCGCATCCTGTCGGGCCAGACGGTCGAGGCCTTCTGGAATTCGATCCGCCATGCGCGCCCGATCACGGTGGGTCTCAACTGCGCGCTCGGCGCGGCACTCATGCGTCCCTACATCGAGGAGCTCGCCAAGAAGGCCGACACCTTCATCTGCGTCTATCCGAATGCCGGGCTGCCCAATCCGATGTCCGACACCGGCTTCGACGAGACGCCCGAGGTCACCTCGGCGCTGCTGGCCGAGTTTGCGCAGGCCGGCTTCGTGAACATTGCAGGGGGCTGCTGCGGCACGACGCCCGAGCATATCGCCGCAATCGCGCAGGCCATCGACGCGATGCCGCCCCGCAAGGTGCCCGAGCGCCCCGCGGCGCTGCGCCTGTCGGGCCTTGAGGCCTTCAATGTCGATGAATCGACGCTCTTCGTGAATGTCGGCGAGCGCACCAATGTCACCGGCTCGAAGGCCTTTGCACGGCTGATCCTGGCCGAGCAGTACGACGAAGCGCTGCAGGTCGCCCGCCAGCAGGTCGAAAACGGCGCGCAGGTCATCGACATCAACATGGACGAGGCGATGCTCGATTCGGTGGCCGCGATGTCGCGCTTCCTGAATCTGATTGCGTCGGAGCCCGACATCGCGCGGGTGCCGATCATGATCGACTCTTCCAAGTGGTCGGTGATCGAGGCTGGGCTGCGCTGCGTGCAGGGCAAATCCATCGTCAACAGCATCTCGATGAAGGAAGGCGAGGCCGAGTTCCTGCGCCAGGCCAGGCTGTGCAGGCGATATGGCGCAGCGGTCATCGTGATGGCCTTCGACGAGCAGGGGCAGGCCGACACCTTCGAGCGCAAGACCTCGATCTGCCAGCGGGCCTATCGGCTGCTCACCGAGCAGGTGGGCTTTCCGGCCGAAGACATCATTTTCGACCCCAACATCTTTGCGATCGCCACTGGCATTGCCGAGCACGACAACTATGGCGTCGACTTCATCGAGGCGACCCGCTGGATCCGCGCCAATCTGCCCCATGCCAAGGTGTCGGGCGGCGTCTCGAACGTGTCCTTTTCTTTCCGGGGCAATGACCCTGCGCGCGAGGCGATCCACACCGTTTTCCTCTATCACGCGATTCAAGCCGGTATGACCATGGGCATCGTGAATGCCGGCCAGCTCGGTGTTTACCAGCAGATCCCGGCGCCGCTGCTCGAGCGGGTCGAGTCGATCGTGCTCAACCGGGTGCCGGTCGTGGCACCTGATTCACCCGACCATGGCAAGACCGCAACCGAACGCATGATCGAATTCGCGGCGACCCTCACCGGTGGCGCCGCGCGTCGCGAGGAAGACCTCGCCTGGCGCGCCCAGCCGGTTGCGCAGCGCCTGTCGCATGCGCTCATCCATGGCATCACCCAGTTCGTGGTCGAGGACACCGAGTCGGCGCGCCTCGAGATCGAAGCCCGCGGCGGGCGTCCGATCGAGGTGATCGAAGGCCCGCTGATGGACGGCATGAATGTGGTCGGCGATCTCTTCGGTGCCGGCAAGATGTTCCTGCCGCAGGTGGTCAAGTCGGCCCGCGTCATGAAGCAGGCGGTCGCTCATCTGGTGCCCTATATCGAGGCCGAAAAAGCAGCGGCCGGCGATCTGCGGGCTCGCGGCAAGATCGTGATCGCGACCGTCAAGGGCGATGTCCATGACATCGGCAAGAACATCGTCACCGTCGTGCTCCAGTGCAACAACTTCGATGTGGTCAACATGGGCGTGATGGTCCCGTGCAACGAGATTCTTGCGCGCGCCAAGGTCGAAGGCGCCGACATGATCGGCCTGTCGGGTCTGATTACGCCGTCGCTCGAAGAGATGGCTTATGTTGCCGCCGAGATGGAGCGCGACGAGTGGTTTCGCGTTCGAAAAATTCCCTTGCTGATCGGTGGGGCGACCACCTCGCGGGTGCATACCGCGGTCAAGATTGCGCCGCATTATTCCGGCCCGGTCATCCATGTGACCGACGCCTCGCGCTCGGTGCCGGTGGCGCAAAGCCTGGTGTCCGACGACTCGCGGGTGTCCTATCTCGAGCAGTTGCGCACCGATTACGAGACGGTGCGTGCGCAGTATGCAGGCCGAAAGGGGCCGACCCTGGTGAGCCTCGAGCAGGCGCGTGCCAAC
>CAMCXH010000107.1 GCA_945883285.1 Bordetella parapertussis | reverse complement strand
CGTGTGCGTACCGGCGAAGCCGATCCGCATTGTCTTGAGTGCGGCGGCATTCTCAAGAGCGACACCATCTCGTTTGGCCAGGCACTCGTGCCGGAGGTGATCGATCGCGCCTTTAGCGTGGCGGGTGAGGCCGATCTGATGCTGGCCATTGGCAGCACGCTGCAGGTTCAGCCGGTTGCCGGTGTGGTGCCCGCCGCGCGCCGGGCGGGCGCAAAGGTCGTGATCGTCAATGCCGAGGCAACTGCCTGCGATCCGATCGCCGATGCAGTGCTGCGCGGCCCGATTGGCGAGATCCTGCCGGCAATCTGCGGCGGCTGAGCACGGGTGCGGCGGGTAAGCACGGGTGCGGCCGGAGTAAGCTTCGTCGACATCGACAGACCACGACCGCAAGGAGCGAGACATGAGCGACGCAGCCACCCTCAACCACGACACCGGCATCCTGTATCAGGTCGATTCGGGCGTTGCCCAGATCACCTTCAATCGCCCTGAAAAGCTCAACGCGCTGACGCCGGCGATGCTCGGAGCGTTCTTCGAGAAGGTCGACGCGGCCGCGATCGATCCGCAGGTGCGGGTCATCGTGATCACCGGTGCCGGGCGGGGGTTTTCGGCCGGGCTCGATCTGAGTGTGATCGGCACGACCAAGCCGGGTGAGGGCGGCTCAGGGCGCGTCGATCAGGCCGCACCCGGCGAGATCAGCCGGCAGTGGGGCGACGACATCGGCCCGGGTCTGGCGCGCTTTTTCAGCGGCGGCTGGAACGGGCTGATCAATTCGCGCAAGCCCACCATCGCTGCGGTCAACGGCGCGGCGTTCGGCTGGGGCTTCATTCTGTCTTTGCACTGCGATATTCGCTTCGCCTCAAAATCGGCGCTCTTCAATGCCACCTTCGCGCGTCTGGGCGTGCCGGCCGAAAAGGGCGTCGGCTGGCTGCTGACCCGTCTGATCGGCACGGCGCGCGCCGCCGACCTGCTCTATTCAGCCCGTCGATTCGATGGTGTCGAGGCCGAGCGGCTCGGGCTGGTCAACGCTGTGCTCGATGACGACCAGCTGATAGCGCATGTCACCGCCTATGCCCGCAACATTGCGGCCAATGCTGCGCCGCGCTCGCTCGCCGCGATGAAGGCGCAGATCTGGACCGCGATCGACGACAGCTACGACGAGGCGTTTGCGGCCGCCAATCGCGAACAGGACCGCGCGGTGGCGACCGAAGACTTTCGCGAGGGGATTGCCAGCTACCGCGAAAAACGCGCGCCCGCCTTCAAGGGGAAGTAAAGCCGCTCCGCACGACGGCAGGGACTAGCGGGCAGGGCCTGACCGTGCCTGCGTCCGCGAAACCCCATCGAGCACGCCCTGCAGGCGTGTGCGGTCGACCGGTTTGGTGAGGTAGCCGTCAAGGCCGGCTTGCAGCCCGGCATGGATCTGCTCTTCGAGCGCGTCTGCTGTCAGTGCATGGATCGGCATGCGCCCGCGAGCCGGGTCGGCAGCTTCGCGCTTGCGGATTTCGCGAGTGGCTTCGAGTCCGCTCATCACCGGCATCTGGATGTCCATCAGGATGATGTCGAAGTCGGTCTGTTCGTAATGCGCCAGCGCTTCCTTGCCGTCGCGCGCCAGGACCACCTCATGGTTCCAGCGCTCGAGCAGTTTCGTCATCAGCTTCTGGTTGACCAGGTTGTCTTCTGCGACCAGCACCTTCAGCGGGCGGCTTGTCAGGCCGGGCTCGTTGATGCCGGCCTGCGAGGTCTGTGCGCGCAATGCGTCTGCTGAAGCATGCGGTGCGACCTCAAGCGGCAGATGGACCAGAAAGACGCTGCCCTCGCCGGGCACGCTGCGAACCGAGATCACGCCCACCATCATTTCGACCAGGCGTCGGCAGATGGTCAGCCCCAGCCCGGTGCCGCCGAAGCGCCGTGTGGTCGAGGCGTCTTCCTGGGTAAAGGCTTCGAAGATGGCGCGCTGTTTTTCGCTGCTGATGCCGATGCCGGTGTCACGCACCGCGAAGTCGATGCCGATCCGCGCGCCGTCAGGCCGATGGGCTGAGATGCTGAGTTCAACCTCACCGGTCTGCGTGAACTTGATCGCGTTGCCCAGCAGATTGTTGAGGACTTGCCGGATGCGGCCTGGGTCGCCGATGAGTCGCTCAGGCACCTCGGCGCCGATGCGCAGGATCAGATCGAGATCCTTGGCCCTGGCATTGAGCTCATGCGGTCGCAGCAGGGAGCTCAGTTCGGCACGCAGGTCAAAGGCGATGCGATCGATCTTGAGCTTGCCCGCCTCGATTTTCGAGAAGTCGAGGATGTCGTCGAGGATGCCGAGCAGCCCGTCAGCCGAGCTACGGACGATGTCGAGGTATTCGCGCTGCTCAGGGTTGAGTTCGGTGCCGAGTGCCAGGTCGGTCATGCCAATGATCCCGTTCATCGGCGTGCGGATTTCGTGGCTCATGGTGGCCACGAAATCCGATTTGATCCGGTTGGCTTCTTCGGCACGCAATACGCTCTTTCGCAAGGCTTCGGTCATCTCTTCAAGCCGGGAGCTGTTGTCGCGCAGTTCCTGTTCGAGCTGCCGGCGGCGCGCGATTTCGCTGGCTTGCGCCGAGTTGTCGCTCTCAAGGCGAAGCGTGCGCTTTCGTTGGCGATCAAGCGCCAGCGCGGTCAGCAGCAGCAGGAACGGGAAGATCGCCAGAAACCGCAGGTAGGACGGGGTGGTGCTGCCGGCGCCATCGAGTTCGTCCGGGCCGATGAAGGTGACCAGCGACAAGGGCGTGTCGGGAACAGCTGTGCGAATCATGAAGCCTTCCCCCAGGATGGCCTTGGCCTGTGGCAGTCGATCGGTTTTTTCGAGCCGGTTTTCCGGGAGATCGGCCAGCGACTTCGCGACCTGCTCGGGCAGCACGACACTGTCGTCATCCTTCGAAAGTGCCAGGCCGTCGGACGAGACCAGTATTTCCTTGAAACCGCTTCGACCGTCCTTGTCATGGATCGAAGTCAGTTGTTGGCACAGGTTTTCGAGATCGCCGATCACGACGATCGAGCCGCGAAATGTGTCCTTGCGCACGATCGGCGCGGTCGCGATCAGGTGGTCGCTTTTCGAGTCGAAGGTCAGCGTGACGTCGCGGGTCAGCGTCCTGGGCAACTCGCCAGGCTGATTCCCCGGCTGGTTGCCCAACTGATTGCCCGCGCGGACGTCGGACAGCACCGCGCCGGCGTCGTCCAGCAGGGTGATCCGTAAATAGACGGAAATGCCGTTGCGGTTTCGCTCAGTGATAGACCGCTCGAATCGTTCGTCGACCCCTGACAGGCTGGTCGCCAGACCGTATTGCATCGACATGCCGAGGTCGCGGTTGATGAAGTAGGTGTCGAGCTCGGGGCTTTCGGCCAGATCCTTCACCTCGATCACACGCTGCGCGAGGTAGTCGCCGATCTGCGTCGCACGGCGCTGGGTGTCGGCGAGCACGCGTTCCTGCCGCGATGCCCGCAACTGGCTTTGCGACTCGAAGATATTCCACAGCAGGATGAGGCTGTAGACACTGAACGCGATCGCCAGGATGAGCGGCCAGCGAGGCGCTATCCGTTCGATAATTTTCATGGGTTTGTCCGCCATCTCAGGCTCGCTGGTTCATCTGTCGACAGGCTTCAGCGGCTCAGATCTTCCGGATGAAGAAGTCAGGAAAATAGCGGCGGATTCCGGGGAAATACTTGTCAACCAGTTTGTCGTAGGTGCCGTCGGCCCTGATCTTGACCAGGTAGTCGTCGAAGGCCTGGCGCAATTGGGGCGCATCTTTCGGAAAGGCCGCAGCGAGTTCCTGATGTTCGGAAATCGGGCCGAGCACCTTGATCTTGCCCGACCACTTTTTCAGGTCGAGGATGGCATCGGGCACATCGAGCAGCGTCAGTTCAGCTTCTTTGTTGATCAGGGCCGGGATCATCTCGTTGAGGTTGGTGCTCTTCGAGTAGGCCCTGAGATCGATGCCGACACCCTTGAGGCCGTAATTGGCCGGATCCAGACAGGTGCGCTCCATCACCAGCAGACTGTTCTTGCCGATCATTGCCTTGGTCTCGACGATATCCTTCTCCAGGCTGTTGCTGCCCTTGATCGGTCTGAAGGCCGAATCGGCCCTCGCCACCAGCAGCACCTGCGAGGGGAAGGTCGGCTTGGAGAACAGCACCACCGCTTCGCGCCAGGGCAGTATGGTGAAGCCGGTGGCGATCATGTCGCCCTTGACCGGGAAGTTGCCCTCGAGCGCAACCACAGCACCCTTGCGCACGACGTCCTTGCCGAGCAGATCGCGCAGCACGCTGTAGAAGTCGGTATAGACCAGCGTGTAATTCACGCCGATGTGTTTAGCGAAACCCTTCGCCAGTTCGACATCGAATCCGTCGCCGGCGCCTGTCACAAAGTTGGCATAGCGGATGCCGAGGTGGCGCAATTCGCCGCGTGCCTGAATCTCCTTAAGGTCGGCTGCCCATAGGTTACTCAGCAGGCCCGCAAGCAGAATGCCCACAAGCGCGCCGCGAAATTGTGAAAATCGTGTCATTAGTTCGCCTCTTTGTGTCATTACATCGGTAATGACGAGGCGAAACGATGCCTTTGTTCACAATCGAGCGCAAGTTTCGACACGGTTTCGCGAGCGACAACACGCCGCCGCTCGCGCGACCCTCAGCCTTTCAGTTCGAGCCCCTGCATCGAGCCGTCCTTGCGCCACTTGTCCCAGATCTTCAGAAAGGCCATCGGTCCGCGCCAGAAGGGCGAGTTGCGGGCGATGCGTTCGTTGGGCTGACCCTCGTTGTTGTAATAGCCCGGCGTGCATTCGTTCAGGAAGGGCTGGCGCATGCGGGCGAGCTTGACGATGCTGTTGACCCAGTCGGCCTCGGCCTGTTCGCTCGCTTCGATCGTGCGAACGCTGCTCGCGCGGGTTTTGTCCAGCACCCAGGCGATGTGCTGCGCCTGCTCGGCCATCATGTGCTGGAAGTTGGCGCTCTGACCCGACTGCTGGGTGGTCATCACGAAAAGGTTGGGAAAGCCGCGGGTGAAGAGGCCGTGGAAGGTCTGCGCGCCGTCGTGCCACTTTTCGGTCAGGGTGAGGCCGTCGCGACCATGGACCTCAAAGCCCAGACGCCGGGTGAAGTCGGTGCCAACTTCAAAGCCGGTGCCGAAGATCAGGCAATCGAGTTCGTATTCACGCCCGTCAACCACCACGCCGCGTTCGGTGATCCGCTCGACACCTTTACCCTGGGTATCGACCAGATGCACGTTAGGCCGGTTGAAGGTGTCGAGGTACTGGTCGTGAAAGCAGGGCCGCTTGCAGAACTGGTTGTACCAGGGCTTGAGCGCTTCGGCGGTGCCCGGGTCTTTGACCACCGCATCGATGCGCGCCCGCACGCGTTCCATCTTGCTGTAGTCGGCCAGCTGGATGAGTTCGGCCTCATTGCTCACGGTTTCGCCGGCGACCGCCTTGCGACGGGCCGACAGCAGGATGCCCCCGATCAGGTCGGTCCAGCCGTCGTTGACCAGGTCGACCTCGAATTCGGCGCCCGAAATCACTGCGGTGAAGTTGGCGACACGCTCGCGCTGCCAGCCGGGCTTGAGGCTCTTTGCCCATTCGGGGTCAGTCGGGCGGTCATTGCGCACATCGACCGAGGAGGGCGTGCGCTGAAAGACGAAGAGCTCCTTGGCGCCTGCGCCCAGGTGCGGCACGCACTGCACCGCGGTGGCACCGGTGCCGATGATGCCGACCCGCTTGTCCTTCAGGCCGGTGAGGCCACCATTGCCATCGCCACCGGTGTAGTCGTAATCCCAGCGGCTGGTGTGAAAGGTGTGCCCCTTGAAACTGCCGACACCCGGCACGCCCGGCAGCTTGGGCCGATGCAGCGGGCCGCCGGCCAGTACCACGAAGCGCGCCCGCAGCACGTCCTTGCGGTCGGTGGTGACCTGCCAGCGGGCGGCATCGTCGAGCCAGCGCATGTCGGTGATCACCGTCTGGAAGATCGCCGATCGATAGAGATCGAAATGGCGGCCGATGCGCCGTGAGTGCTCAAGGATCTCGGGGCCGCGGGCGTATTTGGCAGCCGGCATGTAGCCGGTTTCTTCGAGCAGCGGCAGATAGATGTAGCTCTCGGTGTCGCAGGCCGCGCCGGGATAGCGGTTCCAGTACCAGGTGCCGCCGAAGTCGCCGCCCTTCTCGATGATGCAGATGTCGTCGAAGCCGGCTTCGCGCAGCCGCGCCGCCGACAGCAGGCCGCCGAAGCCGCCGCCCACCACCAGCACCTCGACATCACGCACGATCGGCTCGCGTTTGAATTGCGGATCGGCATAAGGGTCGTCGAGGAAATGTTCGTACTCGCCGGTGACCTCGACATACTGGTCGTTGCCCTCGGTGCGCAGGCGTCGGTCGCGCTCGAGGTCGTATTTGCGGCGCAGTGCCGCCGGGTCGAAGGCGAGTTCGTCGATTTCAGGCAGTTGCAGGGCGCCGGTCGGCATCGTTATTGCTCCTCAGTCAGTGGTGTCGGTGCTCGCGTCTGATGCGCGAATCGATTCGAGCTCAGGGTCGAGTCTAGCGCCGAGCGCCTCGGGCGCGTGAGCGAGCGTTTCATCCTTGAGCATGATCCCGCTTGCCCCGAGGCGTTTCGCACCCTCGAGCAGCCCGGCCAGCGTGGCGGCCGCCTGCTCATAGCTCAGCCCCTCGGGGCGGATATTCGAGATGCAGTTGCGCTCGGCATCGCTGCGACCCACGCGCGGCGCCCAGGTCAGATAGATGCCCAGGCTGTCGGGTGAGCTCAGGCCGGGGCGCTCGCCCACCAGCAGGGCCACCGCGCGGGCGCCGAGCAGCTCGCCCGCTTCATCGCCGAGCGCCACACGGGCCTGTTCGGCGAGTACCACCGGCCCGATCGTCCAGCCGGGCAATTGCGCACGGATGGCTTTGAGCAGCGGTTGCGCATGACGGGTGACGGCCAGGGCCGACAGCCCGTCGGCCACCACCACCACCAGATCGGGCGGCGCGGTGGCGCCGCTGGCGACCTCACGCAGCCGAGCGCAACTCGCGGTATCGAGCCTGCGACCGAGGTCGGGGCGGCGCAGATACATCGGCCGATCGGTGGCGCGGCTGTGCACGACCATGGTCTGAACGCCATCTGCCTGCAGCTCGATCGACATCGATGCCGCATCGAAGGCTTCGTGCACGGCATCGCGCGCCTGGGCATGGGCCAGCGAAAAGGCCAGCAGCGCCGCGGTGGGCTGGCTCGCGCCGGTGCGCCCGAGCGCAATGCGCGCCGGGGTGAAGGCACGCAGCGCGGTCCAGGGGTCGGTGAGCACCAGGGGCGTGTCGCTCGGGCCTGCGGTTGGCTCAATCATCGGCTCGGTGATCGACTTGTCGGGCAGCGCGCCGTTCGCTTTGCCGCTGTGCGTCGGATCGGCGCTCATGCAGCAATGCCCAGCAACGGATGGTCTTTGCCGGCCGACCCGAGCAGGCGGCCATGGCGGTCGGTGACCTGCATGCGCTCGAGCCAGGCTTCGAATTCGGGCGCGCGCTTGAGGCCGAGCACATCGCGCAGATAGAGCGCGTCATGAAAGGAAGTGCTCTGGTAGTTGAGCATCACATCATCAGCACCCGGCACGCCCATGATGAAGTTGATGCCGGCCACGCCCAGCATGGTGAGCAGGTTGTCCATGTCGTCCTGATCGGCTTCGGCATGGTTGGTGTAACAGATGTCGCAGCCCATCGGCACGCCGAGCAGCTTGCCGCAGAAATGGTCTTCCAGGCCAGCGCGTACGATCTGCTTGCCGTCATAGAGATATTCCGGGCCGATGAAGCCGACCACGGTATTCGACAGCAGCGGCGCATAACGTCGGGCGACCGCATAGGCGCGGGCCTCGCAGGTCTGCTGATCGACGCCGTGATGCGCATTGGCCGACAGCGCACTGCCCTGGCCGGTCTCGAAATACATCGCGTTGTTGCCGACCGTGCCGCGCTTGAGGCTTCGCACCGCGTCGGCCGCCTCATCGAGCAGGGCAAGCGAAATGCCGAAGCCTTCGTTGGCCTTTTGCGTGCCGGCGATCGACTGAAACACCAGGTCGACCGGCGCGCCCATCTCGATCGCCTTGATGGTCTGCGTGACATGGGTGAGTACGCAGCTTTGTGTGGGGATCTCGAAGCGCTGACGGATATCGTCGAGCATGCGAAGCAGCGACACGATGCCCGGCAGATTGTCGCCCACCGGATTGATGCCGATGACCGCATCGCCGCAGCCGTACATCAGGCCATCGAGCACCGAGGCCAGCACGCCGCGCGGATCGTCGGTCGGATGATTGGGCTGCAGGCGCACCGCCATGCGCCCGGGCAGGCCGATGGTTGTGCGAAAGGCGCTCACCACGCGGCATTTGCGCGCGGCCAGCACCAGGTCCTGGTTGCGCATCAGCTTGCTGACCGCCGCGACCATCTCGGGGGTCAGGCCCCAGGTGAGATCTCGCAGGGTCTGCTCGGTGGTCGCATCCGACAGCAGCCAGTTGCGAAATTCGCCGACCGTCAGATGAGCGATCGGCACGAAGGCCGCCTCATTGTGCTGCGACAGGATCAGCCGGCTGACCTCGTCATCGTCGGGTGAGAGGACCGGCTCGTCGAGAAAGCGGCGCATCGGCAGATCGGCCAGGGCCATTTTTGCGGCCATGCGCTCGGCCTCGGAGTCGGCGGCCACCCCGGCGAGCAGGTCACCCGATCGCATCGGTCCGGCCTTGGCCAGCAGGGTTCTGAGGTCGGGAAAGGCGAATCGGTGGGCACCGACAGCGTGGGCATAGGCCATGGGGATCTCTTGTGTGCAGCGAAGGTCGGATCGGGAGATGGTGCATCGTAAGCGCGATTCGGCTGCTGATCATCGGATCGCTCAGGGTCGGGCGCCAGAGGGTCGGCTCGCTATACTCGTCGACCCGGCTGTTCGATGTTTGAGCGGCATGTCGAGGTTTCACCGATCAGGCCCGCTTGGCACGCATTGACCTTCCCCCTCCGGCTGTTTCGAACACCCTGCGACGATCGGCACGGCGTGTGGGGCTTGCCGCGCTTTTGCTGATGGCACTGCCCGCCGTGGCGCTCGATCGGTCGGGCCCGGACACTGCGGCCGACGCGCTGTCGCGCCGCTTTGCGGCCTGTACCAGCTGCCATGGTCCGCAGGGCCGCGCCTCCCCCGAGGGCTACCTGCCGCGAATCGCCGGCAAACCGGCGGGCTATCTCTACAACCAGCTGCGCCAGTTCCGTGAGGGTCGCCGCGCGGTGCCGGTCATGACCTGGATGGTCGACCGGCTGCCGGATGCCTATCTGCTCGAGATGGCGCAGTACTTTGCCGCGCAGCACCCCCCCTATCCACGCCCGCAAACCGTCTCGCTCGATGCTGCCTCGCGTGAACGCGGCCGCCTTCTGGTGATGACCGGCGATGCGAGCCGATCGGTGCCGGCCTGCATCGCCTGCCATGACAAGGCGCTGCTCGGCGTGCAGCCGGCCATCCCCGGGCTGCTCGGTCTGCCGCAGGACTATCTCAATGCGCAGCTCGGCGCCTGGCGCGAGGGAGTGCGCAATGCGATCGCGCCCGATTGCATGGCCACCATCGCAAAGCGCCTGGCGCCTCAGGACATCGCGGCGATCACCGGCTGGCTTGCGTCGCAGCCGGTGCCTGCCGGTGCACGTGCGGCCCCAGACTTGCCGGCCGGGATGCCGCTCGAGTGCGGCGGGCTCGGGCAATGAGCCGCACCCTTCGCCGGGTCATGATCGCAGCACTGGCGCTGCTGGTCATCGGTGCGATCGCCCAGGTGGTGTCAACGCGGCTGTCGATGCGTGCCCACACGCCGGCCTCGGGCATGGTACCCGCCTCGGGCGTGCCACAGCCTGCTGCCGATGTGCTCGCCCGCGGCGCCTACCTCGCACTGGCCGGCAACTGCGCCGGTTGCCATACCGCCCGCGGTGGAGCGCCTTATGCCGGCGGGCGGCCGATCGCCACGCCCTTTGGCACGGTCTACACCTCCAATCTCACGGCTGACCCCGAGACCGGTCTGGGCACCTGGTCGGCCGACGATTTCTGGCGTGCGATGCACGAGGGCCGCTCGCGTGACGGTCGCGCGCTCACGCCGGCCTTCCCCTATACCGAGTTCACCCGCATCACACGTGCCGATGCCGATGCGATCCATGCCTGGCTGCGCAGCCTGCCGCCGGTGCGTGCGCCCAATCGCGCCAATGCGCTGCGTTTTCCCTGGAACCAGCCGCTGATGACCGAACTCTGGCGGCTGGTCTATTTTCGGCCCGCCACCTTCGTGCCCGATGACACCCGCGATACCGCCTTCAACCGGGGCGCCTATCTGGTCGAGGTACTCGGACACTGCGGTGCCTGCCATACCGCACGCGATTCGCTGGGTGGCCCCGATGGCGTCGCGTTTGCGGGGGCCGAGATGGCGCAGCTCGGCTGGTATGCGCCCTCGCTGCTGGCAGCCAGCGAGGCGGCGGTGGGTCGCTGGACGCCCGACGAGACGGCCGAGTGGCTGGCGACCGGCATCAATCGCCATGCGATCGCGGCCGGACCGATGGCGGCGGTGGTGACCGGCAGCCTGCAGCATCTCGAGCGCGACGACCTGCAGTCGATGGCGGTTTATCTGCAGTCGATGGCGCGGCCCGATGCCGACGGTCCGCGGGTACAGGGCCTGGGGCGCGCGATCGTGCTGCCATCGGCCGGCGATCCGATGCTGGCCGGCGGCGAGCGTCTCTATGCGAAGCACTGCGCCGAGTGTCATGGCGACAAGGGCGAGCTCGCCGAGCCCGGCTATCCGCCGCTGGCCGGCAATCGGCTCTTTGCCATGCATTCGCCGGTCAATGCGATCAGGGCGGTGCTGCATGGCGGCTTTGCGCCGGCCACGAACGCCAAGCCCCGGCCGTACGGCATGCCGCCTTTCGGACCGCAGCTCGATGACCGGGAAATCGCGGCAATCGTCAGCTGGCTGCGCAATACCTGGGGGCAGCGCGGCACCCGGGTCGAGGCCCGGCAGGTCAATGCCTTGCGGTCGGTGCCGGTTGAGTAGGGTCCGGGGCCGATCGGCCAGTGATCAGCCCGCCAGCACCGTCCGGTTGCGACCCGACTGCTTGGCACCATAGAGCGCCTGATCGGCGCGCAACATTGCGTCATCGACCGATTCATGGCGCAGGCGTTGCGTCACGCCGCACGACACCGTGACCTGACCGACCGGGGATTCTGCATCGCGGGTTCTGATCTCGCCGAGCGCGATGGCGCGACGGATTCGTTCGGCCACTTCGCGGGCGCCCTTGGCCGGTGTCTCGGGCAGCAGGAGCACAAATTCCTCGCCGCCGAGGCGCGCCGCCGTGTCCTTGCGCTGGGTAAGCGCGAGCAAAGACTGCGCGACCGCGCGAATCACCTGGTCGCCGAAGGCATGGCCATAGCGGTCGTTCACCTGTTTGAAGTGGTCGATATCGATCATCACGATGCTCAGGGGAATCGAGGCATCGGCCTCGCTGCTGCGGGTACGCCCAAGCTCGAGCTCGAGACCACGCCGGTTCAGGATGCCCGACAGCGGATCGATCGAGGCCTGCTCGCGCGCCTGCTGCAGCGCGCCCTGCAGGCGTCCTACTTCATGATGCCCCGATACCAGGTGCTCGCCCAGGGTCGACAGCGAATGCGTCAGGAGAAACAGATCGCTGCGCATGGCGTCGATGCGCAACTGCAGATCGAGCACCGAGGCGGCCGAGTCGAGATCGACTGCAAAGTCGTTGAGCCGATCATCGAAGCGGCCTGCCTGCTCACTTGCATCCGACATCGCGGCATGGATCGTGTTGAGTACGCCGAGCAGACCGCTGCCCGCCTTGATGACCGACTGATCGTCGATGTTGCGCGCAGCCTTGTGCTGCAGCTCGAAACTCACCTCATCGCGCTCGCTTCTGATCGAGGTCACCAGCGCAGCCAGTTCGGTATCGAGGGAGAGATTGTCGATGCAGGCCGCTTCGCGCCACAGGGCAGCCGATGCTTCGTCGTGTCGCTGGCCGCGATGCGACAGCGCAGCCAGCGTTCCCAGCATCAGGCTCGAGGCATCGTCGATCGCAAAGTCTGCATCAGCGGTTTGCCATGGCGTTTGCTTGCGCTGAGGGCGAGGTGACGACGGGGACAGGGTGGCGGACATCAGGACTCATTTCGGGTTCGGTCAGGCAACGATGAGACGATCGGCCGAAAGCAAGAACCGGAAATGGCTGGGTTTTCTGCCGCAGTTGCAATCCGGTCATCAATTCGACCAGACATCGACAGGCCTTGCCCGTCGGTTTGCAGCCTGTCGGCTGAGGGCAACGCCGGCGCGCGTGGCCTACGATAGCGCCTTGGGCTCCATCAGCCGAGCCATTCCTGCGGAGTCCGACCCATGCCGACCCTGATGCTGCCTCAACACGACGGTCGACTGATGCCTTTCAGTACCGCTGCGCCGCGCGCAGCAGCACCGCAGACGAACCAGACCTTCAATCGCATTGCCTTCGCCGCGCCGCATGTGGTCGCGCAGCCGCTGGCCAGCATCGATCCCTGGGCGGGCTGCGCCCTCGACTGGGATGCGACGATCGCCATCCGCTGCAAGCTGTGGGCGCAGGGCCTGGGCGTGGCCGAGGCGATCGACGCGGCGCAGCGCGGACTCGGCCTCGATTGGCCGACCTCGCTCGAGCTGATCGGCCGCGCCATCGATGCTTCGAAGGCTTATCCCGATGCGCGGCTCTTTGCCGG
>CAMCXH010000106.1 GCA_945883285.1 Bordetella parapertussis | reverse complement strand
TCGGCAGACCTGGGCCTTGCGCCAGATGTCATCGATGCCTGCCATGTAATCCCGGACCCCCTCTCCGAGAGGTGCTCTCAGGGCGCTGTCCCCGCCGCAGCACTGCCCGTTCCGGCAAGACGCTTTTTTCGGCGATGATGGCGGCCTATTGACTGCAGGAACGCCACTGTGAGCTCGGGTCTGATTGCACTGTTGGACGATGTGGCCGCTATTGCCAAACTGGCAGCGGCCTCGCTGGATGATGTCGCTGCACAAGCGGCCAAGGCGGGTTCGAAGGCGGCGTCAAAAGCCGCTGGCATCGTCATCGACGACGCAGCGGTCACGCCGCGTTATGTGGTGGGGTTGGCTGCTGATCGCGAACTGCCCATCATCGGCAAGATCGCCGTCGGGTCGCTGAAGAACAAGCTGCTCTTTCTGCTGCCGGGCGCGTTGCTGCTGGGCTTTTTTGCGCCCTGGGCGATCACGCCGCTTCTGATGCTGGGCGGGGCGTTTTTGTGCCTTGAGGGCTGGCACAAGGTGGCTGACATGTTGGGCCTGGGCCAGCATGGGGCCGCGGCCGGTGCCGACGGCGATGGTTTGTCCGACAGCGACGAAGTCAAGGCGCCCAATGACCTGGAAAACGAACGCGTTGGCAGCGCCATCCGTACCGATTTCATCTTGTCTGCCGAGATCATGGCCATCACCTTGGCCACACTCAACGGCTTGACCCTGTCGGTGCAAGCGTTGGTGCTGGGGCTGGTGGGGCTGGGTATGACCGCTGGGGTTTACGGCGCGGTGGCACTCATCGTGAAGGCTGACGATTTTGGCGCTCTGCTGGCCCGCACCGGCAATGGGGCGGTGCGGGCCGTGGGCCGCGGCATCGTGCTGGGCATGCCGGTGTTTCTGAAGGTGCTCAGCGCCGTGGGCATGGTGGCGATGCTCTGGGTTGGCGGCCACATCGTCATCCACGGCGCGTATGAACTGGGCCTCAAAGCGCCGGAGCTGTGGGTTCAAGGCCTCACTGACGCGGCCAGTGCAGCCACGCCACTGGCCCCGGGTTTTGTCGCCTGGGTGGTGCGGGCCGCCATCGATGCAGTGTTTGGCCTTGCGGTGGGCGCGCTGGTCGCACCCATCGCCAGCAAGATCATCGGGCCCGCGTTCGGCCAACTGAAATCGCTGTGGCGCTCCCTGATCGGAAAGGGAAACGAAGGGGTGTCGCGATAGGTGATGTGGATCTTGGATCGTGCGAGCGAGGGTCCAAGTTCTTGCGTCTGTCCATGCCGTGCTCAAAGATCGCGACCTGAGGAGCGGTTCTCGGATCGCAGCGCATCAAGCGCAAGGTGTCGGTAGCGACAGAGACCGGATTGATCCGGGTAGCCACCTTCGAATTGATCACGTGATTCAGGTTTCGGTCTCATTGGTGTGGACTGCGCGGGGCGATGCGCTTTGGGGCGTTTCTCGGATTTTCTCGGCGCGGATTGAACGACGGCCTCCGGACGACAAGCGCTGCCTTTCGCCTGAGCTCGTCGAGACCGAGGCAGACTTCAATCGTCGCAAGAGCAGTCGTGATGCTGGACGGTCGCCCAATCGGTATGCTTGAGGTAGTTCGCGGCGTGCCAAATGAGGCGCTGCTCCAGATTCAGCTGACTCCCCCGCTCCATGACGCAAGCTCTCAGTTCCACCGTGATTGTCGGTGCCGGCGCCGTCGGCAGTTTCTACGGCGCGATGCTCGCCCGTGCCGGCCACAGGGTCACGCTGATCGGTCGCGCACCGCACGTCCAGGCCATCGCCGAACGGGGGCTGCGCCTGCACATGAACGGCCAGACGCACACGGTGTCGCTCGCCGCCAGCACCGATCTGACGGCGGCGGGTACTGCTGACCTGGTGCTGTTCTGCGTGAAATCGACCGACACCGATGCGGTGGCGCGCCAGTTGGCCCCGCTGCTCAAGCCCGACGCGCTGGTGATGAGCCTGCAAAACGGCGTGGACAACGCCGAAACGCTGGCTCGCCACCTGACCCAGGCGGTGGTGCCGGTGGCGGTCTATGTGGCCACGGCAATGCCCGGGCCGGGCGAGGTGCATCACCATGGCCAGGGCCATCTGGTCATCGGCCCGATCAATGCCGCCGCAGCGGCCGACGCAGCACTGATGTCGCGGCTGCAATCGGTGGTGGATCTCTTTGCCAGCGCCACGGTGGCGGTGCGTATCTCGCCCGACGTCATCGGCGAACTGTGGCGCAAGCTGATCGTCAACTGCGCCTACAACGCGGTATCGGGCCTGACCCGGCAGCCTTACGGACGCATGGCCAATCTGCCGGCCATCGTCGATCTGCAACGCGCCGTGGTGCGCGAGGTGGTGGCGGTGGCGCAGGCCGCGGGCCAGACGATCGACCTCGATGCCTCAATGGCTGCCATGGCCGCCATCGCCACCGCCATGCCGGGCCAGCGTTCGTCGACCGCACAGGACATGGCGCGCGGCCGGCCGACCGAAATTGACCATCTCAACGGCTTTGTGGTGCGACGCGGCGCAGAGCTCGGTGTGCCCACCCCACTGAACCAGGCCCTGCATGCCCTGGTCAAACTGGTGGACGTCAACCGAGACGCCGGCTGAGGATGGTCGATGCCGAGCTTGCGCCTGTTCCGGCCGCCTTCGCCCAGGCGCTGCGCGAACTGGGACTGGCCGGCGACGAAGCCTTGAGCGGCCAGCCTCTGACCGGCGGCGTCTCTTCCGACATCTGGCGCATCGCCACCCTGCGTGGCCCGGTGTGCGCCAAGCGCGCGCTGGCCAAGTTGCGCGTGGCCGCCGACTGGCACGCGCCGATCGAGCGCAACCAGTTCGAAGCGCGCTGGATGCAGGTGGCCCAGGCCGCACAACCCGGCTGCACGCCGCAGGTGTTGGGCCAGCATCCGGGTTTGGGCGTACTGGTGATGCAGTGGCTGGCGCCGGCCGATCACCGCTTGTGGAAAACCATGCTGCGCGACGGACACGCCGACACCGCCACGGCGCAAGCGGTTGGCAGCACCCTGATGCGCATTCACGCCTACGCCGCAGCGCGGGCTGGCGAGCTGGCGCCGCTGTTCGATACCGACGCGACCTTCTTCGACATCCGTCTCGAGCCTTATCTGTTGGCCACGGCGCAGCACCACCCCGATCTCGCGCAACGCCTGCAGGCGCTGATCGAGCAGACGCAGTCGAACAAGCGCACCCTGGTTCACGGCGATGTCAGCCCCAAGAACATCCTGATCGGCCCGGCTGGCCCGGTGCTGCTCGACGCCGAATGCGCCTGGTGGGGCGACCCTGCTTTCGACCTGGCGTTCTGCCTGAACCACCTGCTGCTCAAATGTCTCTGGACGCCCGCGACGCGGATCGACTTCCTCGCTGGATTTGCGGTGCTGGCCGAGGCCTACCTTGCCGGCGTGGACTGGGAGCCGCGTGAGGCACTCGAGCGCCGCGCTGCGGCACTGCTGCCCGGCCTGCTGCTGGCGCGCGTCGATGGCAAGTCGCCGGTCGAATATCTCACTGCCGACACCCAGCGCGATGTCGTGCGCCGAGTGGCGCGCCCGCTGTTGCACCAACCGGTGACTCGTCTGGCCGACGTCAGTGCCGCCTGGCGCAAGGAACTCGAGCAATGACCACTGCCACCACCATCCGTCGCTTGCACGCTCGCCGTGTGTGGGACAGCCGAGGCCGCCCCACCGTGGAAGCCCAGGTGCACCTGCATGGCGGCGCCACCGGCCGCGCCATCGTGCCAGCCGGCGCCAGCAAAGGATCGCGCGAGGCGCTGGAGCTGCGTGACGGCGGCGAGTCTTTCGGCGGCCTTGACGTACAACGCGCCATCGGCCACGTGAACCGCGACATCGCACGTCGGGTGACAGGCCTGGCTGCCGATGATCAGGCCGCTCTGGACGAGGTGCTGATCGCACTGGACGGCACGCCGAACAAGACGCGCCTGGGCGCCAACGCCACGCTGGCCGTGTCGATGGCAGCGGCCCACGCCGCTGCTGCCGCGCACGGCGTGCCGCTCTACCGGTATCTGCGTGGCGACGGCGACCTGTTGTTGCCGATGCCGCAGATCCAGATCTTCGGTGGTGGCGCACACGCCGGCCGGCGTGTCGATATCCAGGACTTCATGGTCATGTGCCCCGGCGCCAGCACGTTTGCGCAGGCCCTGGAGTGGACGGCCGAGGTCTACCGCCATGCCGGGTTGCTGATGCGCCAGCGCGGCAGCCTCGCCGGCGTGGCCGACGAAGGGGGCTGGTGGCCAGCCTTCGACACCAATGAGCAGGCGCTGGAGACCTTGGTCGAATCGATCGAAAGCGCCGGGTATGTGCCCGGCGAACAGGTCGCCATCGCACTGGACATCGCCGCCAGCGACTTCGGTCAGGGTGGCCGCTACACGCTGGGGCTGGAGCGACGCGAACTCGACAGCGACGGCCTGATCGAGCTGCTGCTGCGCTGGTGTGAGCGGTTTCCGATTGTCAGTATCGAAGACCCGCTGGCCGAGGACGATCCTGCCGCTTTCGCGCGCTTCACCGCTGCAGTGGGCCATCGAATGCAGGTGGTGGGCGACGACTTCCTGGTGTCGGATGCCGCGCTGTTGCGCCAGGCTGCGGCTGCAGGCGCTGCCAACACCGTGCTGCTCAAACCCAACCAGCGCGGCACCCTGAGCGAAACGCTGGCGTGCTGGCAAGCCGCCCAGGAATCCGGCTATGCCGCGATCGTCTCGGCGCGCTCGGGCGAGACCGAAGACACCACCATCGTCGACCTGGCCATCGGCTGGCAGGTAGGCCAGCTGAAGGTGGGCTCTTTTGCGCGCAGCGAGCGCACGGCCAAATGGAACGAGGTGCTGCGCATCGAAGAAGTCGCCGGCGCGGCAGGGCGGTTCGCGGGGGCAGGCGTGTTCGGGCGCCGCCCCACAGGCTTGAATCCCTGAGATCACTGCCAGCGAGGCAATGGCAGAATGGTCGGGATGAACCGATACCTCCGCGGCGCTCCATTGGTCATGGCGTGCCTCTTGCTGGTTGCCTGCAGCAACTTGAACTTCCGCAGCAACCCCGACTACGACGCGAGCAAGTCACACCATCGTCCGGACGGATTCGTCAACCGCTACGCCGAGCGTTCTGACAAACCGGGCTTGTGGCGCTGGCAATTCGAGCGCCTGCGCGATGGCTTGCCCAAGCCACCAGCTGCACCGATTGTGGGCGTGGCGCCGGATCTGGATCTGCTGCACAGCGACAGGCTTCAAGCTCGGGTCACCTGGGTCGGGCATGCGACGCTGCTGGTACAGGTAGACGATGTCAATCTGCTGACCGATCCGCACTGGGGATACCGCGCTTCCCCCGTCAGTTTCGCCGGGCCGAAACGGCACCAGGCACCGGGCATTCCTTTCGACAGACTGCCCCCCATTCACGCCGTGGTGATCTCGCACAACCATTGGGATCATCTCGATCGCGACACTGTCCAGGCCCTTGTCGACGGCCATCCCGGCATTCGCTTTTATGTGCCGCTTGGCATGCAGCATTGGTTCAAGCGGGAGATTCGGGGCGCAGTCGTGGAGGGCGCGGCGCGCAATGTTGTCGCGATGGATTGGGATCAGCAGCTGAGCATCCCCGGCAAGACGCACGCCATCGAATTGCATTTCCTGGCGGTGCAGCATTGGAGCGCGCGTTCGCTTGGCGACCGCTACGAAACCCTTTGGGGCAGCTGGGCGCTGATCCATCCGGGTTTTCGCTTCTGGTTCTCGGGAGACCTGGGGTATTCGCCCGATACCCGAGACATCGGCGAACGCATGGGGGGCTTTGACCTGGCAGCGATCGCGATCGGCGCCTATGAACCCCGCTGGTTCATGAAGGACTCTCACCTCAACCCGCAAGAGGCTTTGCAGGTGATGCAGGAGGTCAAGGCCAGATCAGCGGTCGGCATCCACTGGGGAACCTTTGACGGACTCAGCGATGAGTCCCTGGATCAGCCTCCCCGCGATCTGGCGCTTGCAAGAGCGGGTTCGCCAGCACCAGTGGACTTTTTTGTCCTCCAGCACGGTCAGAGTTGGTTACTGAACACCCGATGACTGGCTGCGCGCAGACCAGGACGTGAGTGGTGCCGGCGTGCCAGCCAGGCACGACCTGCAGGACGGCGCACCTGCTCTGCCGGACGGTATCCTGAGGCCAGGCGCCCGCTGCTAGTCTGGATTGTCTCTTCGATGGCGCTTCCGTCATGTCGCTGCGTGTTGCCACGCACTGTTTCAGCACCTTCGTCATCCTGTCGATCTACGGGGTGCAGATCTGCCCCTTCCTGGAAAGCCTCTCACCGATCCAGCTCGGAGCACCGATCGCCGCGGCCCTGGCCGCAGTGGGCCTGCTGCGCCACCCCCTGCACACCGGGTTCGTCGATCGTGCACCGCTTGCCGACCAGGCGGGTTTTGCGTTCGCACTCGACTGGGGATTGTTCGCTGCAGCCGGGCTGGGGCTCACCGCCTTCAATAGCGTCGTTCATGATTTTCCGGTCGGCAGTGGCCTGAAGCTGTCGATCGGGCTGATCGGACTGGGCTTTTTCGCCGCGGTCGATCTGTCGCTTGAACGCGAACGTCGGCTGATGGCGCACTTTCGCCGCACCGGCGAACAGATGGTGCTGACCGAGCGCCAGCTTCCGGTGTCGACCAAGCTCGGACTGTTCACGACGCTGATGGTGGTGCTGACCCTAGTCGTGCTGTTCATGGTGATCAGCAAGGACCTCGACTGGCTGGCTCATCCCGACCAACGCCTCGACATCGAACAGGCACAACTTTCGATCCTGATCGAATTCCTGTTCGTTGCGCTGGTCATCCTGAGCCATCTGCTCAACACAGCCTTGTCGTACGCCCGCAACCTGCGAATGTTTTTCCAGAACCAGAACAGCGTGCTGGAGGTCGCAGCAGGCGGCCGGCTCGACGCCCGCGTGCCGATCAGCAGCAATGACGACTTCGGCGTGATGGCGCATTACACCAACCAGATGATCGCCAGCCTTGGTGAGCGCACTGCCCTGCTGCAACGAACCCAGGACGCCACGATCCTGTCGCTTGCCTCGCTGGCCGAGACCCGAGACAACGAGACCGGCGCGCACATTCTGCGGACCCAGCGCTATGTTCGCGCGCTGGCGATGCAGCTGCGCGACCACCCGCGGTTTAGCGCCGAGCTCGGCGACGAGGCGATCGAGCTGATCTACAAGTCGGCGCCGCTGCATGATGTGGGCAAGGTGGGCATCCCCGACGCCATTCTTCTGAAGCCCGGCAAACTCACCGACGAGGAATGGGCGGTGATGCGAACCCATCCCCAGGTCGGCGCTTTGGCTTTGCAGGCCGCCGAAGACGAACTCGGCAGCAATTCCTTTCTGCGTCATGCCCGCGAGATCGCACTGACCCATCACGAAAAATGGGACGGCAGCGGTTACCCCGCGGGGCTGGTCGGCGATGCGATCCCGGTCTCCGGACGGCTGATGGCGCTTGCCGATGTCTACGACGCGCTGATCACCAAACGCGTCTACAAGCCGGCCTGGTCGCACGAGCGCGCCGCGCAGACGGTGCGCGACGGCGCAGGCAGTCATTTCGATCCGGCGGTGGTGGCGGCGTTCACAGCTGCCGAAGACGAGTTCCGCGCGATCGCCCGGCAGTTTTCCGATGCGCAGTACGAAACCGCAGCGCCGCCGCAGGAGGCAATGGCCTGGACAACATGAACTTCAGGGGCTTGGTCCAGATCGCTACGGCTCGCCAGCTGCGATCGTCCAGTGAACGACTGCATTAGACTGCTTACCCACCAAACCGCGCCAACTGGTTTGACCAGGCTAAACGATGTATACCCCCGTCCACTTCTCGATCAAGAGCCGCGAGGCCTTGCACACGATCATCCAGACCAACCCTCTGGGTGCGCTGGTGACCATGACACCCGAAGGCCTTGATGCCAACCACATCCCCTTCGAGCTCGACGCCGACCGAGGTGTTCTCACCGCGCACGTGGCGCGGGCCAATCCGGTGTGGCAGCAGTGCAAGGACGGCGCGCAGGTACTGGTGATTTTTCGCGGCAACGCGAGCTACATCTCACCCAACTGGTACCCGAGCAAGCATGAGACGCATCGACAGGTGCCGACCTGGAACTACGAAGTGGTGCATGCCCACGGGGTGTTGACGATCCAGGACGAAGAGCGATTCGTGCGGGGTGTGGTGGCGCGTCTGACACGCACCCATGAGGCCTCCGAGCCCAAGCCCTGGAAGATGAGCGACTCTGCCCCCGAATACATTGACGGCATGCTCAAGGCGATTGTCGGCATCGAGATCGCCATCACACGCCTGGAGGGCAAGTCCAAGTTGAGTCAGAACCGTGAGGACCGGGACCGGCTCAATGCGGCGAACATGCTGGCATCGCAAGGCAACAATGACATGGCTGAGGCGATGCGCACCGCAAAGTGATCAGTCCCGATCGCCCGGGCGTCACGGTCCGGGTGCTTGCACGCACCGAAAACCGATGTAGACCACGCGGGTATCCCGGGGCTTCGTCGCCACATCGTCGGCGCGCTGGCGCTGCGGGCCATACCACCAGGACGCGCCCCGTGTGACCCGCTCCTGACCTGCGCCGCTGTCCACCCACTCCCAGACATTGCCGCCCATATCCCACAGGCCATTGACGCCTTGCAGCGTCTGCATCACCGGCACATGTCCGGTGCCACGGCTCAGAACGCCTTTGGGCGCGACCCCGTTCGCTGCGCTTCGCGAGTCGAGGTAATTGCTGTCATCGGGTGAATCGCCATTCGGGTAGACATAGCGCTTGCCTGCAACCCATCCTGCGGGCGTTGGTTGACGCTGTTCAACAAAGGCTGCTTTCACCCATTCGGTGTCAGTCGGCAGGCGCTTGCCTGCATGCCGGCAAACCCGACCTGCCTCATCGAAGGTGAGATGAACAGCGGGCTCGGTATCGGCAGCGTCAACACCGAAGGGTCTGCGCCAGGTCCAGCCGGGCTTTTGCACCCAACCCGACTCGTAGACATACCCGCCGCCGTCTTTTTCAGCCTCGCTGATGAAGCCGGTCGCTCGGGCATAGGCCTTCATTTGCCCGACCGTGACTTCATGGGCATCCCACAGCAGACCATGCACCAGGCGTTGTGGCGGATCGGCTGCGAAGGCTGCAGGGCTTGCAGCGATGCAAAAATTAAGACAGACAATGCGAAAAAAAAGTTTTTCTGAAAGCATCTGACACTCCGTGACGATCTCTGAGCGCGCCGACCAGGCCCGCCCCGCCAGTCAGACTAACGTCGGGGCAAGGCCAGAATCAGCGCGCCCGCCAGCAGGCTCATGCAGCCGACAATGATGAAGGCGCCATCATAGTTGCCGACCACATCATGGTAGTAGCCGACCGCGAGCGGCCCGCCTGCCCCAAGGATGAGCGCAAAGGGCAGGGCGGCACTGCGCACTGCACCCAGATAGCGTCGGCCGAAATACGAGGCCCAGATCACTTCCTGCATCGGGATCACGCCGCCCCATCCGATGCCCAGCACGAAAAACGCCAGATACTCCAGATTGGTGGAGCGTGCCTGCACGCTCAGGACGATCATGATCAGGGCCAGGCCCGAAAGCGCGACGCTGAAGGCCGCCAGCGGCTTGGGGTTCACGCGGTCGATCAGCCATCCCCACATCGGCTTGGTCACCAGCGCAGGCACCGACGCGATCGTGATCATCATTGCTGCAGTGCTGCGCGAATAGCCGGCATCGGTCATGAAGGGGATGGTCTGAAACAGCACCACCGGAATCAGCACCTGGAACATGCTGAAGGCGCCGACCAGCATGTAGAACAGCGGCATGCGAAGCGCCTGCCCGCGCGTGATCGAGGTGTCGTAGTCGGCCTGCGCTCTGGCGCCCGCTTCGGTGCTCATCTGCGCAGCGCTGCGGCCATCGGGATTCAGGCCGTAGTCTTCCGGGGCGCGTCGCATCATCAGGGCCGCAGGCAGCGCCAGTACGAAGGTGGCCACGGCCATCGCCTGCCATCCTGCGCGCCAGCCATAGGCATCGATATAGCCGGTGATTACCGGTGTCAGGCCGATGCCCGCAAACGACACCCCCATCGATGACCAGCCGATGGCCTGGCCGCGATTGGCGACAAACCATTTCGACAGGGTCACGTTCACCACCAGGCTGCCGATCAGCGATGCGCCCACGGTGAGCAGGATGCCGTTCAGGATCACCCACTGCCACCAGGTCTGGATCATCGACAGACCCCACAAGGCCGCTGTCAGGATGATGAGGCCGGCCAGAACGAAAGCCCGCGCACCGAGCCGGTCGACATACGTGCCGATGTAAAAGCCGGTGAAGGCCATCACGAACTGTCCGAGACTACGTGGCAGGATGAACTCTGCCCGGCTCCATGACAGATCACTGGTCATCGGCAGCATGAAAGCCCCGATGGAATAGTTCATTGCGCCAACGGAGAGGAACTGCGTGACGAAGCCGGCCACAACGAGCCAGTAGCCGTAAAAGATGCGCGGGTGAGTGGCCATGACTGCCTGTATAGCACCAGAACAAGCCGGGGGCCGCCCGACCGATCACGGTTCGATGTATTTGCCCTGATCCCATCGCCCGCTGAGGGCGACCGTTCCATCGGCGCGGTATTCGGTCCCTGTGCCGTGTCGCACGCCCATCGAATAATGGCCGTCGTACTTTCGGCCATCGGCGAACTGATAGAGGCCCAGACCATGCGCCTTGCCGTTCAGATATCCGCCGCTGTAGCGATCACTGTTCGGCAGTCTTCGGGTGCCGACGCAGCCGGTCCAGGTGCTCGGGTCATAGCGCCCGGTGCATGTCCGAAGATCGAGGTCCAGAGTGTATTGCCGCAGGGCTGCGATGGCAGGCGCGTTGCCGGAGTACTTCTTGCGCAGGGCGATGAGCTGCTTTTTCGAGCCGGTACACAGTTCGACAATCTGCTTCGTCAGGAAGGCAGCCCGTTCGGCGTCATAGCCTTCTTCGCCGGCGAAATGCTCGCAGCTGTCGCGACGCTCGACGAACGCTGCAACATCACTGGGCAAAGCCGTCCGGGAAACCGGTGCGGCCGCAATGTCTTTGCCAGAAGGGGCCGCGCCGGATGCTGCCGGCATGATGAGCGATCCCGCGATCAGCAGGAGCACGGTCGCCCGGGTTGCCAATCCGGTTCTCAGCAAGGGTGCCATCGCGCCCGAGGCCCGCTGTTGTTGCCGTTCATTGCAAAGGAATGCTGAAGCTGCACTGGTAATGGAAGTAGTCTGTCAATTTGACCGCATTCGGACCACAGTTGGCCATCTGCGAGACGAAGGTGTTGGCGCTGGTCAGCTTGAGCACGCCGCTGGTGTCGGCGGTGTTGCCGCGCACCACCTCGGTCAGCAGGGTGCTTGCGCCGCTCGTGGCATCGGTCTTGATGATGGCACTGCCGGTGTAGTCGCCGTTAACGCGAAGGAAGTAGTAATAGCCTCCCTTGTAGATCGCGTCCAGCGCAAGGGCATAGCTCAAACCGGTGCTGCTGACCTCGGGAATGCCTGCACTCAGATCCTTCACATACTCGAACCTGCCGTTGATGTATTGCAGCACTTTCGTGCCGTATTCATTCGATGCCGGCGGGCCGGCCTGAGCGCCCGTCGGGTTGCCCGAGACCACGACGTTGATCTTGCCGTTGATCGGAATGGCCCGAATGCCATAGATCGCCTTCTGGGACATATCGGTCGGAAAGCGCGACGTATCGACCCGGATGGTCCCGTCGCCGTTGCCCCACAGCACAATCGGCGTACGAAAGCGTCCGGTATCGACCGACAGGATGTCGACATTGCCGTCACCATCGATGTCCGCCAGGGCCACCTGGTGTGCATAGATTGATGGCACGCCAAGCATTACGACCCGATAGCTGCCATCAGGCTGACTCAGGACCGCATACTGCAGCGAGCTGTCATCAAAGACGCCATTGATGGTGAAATCAGGGCCGGTGCAGCTGATGACCGCGTCGGGCCTGCCATCCTTATTCATATCGGCGATCTCGATGAACCCGGGGCTCACGCAGATCGTTCGCTCGCTGGGGGTCTTGATCAGCTGGCTGGTGACGTCCGTCCATTTGCCGCTGGCGTCTTTGCGAAGAAAGTACAACTTGCCTGGTGAGTCCGGCCATTTGTCTGGATTGCTGCCCGGAAAGACATTTTTGTAGAAGGTCGAGGCGGTGATCGCACTGAAGGCGCCTTCCTGCAAAAAATCCGCGAAGGCCACGCCCCGCTGACCGATATTCTGCTCGCCGGACTCAAGGGTGACGCCAGGGATGTCCTGAAGATTGGGCAGCTTCGGATCATCGAGCGCGATGTCGTTCTTGTTTTCGTAACTGGTCGCCCGAACCGGCATCGGAACCGTCAGTACGACGGTTTTTGCGGCCGTGCCGCCCGCGCCAGTGCAGGCGATGGTGTAGCTGAATTGTCCGCCGGCTGCGGGCGTGATCGATTTGCTGCCACGCGCGGCTTGCGCGCCCGACCATGAGTCTGAACTGGTGCAGTTGTTCGCATCAGTCGACGACCAGGTCAGTGTCACCGGACTGTTGGCCGAGGCCTTGCTTGCAGACAGGGCCATGGTCACTGTGGGCGCCGCAGTGGCTGGCGCGGTCGATGTGGTGGTGATTGTGCTGCTGCTGCTGCTGCCGCTGCCGCTGCCGCCGCATGCGACGAGGCTGGCCAAAAGTGGCAGGAGCGCAGCGGCTGCAGCGCAGCGAAGTCTGTCAATGGGCATCGTGCGCTCTCGTGGAAACACGAGATTTATCGGCACGAGATTATCGAGCTTGAGTGTTGTCGTTCAAGTCACTGGCTCGCGCACTGTCAGGCATGGCGCGGGACGCCAATGCCTGACAGGGTGAT
>CAMCXH010000105.1 GCA_945883285.1 Bordetella parapertussis | reverse complement strand
CAACCCCGGATTGAAAGCCCGCAGCCGTGCCAACGCGAGTTGGACCTGCACGCCGCGCTTGTTGGCGATCAGCTCATGCCATTCGTCGATCACCACCATGGCAACGCCCGACAGCCGCTGCGGCGCATCGGCCTTGGACAGCATCAGCGACAGGCTCTCGGGGGTGGTCACCAGCGCCTCGGGCAGACGCTTGTCCTGGCGGGCGCGCTCGGCGGCCGGGGTGTCGCCGGTACGCAGACCGACCCGCCAGTCGATGCCAAGTTCGGCGAGCGGCTCAGACAGGGCGCGGGTCGTGTCCGAAGCCAGCGCTCGCATCGGTGTGATCCAGAGCAGCTTCAGGCCGGGCGTGTGCCAGGTTGAGGTCGGAGCCCGCGCAAGCACCTGCCCCAGCGCTGCAAACCACACCGCATAGGTCTTTCCCGATCCGGTGGTGGCATGCAGCAGACCCGAGTCACCGGCTGCAACCGCATCCCGGACCTCGTGCTGAAAAGGGAAGGATTGCCAGCCTCGGCGCTCGAACCAGCCGGCGATGTCGGTCGGCGGGAGGGCGGCCGTGGCGATGGCAGTTGACGATGGGGCGGTCGTGACGAGGTTTGCGGGGTCTGATCGCCGCGTTCGGCCGCGCCGGCGGCTGGTGTTTTGCAAGCTGCCTGCCTGCGCATTTCCGCCTGCCGGGTCACTCAGGCCAAGCTGCACGGCGCCATCGACTGAAGCGCGCGCCTGGGTTTCATCGTCGCCACCCGCGAATCCGCCTTCCGGTGCAGTGCGGCGCGGCAGAGGACGGGGCTTGGGAAAGGACGGCATCTCGCCATCCTAGCCCCGAGTCGATCAGGCCATCCGGAAGGTCGCGTTGGCGCGCGCGATCGTGCGTTCGCCGACCACGATGCGCGACTCGACAAACGACAGGGTCTTGCCCGCCCTCACCACCGTGGGCAGCACTTCGAGCCAGTCGCCTGGCCGGGCAATATCCACGAAATCAATCGAAAGGGACACGGTGAGCGCGCCGGCATGACGCTCGCCGTCGGCCGCACGCGCCGCCTGCGCGACGATACGGGCCGACAGTCCCATCGCATTGTCGGCCAGCGAGGTGATCAGGCCGCCATGGGCAAGGCCCCGGGCATTGCAGTGCGGCTCGCGAATCTGCACCGCAAGCTGCAGGGCACTGTCGGTGCGCCGGGCATAGATCGGCTCCCAGGGGGCGGTCATCGGACTATGGCGGTCGTGCGGCAGATAGCCGGCCGGGGGGCTGTCAGGGCTGTCAGGGCTCGACATCATTGGGTCTTTCGGGTCTTGGACCATCGGACCAACCGGCTCATCAAGCCGCCCTTGCAATCGGAATCGCTCGAACCCCGGTCGACGAGGTCGAGGCCGAATCATAGAGATGGCAAGCCACCGAGCGGCCACCACCCAGATCCTGCATCGGCGGATCATCCACCTTGCAGCGCTCGATCGCATGCGGACACCGGGTATGAAAGCGACAACCCGACGGCGGCTTGACCGCACTCGGCACCTCGCCCTGCACCACCACACGCTGGCGCTGCGCCTCGACCGACGGATCGGCCACCGGCACCGCTGACAGCAGCGCCTGGGTGTAGGGATGCAGCGGCTCGCGATAGAGGTCGTCGCGCGGCGCGATCTCGACAATGCGCCCGAGGTACATCACCGCCACCCGATGACTGAGGTGACGCACCACCGCCAGATCGTGGGCGATGAAAAGGTATGCCAGACCATGGCGCTGTTGCAGATCCATCAGCACATTGACCACCTGCGCCTGGATCGAGACGTCGAGGGCCGAGACCGGCTCGTCGCAGATGATCAGGCTGGGCTCGAGCGCCAGCGCCCGGGCAATACCAATGCGCTGACGCTGACCGCCCGAAAACTCGTGCGGATAGCGCTCCGCCATGTCGGGCAGCAGCCCGACGGTCTTGAGCAGGCCGGCGATGCGGTCATCGTATTCACCGCGATTGGCCGCCATGCCGTGCACCTGCAAAGGCTCGCCGATCAGATCGCTCACCCGCATGCGCGGATTGAGCGAACCATAGGGGTCCTGATAGACCATCTGCATGCGCCGCCGGAAAGTACCGGTGCGGGCCTGCTGACGCGTGATGTCGTCGCCTTCGAAGAGAATCTTGCCGCTGGTCACCGGCTGCATGCGCAGCACCGCAAGGCCGGTGGTGCTCTTGCCGCAGCCCGACTCGCCGACCAGCCCGAGGGTCTGACCGGCCGCCAGCGAAAACGACACGCCGTCGACCGCCTTGACCACGCCCGGCGAACGCCCGAGCAGGCCGGTGCCGCGCAGCGGGAAATGGACTCGCAGGTCTTCGACGCGCAAGAGTTCGCTTGCGCCCTGCACGGTTTCAGTCGACATCGTGATGGCAGGCATTGAAGTGGAGGGGCATGACTTCGCGAAGCACCGGCCGCTCGGTGGCACAACGCGCATCGGCTTTGGTGCAGCGTGGCGCAAAGGCACATCCGGGCGGCAGCCGTGCGAGATCGGGCGGCTGACCGGCAATTGGCACCAGACGATGCCCGGCCGGCCCATCGAGCCTCGGGATCGCGGCCAGCAAACCCTGGGTATAGGGATGGCGCGGCTTGGCGTAGAGCGTTTCGGCCTTGGCCTGCTCGACGATACGCCCGCCGTACATCACCGCGACCGCATCGGCATAGCGGGCCACGACACCGAGGTCGTGGGTGATGAGGATGAGCGCCGCACCGGTCTCGCGAGTGAGCTCCTTGAGCAGATCGAGGATCTGCGCCTGGACCGTGACATCAAGCGCGGTGGTCGGCTCATCGGCCACGATCAGTTTGGGCTGGCAGGCCAGCGCCATCGCGATCATGGTGCGCTGACGCATGCCGCCCGAATACTGATGCGGATAGGTCTGCAGGCGGCTTGCGGCATCCGGGATGCGGACCTTCTCGAGCAGCCCGCGCGCCACCTCGAAGGCACGCGCCCACGGCTCCTTGCGATGCACATTGACCGGCTCGGCGATCTGCATGCCGACGGTGAGTGCCGGGTTGAGCGAACTCATCGGCTCCTGAAAGATCATCGCGATGCGATTGCCACGAATCTCGCGCATCTGCGCATCAGACAGCTTGAGCAGGTCCTGGCCTTCGAACACGATCTCGCCGGCCACAATCCGACCGGGCGGATTCGGAATCAGCCGCATCAGCGACATCGCGGTCACGCTCTTGCCCGAACCCGACTCGCCGACGATGGCCAGGGTCTGGCCGGCCTCGAGCGAGAAGGAGACATCGTCGACCGCGGTCAGTTCGCCGCGTTCGGTTCGAAAGCGCGTCGTCAGACCGCGGACATCAAGCAAGGGCATGTTCAGAAACCCATCGACTTCTTCATGTCCTGATCGACCCAGACTCGCGCATGGATCGGGGCAGGACGCTCGGCACCGGCACGCAGCTCGCCACCGTAGTTCTTCACCCAGGGCCACCATGCGGTGTAGACATAAGGCGTCGGCAGGTAGATGTAGGGCGCAGCGTCGAGCACTTCACGGGTCATCAGGCGGATCTTGACCTGACGCAGACGCTCGTCGGGCTCAGCCAGCATGTCGACAATCTTCTTGTCGAACTCCGGATCCTTGTACATCGCAGGATTCCAGTACTGGCCGGTGTTGAAGTTCTTGCGCATGCCGGTGGTCGGATTGCTGTGACCGGTATTGAAGTGAAAGCCTGCAGCATGAGTCTTGGTGCCCTGTGCCGACAGGTGCGCCGGATACTCCATCACCTGAATTTCCATCTTCACGCCGACCTTGGCCAGATAGGCCGCCACCATCGCGACCAGATCCTGATCGGTGCTGGCAGCACTCACCTGGGTCTTGAAGGTGAAGCCGTTCGGATAGCCGGCCTCGGCCAGCAGCTGCTTGGCCTTGGTCGGGTTGAAGGTGAAGACCTCTTTCACCGAATCGGGCATCGCATCGAAGGACTCGTGATAGCCGGTCCAGGTCGGATGCATCGGGAAGGCCAGCAGTTCGGCATTGCCGCCCCAGTAGGTCTTGATGATCTCGTTCTTGTTGACGGCCATGTTCAGCGCACGCCGCACCCGGACATCATCGAAGGGCTTGGTGTCCATGCGAAGCGCGATCAGCTGACCGTTGTTGCCAAGAATGCGATTGAACTGCATCTTGGGCGCGGTCTTTTTCAGCTGGGCGACTTCGCTCCAGCGAACCGCCTCGAGAATATCGACCTTGCCGGTACGCAGCGCCGCGATCATGGTCGCTTCGTCCTTCACCACCCGGTAGGTGATGTTGTCGACGAAGGGCAGCTTGTAGGACTGACCGCCGATGGTCTCCTTGTCCCAGTAGATCGGGTTTTTCTTGAAGCTCAGCGAATTGCCCTGAACATAATTGTCGAGGCTAAAGGGGCCGGTGCCGTTGACGTTCTTCCAGTCGGTGGCACCTGCAGTGACCACTTCCTTGGGAATGATCACCGAGTAGTAGCCCCAGCCGAAGCGGTAGTCCCACTCGGCGTTGTAGCTCTTCATGTACAGGACCACGGTGTGCTTGTCCTTGGCCTCGACCCGGTCCATGAAATCGAAATAGCCGGCAAGCTTCTTGGGGCTCTTGTTGTAGCGCTCGAAGCTGAACACCACGTCATCGGCAACCAGTTCGCGCTGTGCCATGACGCCCTTCTTTTCGGGGAACATGATTCCCTTTCGAAGCTGCACTTCGACGCGCAGGGGGTTTTGCAGCATCTTCCAGCTTTCAGCGAGTTCGCCCTTTATCGCATTGCTCGGCAGGAAGGCGTCGGAGGTGAAGGGGAGCTTGCCGCCGCGGCTGATGCTCTTGGACAGATCGGCCACGAACAGGGTCTCGTAGGTCAGGCCGGTGTCCTGATTGATCTTCCAGGTCCAGTCGGCCGGATCGAACGACAGCGGCGAGACGGTGTAATAGACGTTGCCGATGCTCAGGCTGCCGCCGTATTGCGGCTTGGCCGCAGGGGCCTGGGCCTGTGCGGTGGCCGGGGCAAATGCGGCGGCTGCCGCAGCCAGTACCAGCCCGCCGAGCACCGATCGTGCACCGGTGCCCTTGAATGTCGGGAATGTCATCAGCGTCTCCTTCTCTCTCTTTGTTGCCCGGCCCAAGCCGGGTGTTTTTGTATCGAACTGGACTGCGTGAAAAAACCGGAAAACTCAGCGGGTGCCGCGCATGCGCGGATCGAGCAGATCGCGAAGCGCATCACCGAAAACATTGGTCGCATAGACCACCGCGGTCAGGCACAGGCCAGGCGCCAGCGCCAGCCACGGGCCTTGAAACATGTAGGTGCGTCCGCTGCCCGACAGCATCGATCCCCAGGTCGGCGCCGGTGGTGGCACGCCAAGACCCAGAAAGGACAGACCCGACTCAGCCAGAATCGCGGTGCCCACGCGGGTGGTGAGCAGCACGATCAGCGGCGGCATGACATTCGGCAGCACATGGCGCCAGAGGATCCGTGCAGACGAAGCGCCGATCGACTGCGCCGCATGCACATACATATGCTCGCGAACCGAGATCACTGCCGAGCGCACGATACGCGACCCCGCAATGCCCAGCCCCAGCCCAAGCGTGCCGATGATCTGCGGCATGCCCGGCCCGAGCACCGACACCACGACGATCAACACCACCAGTTCGGGAAAGCTCATCCAGGCATCGACCACACGCTGCACGAGCAGATCGACCTTGCCGCCGAAATAGCCGCTGACAATACCGATCAGCGCCGAGATCAGCGTGGCCAGGATCGCCGCCGAGCAGCCGATGATCACCGACAGGCGCGCGCCATAGAGGCAGCGCGACAGCACATCGCGTCCGAGATTGTCGGTGCCGAACCAGTGCGCCGCGCTTGGCCCCTGCAGGCGGTCGAGCGGCATGATCTCGTTGTAGTCATAAGGAGCGATGACCTCGGCGAAGATGCCGCACAGCAGAAAGAACAGCAGCAGCAGGCCGCCGATGGCACCCAGCCGCTTTTCGCGCCACAGCCGCGCGAAAAACCCGGGCCGACGCCGGGCCGGCTCCAAAGCCTGCGTCGCACTGCCGACGGTGTTGTCGGTGGGGGTGACCGCACCGGCATTGACTGCACTCATGAGCTCATCCTCACCTTCGGGTCGAGCAGGCCATAGGTCAGGTCGACCAGCAGATTGATCAGCATGACCGCCACACCGACGGCCAGAAACACGCCGGTAACAATCGGGTAATCGCGCTTTTGCACGGCTTCGAGCAGCAGCAGACCCATGCCGGGAATGATGAAGATCTGTTCGATGATGACCGCACCGCCAATCAGCAGCGGCGCCTGCAACCCGACCAGCGTCACCACCGGAATCAGCGCATTGCGCAGCGCGTGACGCACGATCACCAGCTTCTCGGTCAGGCCCTTGGCCCAGGCGGTGCGAATGTAGTCCTGGCGCAGCACCTCGAGCATCATGGTGCGGGTCATTCGCATCGTGATGGCAGACAGCGCAGCACCCAGCACCACACCGGGCAGCAGCAGGTTCTTGACGTTTTCGACCGGATCTTTGGTGAACGGGACGAAGTCGACCGAGGGCGACCATCCCCACCAGATCGACGGAAACACCACCACCATCGTGCCGAGCCAGAAACTCGGCACGGCCAGCAGCAGGATCGAAAACGACCGGGCGATGTAGTCGCCCGCGGTGTCCTGGCGGATGGCTGAGTAGATGCCGATCGGCAGCGCGATGATCAGGCCCACCAGCAGTGCGATGGCGCCGAGCTCGAAGGTGACCGGCATGCGCGCAAGCAGTTGCTCGGTCACCGGCGTGCCTTGCCAGAGCGATTTGCCGAGATCGCCATGCAGCACGATGCCAGAGATCCAGGTCAGGTACTGCTGCCACATCGGCTTGTCGAGACCAAGGGCTGCGACCACCTGCTCGCGGGACTTGGCGTCGGCCGACAGATCGTTCTGGCTGAGCATCAGCTCGATGATGTCGCCCGGGATCAGGCGCACGGTCACGAAAACGATGATGCTGGCCAGAATCAGGGTTGGCACCAGTGCCAGCAGACGTCGAAGCACATACGACTTCATGGGGTCAGGCCACGAGGCTAAGTCGCGAGCGCGAGGCACGCGGAACGCGGCTTCGAGCGATCAGACCAATCGAACGGTTCATTGGGGTCTCCTGCCTGGATGATGCTGCTTTGATGATGCGCTGTCTGCCGCAGTGCAGAAGTCGAATCTACTACAGCCGCAGCATGATCCGGAAATCATACTTATGACGCACTGCGGCATGAGTGCCCGATTGCGCCGGGCAATTTCGGGTAAGGTTTCGCCACGATTGCAGGAGACGACACCATGACCGAAACCCTCGACATCACCGACTTTCGCACGCAGACGCGCGCCTGGCTCGAGGCCAACTGCCCACCCGAGATGCGCACGCCAGTGGCCAGCGAAGACGACATCTGCTGGGGCGGACGCAACGCAAAATTCACCTCCGACGCTCAGCGCCTGTGGCTCGAGCGCATGGGCGAGCGCGGCTGGACCGCGCCCACCTGGCCGCGCGAATACGGCGGCGGCGGGTTGACCGGATCACAGGCCAAGGTGCTGGGCGAAGAGATGCGCACCATGGGCTGCCGCGCGCCACTCAACAGCTTCGGCATCTGGATGCTCGGGCCGGCGCTGCTGAAATTCGGCAATGAAGCGCAAAAGCGCGAGCATCTGCCGAAAATCACGCGCGGCGAGATTCGCTGGTGCCAGGGTTATTCCGAGCCGAATGCCGGCTCCGACCTGGCCTCGCTGCAGACCCGCGCCGAAGACAAGGGCGATTTCTATCTGGTGAACGGCCAGAAGATCTGGACGTCCTATGCCAACAAGGCCGACTGGATCTTCTGCCTGGTGCGCACCGACTTTGAGGCCAAAAAGCACACCGGCATCAGCTTCGTGCTCTTCGACATGGCCAGCCCCGGCGTCAGCACAAAGCCGATCAGGCTGATCTCGGGCGCTTCGCCGTTTTGCGAAACCTTCTTCGACAATGTTCGGGTCGAGAAACACAACCTGGTCGGCACGCCCGGCGGTGGCTGGGAAGTCGCCAAGGTGCTGCTGGCGCACGAGCGCGAAATGATCAGCGGGCTGGGCGGTCGGGTGGTCAGCCGACCGCTTGGGCAAGTGATCGCCGAGATGGTCGGCACCGATGCGCAGGGCCGGCTTGCCGACCCGATCCTGCGGGCGAGGGTGGCCGAGTTTGAGGTGGACGAAGCCGCCTTCGCCAGCACACTGGCGCGCTTTGGCGATCAGACACGCGCCGGGCAGGCTGACCCGGCCTTTGCATCGGCCATGAAGTACTACGGCTCCGAGCTCAACAAGCGTCGCCATGAGCTGCTGATGAGCGCCGGCGGCAGCGATGCACTCGAGTGGGAGAGCGATCGGTCGGACCATGGTGCTGCGGCCCGCACCTGGCTGCGCACCAAGGCCAACTCGATCGAAGGCGGCACGACCGAAGTGCAGCTTGGCGTGATCGCCAAACGCATCCTGGGTCTTCCCGGCGCCTGAACCCACGACACACGGAATCGACTGACATGGCACTGATCCTGACCGAAGAACAAACCATGCTGCGCGACAGCGCGCGCGCATTCATGGCCGACAATGCACCGATCACCCAGCTGCGAAAGCTGCGCGACACCAACGATGGCGACGGCTATTCAAAGCCGGTCTGGGCAAATTTCGCCGACATGGGATTCACCGGTGTGCTGGTGCCCGAGGCCCAGGGCGGCCTGGGTCTGGGCATGGTCGAAGCCGGCGTGGTGATGGAGCAGATCGGCCATCAACTCACCGCCTCGCCGTTTCTTGCGTCGAGCGTGGTGGCAGCCAGCCTGATCCGGCAGGCCGGCACCGCCGCGCAATGCGAGCACTGGCTGCCGAAGCTCGCCAGTGGCGCCACGATTGCCACGCTCGCGATCGACGAGCACCGCAAACACCAGCCCGATCGCATCGCCTGCAAAGCGGTCAAGACCACCGCCGGCTTCACGCTCGATGGGCACAAGACTTTCGTGATCGATGGTCATGTCGCCGACCTGCTGCTGGTGGCTGCAAGCACCTCTGAAAAGGGCATCACGCTCTTCATGGTGCCGCGCTCGACCCCGGGAGTGGCGGTTGAACGGGTCGCCATGGTCGACTCGCACAATGCGGCGCGCATCACCTTCACCGGCGTCTCGCTGGGTCATGACGCAGTCCTGGGTGCGGTCGATGCAGGCGCCGCACCGCTTGCGCTTGCACTCGATGCCGGACGCGCCGCGGCAGCGGCCGAATTGCTCGGCCTGGCCGACGAAGTCTTCGAGCGCACCACCGCCTATCTGCGTCAGCGCAAGCAGTTCGGCCGCCTGATCGGCGAATTCCAGGCGCTGCAGCATCGGGCCGCCGAACTCTATTTCGACATCGAAATGGCGCGCGCCGCGGTGATCAAGGCACTGCAGGCGATCGACACCGACCCGGCCACCGCAGGCGAGGCAGTGGCAGTGGCCAAGGCGCGTGCCGGCACCAGCGCCACGCTGGCGGTGCAGGAAGGCGTGCAGATGCATGGCGGCATGGGCATGACCGACGAATTTGATATCGGCTTTTTCATGAAGCGTGCCCGCGTGCTGCAGGAATACCTTGGCGACTCGGGCTTTCAGGCCGATCGACTCGCCAGCATGAGAGGCTACTGAAATGAGCTGGCCGGCGATGAGCATCGAGCAGGCGCATGCGGCCATGACCGCACCCGGCTCGCCCTATGAGACCACCGAGATCACGATCGCCGGTCGCAGGCAGACCATCTGGAAAAACGCGCCACCCACCATGCGCGAAATTTTCCTGGCAAGCCGCGTGCACGGAGAAAAGATTTTTCTCGTCTATGAAGACGAGCGGGTCAGCTTCGACCAGTTTGCCCGCGCCACCCTCGCCATGGCCCATGCCCTGCAGGCCGACGGCGTGGCCAAGGGCGATCGCGTCGTGATCGCGATGCGCAACCTTCCCGAGTGGCCGGTGGGCCTCTTTGCCGCCTGGCTGGTGGGTGCGATCGCGGTGCCGCTCAATGCCTGGTGGACCGGCCCCGAGCTCGAATACGCGCTGCGCGATTGCGGCGCCACCGTGGCCATCGTCGATGCCGAACGCCTCGACCGCATGGCGCCAGTGCTGCCGCAATGCCCCGACCTCAAGCGGGTCTATGTCTCGCGCAGCCCCGAGCCACTCGACGGACCGCAGCTGGTGTCGCTCGAGAGCGTGATCGGGCCGAGCGCCAGCTGGGGCAATCTGGCCGATCGGCCTGTGCCGGCAGTCGTCCTCGAGCCGGAAGACGATGCCTCGATCCTCTACACCTCAGGCACCACCGGCAATCCCAAGGGAGCCCTTGGCACCCACCGCAATGCAGTGACCACGGTGGCGACCACCGCGTTTTCGACTCACCGCAATTTCGTTCGCGCCGGCCAGCCTATCCCCAAGCCGGAAGACCGCAAGGTGCAGGTCAGCTTTCTGGTCGGCATTCCCTTCTTTCATGTGACCGGCTGCCTGTGCATCGTCTGCCCGGCGCTGCTGGGCGGCGGCAAGCTGGTCGCGATGCACCGGTGGGAGACCGAGCGCGCCATGGCGCTGATCGAGCGTGAGCGCTGCACCCATACCGGCGGCGTGCCGACGCTGGCCTGGCAGATCCTCGAGCATCCGGCCCGCACGCAATACGACCTCTCGAGCCTGGAGTCGATGGCCTATGGCGGCGCGCCGGCGGCTGCCGAACTGGTGCGGCGCATTGACGAAATCATGCCCGCTGCCTCACCCGGCATCGGCTGGGGCATGACCGAGACCTCGGCGACCTTCAGCGGGCACAGCGGCGAAGACTATCGCCGCAGACCCGACAGCAGCGGCCCGGCGCTGCCGGTGGGCAAAATGAAAATCGCGGGCGATGACGGCATCGAGCTTGCTCGCGGCGAGGTCGGCGAGCTGTGGGCTTATGGACCGAACGTGGTCAAGGGCTACTGGGGCAAGCCTCAGGCCACCGCCGAGACCTTCGTCGACGGCTGGGTGCGCACCGGCGATCTGGCCACGATGGACGACGAGGGCTTCCTCTACATCGTCGATCGCAAGAAGGACATGCTGATTCGCGGCGGCGAGAACATCTATTGCGTCGAGGTCGAGAGCGCGCTGTATGAGCATCCGGCGGTCATGGACGCCGGGGTGATCGGCCTGCCGCACAAGACGCTCGGCGAGGAGCCGGCCGCAGTGGTCACGCTCAAGGCCGGCATGCAGGCGAGCGAGGAAGAACTGAAGGCCTTCGTGCGCTCGCGGCTGGCCGCCTTCAAGGTGCCGGTACGCATCGTGATGCTCGACGACACCCTGCCGCGCAATGCCAACGGCAAGATCCTGAAGAAGGCACTGCGGCCCTACTTCGACACGCCCGCCTGATCCACCTTTCACCTCATCATCGACAACCCGACCGGAGACACCATGAACGCTCGCGCAACCTTCACCACCATGGAATCGAGCACTGCCCAGGACTGGGCGGCCATTCGCGCCGAATCGCCCGCTTTCTTCAAGGCCCTGCCCGACCGCATCCTGGCGCACCTGAAGCTGCTCGACGGCGATCACGGCGGCTTCGCGGTCGACCGCTATACCCACTCGCTGCAAACTGCCACGCTGGCGCTCAAGGACGGGCGCGATGAAGAGTATGTGGTCTGCGCCCTGCTGCACGACATCGGCGACACGTTGGGTTGCAGCAATCATTTCGATGTTGCCGCCGCCATCCTCAAGCCCTTCGTGTCGGAGGAAAACCTCTGGATGGTGCAGCAGCACGGCATTTTCCAGGGCTATTTCTTCTTTCACCATCTTGGCCTTGATCGCAATATGCGCGACCAGTTCAAGGGCCATGAGCATTACACCCGCACCGAGGAGTTCTGCGCCCTCTACGACGGCCCGGCCTTCAATCCTCAGGGCGAGACCCTGCCGATCAGCGAGTTTGAGCCGATGGTGCGGCGGGTCTTCGAGACGCCGAAAAACACGATTTACCGCGCACCCAAGCTGTTCGACACCGCGAATTAATCGATGGGCCGGGGCGCGCGCCCCGGCGTGGATCAATCGAGCGTGATCCCGGCCCGCCGTACGGCCTCGCCCTGGCGCGCGTAATCCTCGACGATGAAGGCGCGGAACTTGTCCTCCGACATGCCGGTCAGCACAATCGCGCCGAGCTTTTCGAAAGGGCCGACCACTGCCGGGTCGGCGAGCGCGTCGCGGATGGCAGCTGACAGTTTCGAGACGATCGGTGCCGGTGTGCCGGCGGGCACGGCCACACCGGTCCAGGCAATCGCGGCGGCATTCGGATAACCCGCCTCGGCGATGCTGGGCACGTCCGGCAAAAAGCCGAAGCGCTTGTCGGACATCACCGCGAGCGCACGCAGTCGCCCCGATTGAATGTGCGGCATCACCGAGGTCGGGTAATCGAGCACGAGATCGAGCCGCCCGCCGATCAGGTCGGTGAGCGCCGGCGCGCTGCCCTTATAGGGCACATGAGTCATCTGAATGCCGGCATTGAGCCGGAAGATCTCCATGCCGATATGCGGCGCGGTCCCCGAGCCGGATGAACCGAAGTTGAGCTTGTCGGGGTTGCGCTTGGCATAGTCGACCAGTTCGGCCAGTGTCTTGAAGGGCGATGAGGCCGGGACGACCAGCACCGCAGGCGATGCGAACATGCCATGGACGAAAGTCAGGTCCTTGAGCGGGTCATAGCGCATCGTCTTGTAGAGATGCGGATTGGTGACGATCGGGCCGGGCGAGACATACATCACGGTATAGCCGTCGGGCGCCGAACGCACGCCCTGTTCGGTGCCGATCATGCCGGCAGCACCCGCCTTGTTCTCGACGCTGACTGGCGTGCCCAGGATCTCGGAGACGCGTTTGGCCACAGCGCGTGAGGTGGCATCGGTCACACCGCCTGCGGGATAAGGAACGATCCAGGTGATCGGGCGCGATGG
>CAMCXH010000104.1 GCA_945883285.1 Bordetella parapertussis | reverse complement strand
GATACGCCGCCGCGGCTGCGTCCGATTGCACGGGTGCTGCCCGACGCGGCCGAGATCGCCGCCAACCCCCGCTCGCGCTCCGCCGTCGTGCGGATCGCCGAAAGGCTCTGAGCCGTGATGAAGCTCAACGCCGTGCTGGTCGGGCTGTTGCTGGTCTGCGCGCTGCTGCTGGTGACCTCGCAGCATCGCGCGCGCAAGGCCTTCATCGATCTCGAGCGAGCCCAGTCGCTCGCGCGCAAGCAGGAGGTCGAATGGAATCGGCTGCAGCTCGAGCAGACTCGGTTGGCCAAGCATTCGCTGATCGACTCGGTGGCGCGGCGCGACCTCAAGTTGCAGCCGGTCAGCCCTGATCGCACGCTCTACCTGAATCCGCCCGCCGAGGGGGTTGCCGGCTCGCCGACGGCGCCGCAACTGGCGGCTGCCCAGGCGGGGCGCTGAGATGGTCCGTCCGGTCAAGCATTCACGCAATGCGCTGCTCACGACCAAGCTGTCGGCCTGGCGGTCGCGGTTCGTGCTCGGCATGCTGACCCTGGCGTTTGTTGCGCTCGGTCTGCGCGCCTTCTGGCTGCAGGCGTGGAGCACTGAATTCCTGCAAAAGCAGGGCGCCTCCCGTTATGAGCGGGCCCTCGAAATCCCGGCCAATCGGGGCAAGATCGTCGATCGCAGCGGCGCGATGCTGGCCTCAAGCCTGCCGGCCAAGGCGATCTGGGCGGATGCCGAAGAGGTCGATGCGCCCCGCGAAAAGCTCAATGAACTGGCAAAGCTGCTGGCGATGGATCGGCGCGAGCTCGACCGCAAGCTGGCAGAAGACAAGAACTACGTCTATCTCAAGCGCCAGGTCGATGCCGATGTTGCTGCCAAGGTCGCGGCGCTGAACATCCGCGGCATCAATCAGCGCAACGAGTACAAGCGGCACTATCCCGAAGGCGAGACCGTCGCTCATATCGTCGGGTTCACGAATGTCGAGGATGTCGGTCAGGAGGGCTTCGAGCTGGCTCAGCAGCAGCGGCTCGCCGGCAAGCCGGGCGCCCGCCGCGTCATCAAGGACAACCTCGGGCGCTTCATCGAGCAGATCGGCTCGGGTCGCGAGCCTCAGGACGGCGCCGACCTGACCTTGTCGATCGACACACGCATTCAGTTTCTGGCCTTCAACGCCCTGCGCGATGCGGTGCGCGAGCACCGCGCCAAGGCCGGTGCTGTCGTGGTGGTCGATGTGCAGACCGGTGAGGTGCTGGCGCTGTCGAACTGGCCGACCTACGATCCGAACAACCGCGGGCAGCTCACCGGCGCGCAGCTGCGCAACCGGGTCATCACCGACACCTTCGAGCCGGGTTCGACCATGAAGCCGTTCGCGATCGCGATGGGGCTCGATGCGGGCAAGGTCAAGCCGGGCACCGTGATCGAAACGGCGCCGGGCAAGCTCACGATCGGGACAGCCACCATTGGCGATGCCCATCCCCACGGCGCGCTCACCGTCGAGCAGGTGCTGCAGAAGTCCTCGAATGTCGGGACGGTCAAGATCGCCCTGCAACTGCCGCCGCAGAAAATGTGGGAGGGGTTCACCTCGGTGGGCTTCGGGCAGGCACCGCAGATCGGCTTTCCCGGCACGGTGTCGGGCAGGGTGCGCCCTTACAAGAACTGGAAGCCGATTGAACAGGCGACCATGTCCTACGGGCATGGCATTTCGGTGTCGCTGATCCAGATGGCGCGCGCCTACACCGTCTTTGCCCGCGACGGCGATGTGATTCCGCTCACCATGACCCGCACCGATGTCGAGGCGACCGGCGTGCCGGTCTTCAAGCCCGAGACCGCTCAGGCGGTGCGCAAGATGCTCGAGATGGCTGCCGGGCCCCAGGGCACGGCGCCCTTGGCCCAGATTTCCGGCTATCGGGTGGGCGGCAAGACCGGCACTGCCTACAAACAGGAAAACGGCGGCTACCAGACCAACAAGTACATCTCGTCTTTCGTGGGTTTTGCGCCGGTCTCCAAGCCCCGCATCGTTGTGGCAGTCATGGTCGACGAGCCCTCGGCCGGCAAGCATTACGGCGGTGAGGTGGCTGCCCCGATCTTTGCACGTATTACCGGCGAGACGCTGCGGGCGATGCGAGTGGCGCCCGATGCGCCGTTTGCCACCCTGATTCAGCCGGTCGATCCGGTCAGGGAGAGTCTGTGAGCCAGACCCTCGCGATTTCGCAGAACGAGGCCAGGGAGGTCGCCGGCTGGCTGCGCGCGGTGCTGCCGAGTGGCGCGGCACTCGTGGCCGACAGTCGCGCGGTCAGGCCGGGTGATGCCTTTTTCGCCTATCCCGGTGAGCAGGCCGACGGTCGACGCTTCATCGATCGGGCGATCGAAAGAGGGGCCGGCGCCATCGTCAGTGAAGCGGGCGGCGCCGGCGCGATCGTCGCCGGGCCGGTGGCCGCCGGTGGCAGTGCGGTGCCGCGGCGCGATGTGGTCGGTCTCAAGCGCGCCTGCGGGCCGATCGCCGATCGCTATCACGACCATCCCACCGCTGCGCTTGATGTGATTGCGGTCACCGGCACCAATGGCAAGACCAGTTGCAGCCAGTGGATTGCTCAGGGCCTGCAGGGTCTGGGTCGTGCCTGCCCGGTGATCGGCACGCTTGGCGCCGGGCGTGTCGGGGCGCTCGAGCAGACTGGGCTCACGACGCCCGATGCCCTTGGAATGCAGGCGCTTTTTTCCCGCTTCGCCAAAGGGGGTGACAAGGCGGTCGCCATCGAGGCGTCCTCGATCGGACTGCATCAGCATCGGCTCGACGGCACGCGCATTGCGGTCGCGGTGTTCACCAACCTGACTCGCGACCATCTCGACTATCACGGCAGCATGCAGGCCTACGCGGATGCCAAGGCGATGCTCTTCGGCTGGCCGGGGTTGCGCGCGGCGATCGTCAATCTCGACGACCCCTGGCACCGGCAGATGCTTGCTGCGGTTGCCCCCGGCGTGCTGCGGATCGGCTATCGGATCGGGTCGACCACCGATGGCCTGACCGGCGAGCCCATGAGCGGACAGGTCGACCGGATGCTGATCGCCCGGGCGATCGAGCCTGCCCTTGCCGGCATGCACATCGAGCTCGACGGCGACTGGGGCAGCCGGTCGATCCACACGCCGCTGCTGGGCCGCTTCAATGTCTCCAATCTGCTGGCCGTCATGGCGACCTGGCTGGCGCTGGAGGTGCCTTTCGAGGCGGCGCTTGCACAGGCGCTTGCGTTGCAACCGGTGCCGGGAAGGCTGCAGACCGTGACCCGCCCGCAAGGACCGGCCCCGCTGGCGGTGGTCGACTATGCGCATACGCCCGATGCCCTCTCGAATGCGCTGGCTGCGCTGCGGCCGGTCGCGCAAGGCCGCGGTGGCCTGCTCTGGTGCGTCTTCGGCGCCGGCGGTGATCGTGACCCCGGCAAGCGCCCGCTGATGGCGGCTGCCGTCGAGACGCTGGCCGATCGCGTGGTGCTCACCAGCGACAATCCGCGCAGCGAATCGCCTGAGTCGATTCTTGATGCCCTGCAGGCCGGTCTGAACCGGGCGCCGGCGCTGCGCCAGAGCGATCGTGCCGCTGCCATCGCCAGCGTGATTGCGCAGGCCGACGCAAACGATGTTGTGCTGATCGCCGGCAAGGGGCACGAGTCGTATCAGGAGATCGCCGGCGTGCGCCATCCCTTCGACGATGTCGAGCACGCGGCGAAGGCGCTGGCGCGTCGCTCCCATAACGGGGGCGCACGCAGTGTTTGACCTGCACGAAGCGCTCGACTGGCTGGGCGACGCCCGCCTGATTGCTCCCGATCCCGGCCGGACCCTCACCGGCGTGTCGACCGACACGCGCACCGTGCGTCAGGGCGAGCTCTTCGTGGCGCTGCGCGGCGAGCGTTACGATGCCCACGACTTTGTCGGCCAGGCACTCGATGCCGGTGCCGGTGCCTTGCTGCTCGAGCGCTGGACCGAGGGCTGTCGCGCCCCGGCGATCATGGTCGAGGACACCGTGCGAGCGCTCGGCGAAATCGCGCTCGGCTGGCGCCGGCGCTTTCAACTGCCGGTGATCGCGGTGACCGGCAGCAACGGCAAGACCACGGTCAAGGAGATGATCGCCTCGATCCTTGCCGCAGCGTTTGGCGAATCGCATCGCCTGGCAACCCGCGGCAACCTCAACAACGAGATCGGCGTGCCGCTCACCATGATGCGTCTCGATCACAGCCATCGGGCGGCGGTGATCGAGCTCGGCATGAATCGCCCGGGTGAGATCGCCTGGCTGGCCCTGCTTGCCCAGCCGTCGGTGGCGCTGGTCAACAATGCCCAGCGCGAACATCAGGAGTTCATGGGAACGGTCGAGGCGACCGCCCGTGAAAATGGGGCAGTCATCACCGCACTGGCCGCCGACGGCGTGGCGGTGTTCCCGGCTGACGACGAGCACACCGAGCTGTGGCGCGGCCTTGCCGGCACCCATCGGCGCATCGAATTCGGTCTGCTGCCCCAGGCGCAGGTGCATGCGGCGGCCGATGCGATGCCCAATGAATTCGAGATGGTCATCGGTGGGCAGTCGGTGACCGTCAGGCTGGCAATCGACGGTCGGCACAATGTACGTAATGCACTGGCCGCGGCCGCCTGCTGCCATGCGATCGGCCTGTCGGCTGACGAGATCGCCCGTGGCCTGGCTGCGTTTCGTCCGGCGCCCGGGCGCCTGCGCCGGATGAGCGCGATCGGTGGTGCGACGCTGATCGACGACAGCTACAACGCCAACCCCGATTCGGTGCGGGCCGCAATCGACGTCCTGGCGGCGCTCGGCGGCGAGCGCGTGTTGGTGCTCGGTGACATGGCCGAAGTCGGTGACCAGGGGCCACAGTTTCATGCCGAGGTCGGCCACTATGCGCGTGAGCGCGGCCTCGAGCATCTGCTCACCCTGGGCGTGGCCTGCGCGGGCACGGCAGCTGCTTTCGGTGAGACAGGCGAGCATTTTGATTCGATCGATTCGCTGTGCGCCCGCGCGGTCGCGCTGGCATCGGACCGCACCACGATTCTGGTCAAGGGATCGCGGTCGATGCGCATGGAGCGGGTGGTCCAGGCCCTCGCCGGGACCTCGGCCACCTCCGCGGGACACCACTGATGCTGCTCGAACTCGCTCAATGGCTTGCCCGCGACCAGCGATTCTTCGCGGTCTTCAACTACATCACCCTGCGCGCGGTGCTGGCGACCCTGACCGCGCTGGCGATCGGCCTGCTTGCCGGGCCCTGGCTGATCCGCAAGCTCGCACAGATGAAGATCGGCCAGTCGGTTCGCGCCGATGGGCCGCAGACCCATCTGGCCAAGTCGGGCACACCGACGATGGGCGGCGCGCTGATCCTGGTCGGGATCGGCTTCGCCACCCTGATGTGGGCGGATCTGAGCAATCGCTTTATCTGGGCGGTACTGATCGTGACGCTCGGCTTTGGCGCGATCGGCTGGGTCGACGATTACCGCAAGGTGGTCCACCGCAACCCGAAGGGCCTGTCGGCCGGTGCCAAATATTTCTGGCAGTCGCTGATCGGGCTGGCGGCAGCGGTCTACCTTGCCTTTGCCGTGCCGGCAGCCTCCAATGCCGAGGCGCTTTCGCTGGCGATGCAATGGTTTCGCTCCGGCTTCGATATCGATCTGCCGCAGCGGGCCGATCTGATCGTGCCGTTTTTCAAGACGATCTCCTATCCGCTGGGTGTGCTCGGATTCATCGTCCTCACTTATTTCGTGATCGTCGGCACCAGCAATGCGGTCAACCTCACCGATGGCGCCGACGGACTGGCGATCATGCCGGCGGTGCTGGTCGGCTCGGCGCTCGGCCTGTTCGCCTACGTGACCGGCAATGCGGTGTTTGCAAAATATCTGCTGATTCCGTACGTGCCCGGCGCGGGAGAGCTGATCGTCTTTTGCGGCGCCATTGCCGGTGCCGGTCTGGCTTTTCTCTGGTTCAACGCCTATCCCGCGCAGGTCTTCATGGGCGACGTCGGTGCGCTGGCGCTGGGCGGCGCGCTCGGCACGATCGCGGTCATCGTGCGCCAGGAAATCGTGCTCTTCATCATGGGCGGCGTCTTCGTGGCCGAAACCATCTCGGTGATGCTGCAGGTGGGCTACTTCAAATACACCAAGCGGCGTTACGGCGTTGGCAAGCGGATCTTCAGGATGGCGCCGCTGCATCACCATTTCGAGGTCGGCGGGGTCAAGGAATCGCAGGTCGTGGTCCGCTTCTGGATCGTGACCATGATGCTGGTGCTGGTCGGCCTGTCGACCCTGAAGCTGCGCTAGGCCATGACGACCATGAACCACGCGCCGATTTCACCTGATGACGACCTGCCCGAGGCTGTCGGCGAGGGTATGCACGAAGGCGCCGTTGCGACCGTGTCAGCCGCGCCATCAGGGCCGTCCGCCGCCGAGTCGGCTGCAGCCCTGCAGGCTGTGTTGGACCAGCGTGACCCGACGCTGCTGGGCAGCCGCGTGCTGGTCGTCGGTCTGGGTGAGTCCGGGCTGGCCATGGCGCGCTGGGCGACCCTGTGCGGCGCGCAGGTGGTCGTTGCCGACAGCCGCGAGGCCCCGCCGCAGCTGGCAAACCTGACAAGTGCCTGTCCCGAGGCCCGATTCATCGGCGGCACGCTCGCGCCCTGCCTGCTCGAGGGTACGACGCTTTTGGCCTGGAGCCAGGGTCTGTCACCGACGATGGGCGCGGCCGCCGCGCTTCATGAGGCCGCCCGCGCCCTCGGCATTCCGATCTGGGGCGAGCTCGAATTTTTCGCCCGCGAAATCGCGCGACTGCGCGCGGCGGGCGATGTCGCCAGGGTGATCGCGATCACCGGCACCAATGGCAAGACCACCACGACGCAGCTGGTCGGGCACCTGTGCCGGCAGGCCGGCCGCAAGGTCGCGGTCGCCGGCAACATCAGCCCGGCTGCGCTCGATGCCCTGCGCGAGGCGATCGAAGCGCGCGAGCTGCCGCAAGTCTGGGTGCTCGAGCTGGCCAGCTATCAGCTGGCACTTGCCGACAGTTTCGTGCCCGATTGCGCCACCGTGCTCAATTTGACGCAGGACCATCTCGACTGGCATCCCGATATGGCCGACTACCTGGCCGCCAAGCAGCGCATCTATGCGAAGGGCAGCGTGTGGGTCTTCAATCGCGACGATCCCTTGACCGTACCAGGCGCGACACTGAACGCGCCGGCGGTGGTGCCGGCGCCAGTGATGACCAAAGCGGCGGCTGCGGCAGCAGCCAGGGCCGCCGCGGCCGCGCCGGTGCAGCCGCGGGTGTCCTTCGGTCTGGATGCACCGCGTCTGGCCGGTGACCTCGGGCTGGTCCAGGACGGCGGACTGGTCTGGCTGGCCGAAGCGGTCGCCGATGACGCGCCGCCCACCCGACGCCGGCGCGACGCGCAGGTCCCGGTGCGGTTGCGGCGCCTGATGCCGGCCGACGCCCTGCGCATCCGCGGTGCCCACAACCAGGCCAATGCGCTGGCGGCGATCGCGCTGGCGCGGGCGGTGGGCATTCCGATGGCGGCGATGCTGCACGGTCTGCGCAGCTATGCCGGCGAGCCGCACCGCTGCGAGCCGGTCCTGATGCGCCATGACATTGAATGGTTCGATGACAGCAAGGGCACGAATGTGGGTGCCTCAGTGGCCGCGCTGGCCGGCATCGGCAAGCAGTGCGTGCTGATCGCCGGTGGTGACGGCAAGGGCCAGGACTTCGCGCCGCTTGCCGAAGCGGTGGCCCAGCATGCAGCGGCGGTGCTGCTGATCGGGCGCGATGCGCCCCTCATTCGGCAGGCGCTGGCTGACACCGGTGTCCTGATCGAGGACTGCGCCAGCCTTGAGGAAGCGGTCGACAGGGCGGGGGCGCTGGCTCGACCCGGACAGGCGGTGCTGCTGTCGCCGGCCTGCGCCAGCTTCGACATGTTTCGCAACTACGGCCATCGCGCGCAGGTCTATGTCGATGCGGTGCATCGCCTGGCGCAGGCGCAGGGGCAGCCATGCTGAGCCTCGATCTCGGTCGCGACGGTGCCAGCGGCGATCCCCGTCGGGCAGGGCGCGCGCCTGCGCGTCCGCTCGCTCGCGGCAACTCGGTGTCGTCAATGCGTGACTATGACCTGCCTCTGCTCTGGGGCGTGCTGGTGTTGCTGCTCTTCGGTCTGGTGATGGTCTACTCGGCCTCGATTGCACTCCCCGATTCGGCGCGGTTCTCCAACCTGCGTTCAACGCATCACCTGATGCGGCACAGCTTTTCGGTCTGTGTCGGACTCACCTGCGGACTGATCGCCTTCGCCATTCCGATTCAGCGCTGGCAGCGTGCAGCACCCTGGCTCTTCGTGATCGGACTGATCCTGCTGGCACTGGTGCTGGTGCCCGGGATCGGCAAAGTGGTGCTCGGTGCCCGTCGCTGGATCTCGTTTGGCTTCATCAATCTGCAGCCCTCCGAGCTGATGAAGCTGTTCGTGGTGCTCTATGCCGCCGACTACGCGGTGCGCAAGCAGGATGCGATGCGCAGCTTTCGTCGCGGCTTCGCGCCGATGGCGGTCTGCATGGCGATCATCGGACTGCTGCTGTTGCTTGAGCCCGACCTCGGGGCCTTCATCGTGATCGTCGCGGTCGCGATGGGCCTGCTGTTTCTGGGCGGCGTGAAGGTCAGGCTCTTCGCCGGTCTGTCGCTCACCATGGCCATGACCTTCCTCGCGCTGATCTGGGCATCGCCCTGGCGACGCGAGCGCATCTTTGCCTATCTCGATCCCTTCGACGAAAAGAACGCGCTCGGAAAGGGCTATCAGCTGTCGCACTCGCTGATTGCTTTCGGTCGCGGCGAATGGTTCGGCGTGGGGCTCGGTGCCAGCGTCGAAAAGTGGCATTACCTGCCCGAGGCGCATACCGACTTCCTGCTGGCGGTGATCGGCGAGGAGCTTGGTCTGCTCGGCGTGCTCGCCACCGTCATCCTGTTCTTCTGGATCGTGCGCCGCTGTGTCGAGATCGGCCGCCAGGCGATCGCGCTCGAGCGGTTTTTTGCCGGGCTGACTGCGCAGGGCATCGGTCTGTGGCTCGGCGTGCAGGCTTTCATCAACATGGGCGTGAACCTCGGGCTGCTGCCGACCAAGGGCCTGACGCTGCCGCTGATGAGTTATGGCGGCTCCGGAATCCTGGTCAATTGCGTGGCCGTGGCACTGGTCTTGCGGATCGATTTCGAGACCCGTCGAATGATGCGGGGGAGCGCGACATGAGCCGCACGATCCTGATCATGGCGGGCGGCACCGGCGGACACGTCTTTCCCGGACTGGCGGTGGCCGACATCATGCGCGAGCGCGCCTGGAATGTGGTGTGGCTCGGTAACCCCGGCGGCATGGAAGCCACGCTGGTGCCGCGCCACGGCATTGCGATGCAGTGGGTGCGCTTCGGTGGTCTGCGCGGCAAGGGCTGGCTGACCCGGCTGATGCTGCCGATCAACCTGACCCGGGCGTGCTGGCAGGGCCTGGCCGCGCTGCGCGCGGTACGACCGGCGGTGGTGCTGGGCATGGGCGGCTATGTCGCGTTTCCGGGCGGATTGATGGCAGCGCTCACCCGCACGCCCTTGGTGATTCATGAGCAGAACTCGGTCGCTGGCCTCACCAACCGGGTGCTCGCAAAGCTGGCTGATCGCGTGCTGGTGGCTTTCCCGGATGCGCTGGCGCACGGCCTGTGGAGTGGCAATCCGGTGCGCCGCGAATTGGCCGCGCTGCCCGATCCGGCACTGCGCTATGCCGACCGCAGCGGCCCCTTGCGCCTGCTGGTGGTCGGCGGCAGTCTGGGTGCGCAGGCGCTCAACGATGTGGTGCCGCGCGCGCTCGCACTGCTGGCGCCGCAGGCGCGCCCGCAGGTCACGCATCAGAGCGGCCAGCGACATGTCGAGGCCTTGCAGCGCGCCTATCAGGAAGCCGGTGTATCGGCCCAGACGGTGGGCTTCATCGACGACATGGCAGCGGCCTATGCTCAGGCTGATCTGGTGATCTGCCGGGCCGGCGCGATGACGGTGGCCGAGCTTGCGGCAGCCGGCGTGGCCAGCCTCATGATTCCTTATCCCCATGCGGTCGACGATCACCAGACCGCCAACGCCCGCTTCCTGTCTGATCGCGACGCGGCGCTGCTGATTCCGCAGTCGCAGCTCGACGCCCAGGGCCTGTCGACCTTGCTGGGCGGCCTCGATCGCGCACGCCTGCTGGCGATTGCGCAAAACGCCCGCGCTCTGGCGCGGCCCGATGCGGCTGCCAGCGTAGCCGATGCCTGCGAGGCGATCGCCAAGCGTTCGAATCCATCATGAAACACAAGGTCAAGCACATCCATTTCGTGGGCATCGGCGGCTCGGGCATGAGCGGAATCGCCGAGGTCCTGCTCAACCTCGGCTATGTCATCAGTGGCTCCGATATGGCCGATAACGCCGCAACGCGCCGCCTCGCAGGTCTGGGCGCGCAGGTGCAGATCGGTCACGACGCCGCGTTCGTGTCGGGCGCCGATTGCGTGGTGACCTCGTCGGCGGTGCGGGGTGATAACCCTGAGGTCACCGCGGCGCGCGCAGCGCGCATACCGGTCGTGCCGCGGGCGCTGATGCTCGCTGAACTGATGAAGCTCAAGCAGGGCATCGCGATTGCCGGCACCCACGGCAAGACCACCACCACCAGCCTGGTCGCCTCGATCCTGGCTGCAGGCGGTCTGGACCCGACCTTCGTGATCGGCGGGCGCCTGAACAGCGCCGGTGCCAATGCCCGGCTCGGTTCGGGCGACTACATCGTGGTCGAGGCCGACGAATCGGACGCGTCCTTCCTCAACCTGTCGCCCACGATCGCGGTGATCACCAACATCGATGCCGATCACATGGAGACCTACGGCCACGACTTCGCGCGGCTGCGCCAGGCCTTCGTCGAGTTCACCCAGCGTTTGCCTTTTTACGGCGCTGCCGTGCTGTGCGTCGATGATCCGCATGTGCGCGAGATCATGCCCTTCGTCTCGAAGCCGGTGATCACCTACGGCATGTCCGAGCAGGCGCAGTTTCGGGCGCTCGATCCGACGCCCGACGACGGTCGCATGCGCTTTTCGCTGCAGCGCGCCGATGACAACGGCAAGCCGCCGCTGCCGGTCGTGCTCAATCTGCCCGGTCTGCACAATGTGCAGAATGCACTCGCCGCGATCGCGGTGGCCGACGAGCTTGGTGTCTCAGATGCCGCCATCGTCAGGGCACTTGCAGAGTTCAAAGGCGTGGGCCGGCGCTTTCAGCGCTGGGGCGAGTTCCCGGTGCCGCCGGCGCAGGGCGGCGGTCGCTTCACGGTTGTCGACGATTACGGCCATCACCCGGCCGAGATGGCCGCCACGATTGCTGCCGCACGCGGCGCGTTTGCCGGCCGCCGCCTGGTGCTGTCCTTCCAGCCGCATCGCTATACCCGCACCCGCGATCTGTTCGAGGACTTCGCGCGGGTGCTGTCGGGCGCCGATGCGCTGCTGCTGGCCGAGGTCTATGCCGCCGGCGAAGCGCCGATCGTGGCGGCCGACGGCCGGGCCCTTGCCCGGGCGGTGCGCATCGCCGGCAAGGTCGAGCCGCTTTTTGTCGAGGACATCACCGCAATGCCTGCGACCCTGCTCGACACCGTGCGTGACGGCGATGTGGTGATCACCATGGGCGCCGGTTCGATCGGTGGGGTGGCGGCCCGCATCAAGGAGCTGACCGATGTCTGAATTCGGCAAGGTGGCGGTGCTGATGGGCGGCCAGTCGGCCGAACGCGAGGTCTCGCTGATGTCGGGCACCGGGGTGCTGGCCGCGCTGCGCGCCAAAGGCATCGATGCCCATGCCTTCGATCCGTCGCTGCGTCCGATCGGCGATCTGCTGAAAGACAATTTTTCGAGCGCCTTCATCGCGCTGCATGGCCGCTACGGCGAAGACGGCACGGTACAGGGTGCGCTCGAGCTGCTCGGCATCCCCTACACCGGCTCAGGCGTGATGGCCTCGGCCGTCGCCATGGACAAGGTCTTCACCAAGCGGATCTGGGTGACCCACTCGCTGCAGACGCCCGGCTTTGCCCTGGCCCGCGAATCCGGCGATGTGCTGGATGCCGCACGCCGCTTCGGTCTGCCGCTGGCGGTCAAGCCCTCGCGAGAAGGCTCGACCATCGGCTTTACCAAAGTGGTATCCGAGGACCAGTGCGCTGCCGCCTTCGACATCGCACGTCGGCATGACGATGCGGTGCTGTGCGAGCAGTTCATCGACGGACGCGAACTCACCGTGGCCATCCTGGGGACCGGCGCGGGTGCCCGCGCCCTGCCGATCATCGAGATCATCGCACCAGCCGGCAATTACGATTATCAGAACAAGTACTTTCGCGACGACACCCGCTACGAGTGCCCGGCCCGACTGTCCGAGACCCTGTCGGCCCGCATCCGGGCGCTGGCGCTCGAGGCCTTCCTCACGCTCGACTGCGAAGGCTGGGCCCGGGTCGACGTGATGCTGCGCAAAGCCGATGACGAGCCCTTTTTGCTCGAGATCAATACCTCGCCCGGCATGACCGGTCATTCGCTGGTGCCGATGGCGGCCAAGGCCGAGGGGATCTCCTATGAAGACCTGTGCGTGCTGGTGCTCTCGAGCGCGCGTCTGAAAACCGGGGGTACGCGGTGAACCCCTGGCACGATGTGCGCCTGCTCAATGCCACCGCCAACGCCCTGATGGCGGTGGCGATGTGCGCCTTGCTCAGCGCCGGCATCTGGTGGCTTGCGCAGCGCCCGGCCTTCGCGTTGCAGGTCGTGCGGGTTGAACCGATCTCGACCGAGCAGCCGCTGACGCACATCACGGCTGCGCTGCTGCGATCGGCTGCCTCAGGGCCGATTCGCGGCACCTTCTTTACCGTCGATCTCGAGGCGGTGCGCGAGTCCTTCGAGACGGTGCCCTGGGTACGCCGCGCGCAGGTACGCCGTATCTGGCCGAACACCCTGCTGGTCGGCATCGAGGAGCATCGGCCGCTGGCCATCTGGAGCGACGGCAGGCTGGTCAACCGCGAAGGCGAGCTGTTTGTGGCCAACCCCGAGGAGGCCGAAG
>CAMCXH010000103.1 GCA_945883285.1 Bordetella parapertussis | reverse complement strand
AGGTCGCGGCAAGACTCTCAATCTTTCGCAGTTTCGAGCGCAAGCGACCTGACGCCATCGCACCGCCTCGCTCGAATTCGAGGAGATATTTCCCGTAAGACCAGCCCTGCCCTTCGGCACCGACCAGGTTCGCAATCGGCACGCGCACGTCGTCAAAGAAAACCTGATTGACCTCGTGATCACCACCGATCGTCAGGATCGGGCGCACCGAGATCCCGGGCGAATCCATGTCGATCAGGATGAAGCTGATGCCGTCCTGCTTCTTCGGCGAGTCGGCGGTGCGCACCAGGGCAAACATGCGATTGGCAAACTGTGCGTGCGAGGTCCAGATCTTGGAGCCGTTGATGAGGTAGTCGTCGCCATCGCGCACCGCGCGGGTCTTGAGCGAGGCGAGATCCGAGCCGGATCCGGGCTCGGAATAGCCCTGACACCAGTAATCTTCGCCGGTCAGGATCCTGGGCAGATAGAAGTCTTTCTGCGCCTGCGTGCCGAACTTCATGATGACCGGCCCGACCATGCGCAGGCCCTGCGGCAGCAGGGGCGGCGCACCAGCAATCGCGTTCTCGACTTCAAAAATATACTGCTGCGCGGTTGACCATCCGGTGCCGCCAAATTCGGCTGGCCATGATGTGGCCGCCCATCCGCGCTCGAACAGGATTCGCTGCCAACGCCTGAAGACATCTGGGTCGGAGAAAACACTTGGCGTCAGGGCATTGGCAAGGCGCAGATCAGGCGTGAGTTTTTCGGCGAAAAAGGCTCGCACTTCCTGCTGAAAGGCGAGTTCTTCGGGCGTGAAATCAAGGTTCATGTCCTGCTCCTAGCGATTGGCCATGCTGCGTGCCGAATGCGCAGCATGACGGCGAAGGTGATGGTCTGCGCCGCCAACCAGCGCTTCAAGTGCGAGCACCCGCTTGAGAAAGAGTCCGACGTTCAATTCATCGGTCACGCCCATGCCGCCATGCATCTGAATCGCCTCTTCGGTGACCGAACGGGCGCTTCGAATGATTTTGGCCCATGCGCCAGACACTGCCCGGGCCCGCACCGAGTCATCGGCATGATCGACATAGAGTGCTGCTCGCAAGGCCATCGAGCGCGCCACCTCGCAATGGACCGACATGTCGGCCATGCGATGACGCAACACCTGATTGGCCGCCAGCGGTTTGCCGAACTGAGCCCTGACCTTGGTGTATTCAATGGTTGCCGCGGTGGCTGACGCCATCAGCCCAAGCAGTTCGGCACACCAGGCGGCGATGGCCGCATCAAAGGCGTGCTCGAGTGCCGGGAAGGCCGCATCAGCCTCACCATCGGTTGCACCGAGTCGCGCTGATGCTGGCAGGTGCAGCTCGGTCAGCGTGAGTCTGGCGGCGGTTGCGCCGTCAACGGTGTCGTAGCGATCGATACGCAGTCCGGCCTGCCCGGGCTCGATCACGAAGACAGCCATGCCCCTGGCATCGCGGCTGTCACCCGATATGCGCGCCGACACCAGGATGCGGTCGGCCTGGTCTGCACCGATCGCCGCCATCTTCTCGCCGGACAATCGCCATCCGCCGCCATCGGCGCTTGCCGCAAGCGTTACATGCTGCAGCGTGTGGCGGGCGCCCCGCTCGGTATGCGCCAGTGCGATCTTCAGCGAACCATTGGCGAGTCCGGGCAGCAGAGCGGCTTTTTGCGCATCGGTGCCCAGCGACGCGATGAGTCGTGCACACAGCACGAGGGCCGGTACAAAGGGCGTTACAACAAGGTGCTGCCCGAAGCGCTCGGACAGGATACCGACATCGACCGCTCCCTGGCCGAAACCGCCATAGGCTTCGGGAATCGGCAGGGCAAGCCATCCCAACTCGGCCATCTCTGACCACAGGGACTGGTTGTCGGATCTCAGCGCGCGTTTGGTGAGTACTTCGTTCGCGCTGTCGGCGAACATGCGCTGCTCATCGGAATAAGCAAGGTCCATAAACGACGTGTCTTCCTGGCGAAAGGTTTTCTGACAGGAGAACAGGTGACACCGTCCGCCCGGGCCATGTCGAGCTGGCCTCTTGGGGCGAGTGTAGCGCGGCTGGGGCTAATCATGCCCCGAGCACGCGGCAAGCTGATGCGTCGCGCGGACGGGATGGCGCGCTCAGCAAACCGCCATCAGCGGTTCCAGCATCTCTCGAACGCTTCCCCGGTGCTGTTGCCGCCTGCAGTGCGGCGACCATCACTGCCTAAAGTGTAGATTCCACACAGGTCGCCGGCCATGGGGCTGCCAGCGCGTGGCGTCGCAGTGAGCTGGTAGGTCGCCCCGCCGCCACCGACCGCGACCGTGATGTCGTACATCGCGTTGCCGGATAGCGGCGACACCCCCGTGCCGGGCTGCAGGGCTGCATTGGTGTAGGTGCCGCGATTCTCGGCCCTGAATCGCTCCAGCCACTGCGCCGACTGGGCGAGTGAAATGCGCACATCGTTGCGCCGTGACCGGGTGACATAGTCGGCATAAGAGGGAATGGCAATCGCGGCCAGGACCGCAACCACCGCAACGGTGATCATCAGTTCGATGAGCGTGAAGCCAGACTGTCGGCGAAATGTCATGGTCATAAGCTTTATGAAAGTGTCGGACTCATCGGACCTGCTGACGCCAGACCCGCATCGGCGTAAACCCTGGGCAGTTGACCGCGATCACGTTGGGGCGCCCCTGAATACTGGTGCTGTACAGACGGCACTGCGGTCCGCCCGGTTGGGGGGGGGGCGGCGGTCCGTCACCGCCACCGCCGGGCACGCTGCCGCTGATGCCCGCGCTGATGTTGACGCCCCCAGTCGACGTGCGCGTGGTTGATGCCGGCGTGATCGTGAGCGGCGTCACTGCGCCGACCACCCCGCTGACCTGCATGCCGGTGATAACGCCGGTCGCAAAATCGAAGCGATAGACATACGACACCCCGCCCCCATCGCAGGGATCGCGTGTCGCCGACGGTGCGTAGGAGGTCACGGTGAGCGAGCCGATATCGGCAGTCGGATCAGAGATGATCCGTTCGCCGCCCTCCAGCTTCACCCACCATCCCATTTTGCTGGCCCAGTCGACTTTGGTGTCGATGGTGCGGCCGTCGCCACCGGACGCCACCGTGAGCGCAGCGACCTGCCCGGCCGTGATCTTTCCGGTGGTGTACTTGGGCTTTTCCCAGATGGCATAGAACCCCTGGGCCGCATCGCTGATGCTGTCGCCAACGTCATAGAGCTTTCCGGTGCCGAAGACGATCAGCATCCCGCCAAGCGGGTGCGGTACCAGACGCGGCGCAGCGGTGATCGGTGCAGCGTTGTTAGCGGTAAACAGCGGACTGTCGGAGTTGTCGAAGCCCTTGGCTTGAGCAGGCGTACCGTTGCTGAAGTCAAAGCGCCACAGATTGCCCTGGCGATCGCCACCATAGACGAGCTTGATATTGCGCTCTGTGTCGTAAACCACGGTAATACCGCCCATACCGTTGCGAAGGGCGTCATTCCCAGGGGTCCAGCTCGGGCCGACCGGGATCGCGGTCAAGTTCCCGGTATTGATCTCAAAGACCAGCAATGCCGCCTTGTTACTGGTGCTTTCATAGCCATTGCCCACCATGTAGACCCATTTCGTTCCGCCGGCGTTGTCCTTGATCCGTCCGACGATACCGCGCGTCAGGATGTGGCCGAGATAACTTTCCGATTGGGGATCGGCTGGGGTGGTGTCCCACTTTACGTTGGCCTTTGCCACGGCAGTCGGGTTGGTGACGTCGATTGCAAAGACCGATGAATTGCCGTTGGCGCCCCCTGCCCCGGTGGTGCCAATGACTACCGAACGCCAGGACGTGCCGTCGTGCCAGTCGCCCGAGGTGACTGGCCCATCCACATAGTAGTTGTGCTCGTATCCCGGGTTCAGCAGGTTCTTCAATGTCGGATAGACACCGCGCGGCACGTAGGCAAATCGCTCCCTGCCGTCGGCCGCATTAAAGGCATGGAACATGCCGTCATTGGCGCCGACATAGACCGTCGAGACCGTACCGGCGCGCCTTGCGGACACATAAGCGGCATAAGTCGAACCGACGGTCGACATGGCGGCATAGCCATAGTCGGGTGCTTTCACATAAAGCGGCGTCGAGTTGACGATATCGCCCAGAACTGTCTCGCGCCTGCGAAATTTCGTGCCAGGCAAAATTCCGGTCGCGGGCAGCTCCAGACTCTGATCACCGCGCAGATAACTCACCGCTTCGGCTGCGGTATGAGAGAGGCCTGCTGACGACGTCAGATGGGCTAGCTGATCGGTATTCAGGGATGCAAGATCAAAGGTGGTTGGCACTGTGCGCGCGCTGCTTGACAGAATGTTTCGCGTGCCGTGGGCCGGAAGGCTCGCGGTCCACTCGGGCGTGACAACATTGCCCTGAGCGAGCGACTCGAGATCGGCCGATTTATAGGCCTTTAAAGAGCCTGACCACTTGCCTGTGGTGTAGCTCGGGAAAAACGCCTGCGACACGCTGGTAATTGCCGGGCCAGTCACCGCCACGCCGCCTGCCGAGCCTTGCCGGGTGGCAATTTCGAGGAAGCTGCCAAGCACGCCGCTCTTGAGTTCGGCCACCGATTGCGCGGCGTAAAAGTTGCCGCGCGAGGCGAGCGCTGCCCGCATGCTGTCGTTCACCCGGTTGCCGCCGGTCGAAACCGTGCTGGTCAAATCGACGGACGGCCAGATCACGGTGGCGCCGCTGGTGACCGCTGCGCGGGTCGCGGGCGTATCCATCGATGCCGACAGACCATAGCCAATGATGTAGGTGCTCATCGACTGCCAGAATGCCGGGTTGGGACGAGACCCTTCGGTCACCGGCAGGATGACGTTGTCCAGATCCGGACGAAGATCATGATTCCAGTAGTAGACCGCTGCATCAGTGAGGGTCTGATCCTGATTGGCGCCACCCGTGAACCGCAACCAATTCGAAGGCAGGTAGGTGAAGCTTGCACCTTGGTTGGCGCCGGCTCCCCTGATCTCCGACCCGGAGACGTTGTCCGACTCCTGCGGCCCGCCATCGCCCGGCACCGGCCCTGCGGCACCGATCAGCGGCTGCCCGGCTGCCGAATTGGTCCATTCACCGTCGGTGGTCAGGAACAGGCTGTTGCGCCGGCAGGCAAGATGTGGCGTGCCGTCTTCGCTACCGGGCGTCGCCCCCCAGGGGCCTTTGTTGTCAGTGCGAGAGAAATATCGACCGACCGAGTCGACGGCCTCACGATTGGGCGTCGATCCGACCCACGCCAGACTGAAGAGCCAGTTAAAGAAGTTGCTGCGCTCGGGTGTGCCCTTGATGAAGGGTCGGACACCTCGCACCAGTGCGCCCGGATTCGGCTGCCCGTCGATCGAGGGCAGTGTCGTAATCGTGCTCAGCTGCTGCGTCAGCCACGGGTTGTAGGCACCGGAGTAATAGTTGATTCGCCCATATCCCAAGCGCAGCTTTTGCTGACTGTCCGAGGTCATGCTGGCGAGCGACTCAGCCACCACCGCCTGTGCGGCGAAAAGGCGGTTTCGATAATAGAGGTACCAGTTCGCGTAGTTTTGCGCTTCTTCCAGCCAGGTGCAGGAGGTGAGCGCCGCGCAGTCCGAGCGCTGCGAGGTGGCAGCGGTGGCCAGCGCACCGGTGGTCGCATCGATCACCGGATAGACGTAGCTTGAGGGGCGCGTGCGGTCGATCTGCACCACACGATAGCTCGCAGGCAGGCCCTTGTTGCCGTTGCCGATGTAGTAGTAGTAGCGCGCCGGGGTAAGTGCGAGCGGGTCAGGCACGCCGGGTAGCGCCGGAATTATGCAGAACCTCTGGCTGGTGCCGGTCGGGCAAAAGGCGGCATTGATCTGAGCCGACAAGTTGCTGAAGGACGTCACGTTGCTGGCGGTCGCAACCGGAGTGACCGTCCTTGGTGCTGAGGCGGATCTGGGTTCCGTGCCCACCATCGGCCAGGGTGTTGAATTATTGATCGTGCCCCCGCCGACGCTGCGTGTAATGTTGGTTGTGTATTTGATGATCAGCGTCGATGGATTCACCGTGGTCCATGGCGTGTACACCGGCTGCGGCTCCGTGGCTGACGGGCAAGTGACTGGATTCAGGACAGTCGAGGTCCAGTTCGTGGTGGTGCCATTGCAATTCTGGCGTCGATAGCAGGTGAGATTGCCTGGGTTGGAGTCGGGAGGAAAAAGCGTGGGTGTCGACGCACCGCAATCCGTGCGCGAATAGTTGCAGGCGAGGTCTCGCGGGTTGGGAACGCTCGAATAAATGGTGTTGACGCCCTCGCAGTTCTGCCGCTGATAGCAGGTCAGCTGACCGGGGTTGGTGGCAAAGTACTCCAGTGTGCCGGCGCAGTTTTGCCGGGAAAACTGGCACGTGAGCGGCCCGGGATTGTTGGTCGTATAGACATTCGTGCCCGAACAGTCCCTTCGAACGAAGCAGGTGCTCGGGGTGCCCGGTGCATCACTCCATGCACTCCAGCTGCTCGCACTGCCGCAGGAAGTTCGAGTGCGATAGCACGTCCTGGTTGAGCTTGTCGGATTGTCGGTCCAGGTGCCGTCGCAATTCTGGATGCGGGCCGGGCAACTGATCGGGCCGGGATTCGTTGGCGAGCTCCTGTCAATGTTGTCACAGTCTTTCCAGGTGTAGCCGCAGGTCAGCGTGCCGGGGTCGGTGGCGAAGGTTTGGACCGTGCCGCTGCAGTTGGTCCGCCGGTAGCAGGTCAGCGTCCCGGGATTCGAACTGAAGTTTTCTTCAATGCCACTGCAATTCGTCCGCTTCCAGCTGGTGGTGACGATCTGGGGCGAGGCTTCGACACCGCCGAGGCAACTGGCCATGTTTGCGAAGCAACCGCTGCGCGCCGTCGTGGCGGTGACCTGCAAAGGTCGGCTGAAAAGATCGAGCGGACTTGTGGTGTCGTTGTGGGTCGTCCAGTTCTGATCGGCGTGACCGTTGCGCGGCGCGGTGGTCGCCGCCGCCTGGGTCGGGCCGAAATCGAAGGGCATCTTGTTGTAGCGAAAATCGGCAATCGAGCCCATCGTCACACGCCGCCCCGCGGTGATCGGGCTGATCGCATTGGTCTGCGTGCTCGAATCAGTGCCCAGCAGTCCGCGACCCGCCGCACTGGTGATCGATGTGTAGATGCTGCCCACAGGCACCTGGCGCGGATCGCGCTCGGTGAGCTCTGCAGCATTCGCACGCGACGTAAAGGCGCCGTAGTTGGTCGTGGCAACACTGCCGCCGACCGACGCGTTCGGCATGGTCGTGCCGTCGTCCTTGTTCCAGGGAACATAACGGTTGGCCGGGTTGTACCACAGCGGGTTGAGCGCCGGCGCTCGCAGCATCCAATCGTGATCACGGTTGATCGGCCAGGCGCGCAGCGCCCAGGTGCCGGTCACATCCGCGCCATCGCCAGTGATGGTGACCGGAACGGTCGATGAGGTGGTTGCACTGATCGTGATTGCGGCCGGAACCGGCAGCGAATGGCCGGCCATCGAGCCCGAGTCGTCGAGCATCATGAAGACATTGGCCGGCGGCTCGGTCGAGGTAAACGGCGGCACCTGATACAGGGTGCTGGCCGACCAGGCGGGCATCGCGGTCAAAGAACACAGCAGATACACCAGCGCCTTGGTGAAGGTCTGCCGAATGGTGCCAAGCCAGTCTGTCTGCGTTGCGTTCATGTCAGTGCTTCCAGTGTTGCTGTTGTCTGAATTCAAACTCAGATGCCGAATCTGATTTCACTTTGAAGATTCATCTGCCGCTGGCCCGGGGCGAGTACGACCCGGGCCGTGACCCGGTACTTGCACATAGTCGGGCTGATGCCACCCCCGCCGGCACACAGCGGTGCGACCGTCACGGATTCGGGATTGACGTCATTGCCCAGTGAAGAAGGAATCAGCTCGGAGGTGGCGTCCTCGATCAGGCAGCTGAAGTCCTGCACGCCAGGAAAATTGACCCCGGTGACCGGTCTGGTCTCGGAGGCGAGCCATTTGGCCGGGTCGCGCCAGGCGGCCGTGTCGGTGCCCCTCACACCGGGCGTCGTCACCCGAAGATTCGGGCTGACCATGAATTGCGATTCGCAATAGCGCAACACGGTTTGCGCTGCGGTTTCGGCCAGGGCGTACTGGCTGGAGTTGGACGTGATCATCTGGCCACCGGTGGCATGTCGGATCTGGGCGGTCACGATCAGAGAAAGCGACACCAGCAGCATCAGCACCACGATCAGCACGAAGCCACGCTGCTCCGGAAGCACTGGCCGGGCAAGTGCCGGGCGCGATGCTCGCGCCGGGGTTGTCGTCGCTGACCACTTCAATGAGGGCTTCATGGCAAGTCGCTCAGAATGACTGGATCGGATTGGCCGTGGAGCGCGATCGCACCGTGAAGACCTGGTTATAGGTGCGCCTGACAGCACTGTCGGCGGCTTCGCTCAGTGGCATCGAGCCGGAGGCCTGGGCGGCATTCATCGGGCAACTGGTGTATTGGTAAGCGGCGCTCGTGCTCAGGCCGCGACCTGAGTCGGGATCGGAGCGGATCAGCATGCAGACATGCACTGTCACCACATAGTCCCAGGACCCGGCTCTGGCATTCAGATAACCGGCATCGCGAATGCTGCGAATCGATGCCCCCATGGTGGAGTTCGGGTTGAGGTAGCGAACATCGTCAAAGCCGTAAAAGACCTTGAATTGCTCGACGTTGCCGACCAGCTGTTGCGCCGCAGCGAAGGCATCGCCGATCGCTGCCCGACCGTTTCCGCGGCAGGACAATCCGTTGTTGGTGCCGAAGTAGACGTTCTGAACCATCGGTCGCGCGGCGACTCTCGTCAGTCCTGGGTGGTTGGCAGGCAAGGCTTCGAGCGGCACCTGCGCACCCAGGCAATCGTCAATCCGACCCTGCGCCGGCGCGAGCGCGGTATCGCCCTGAAACCGAACCATCAGCGAATCGAAGTTGGCATTGGTGCCCCCTGCGCAGGTCGGCGTACGGGAGGTGTCATCGGCAAACAGCGCGCCGGTGCAGCCAGCAAGATGGGCGCCGTCGCCAAAGAGTGTCTGCGACCGATAGGCATCGACATTGGCCGCGCCAAAGGACACATCGGAGCCGATGATCTCGCCATAGCCGGCCTGGCGGATCGCATCGCCGATCATCAGCATCGACAGCTGACCGGTATCGGACATGCCGGCCATCTCGCCCGCGACTCGCGACGTGCGTGCCGTCGAGAGGTAGGCGCCCGAGACCGCCGCCGTGATGGCCAGGCCGATGGCGAGACTGATCATCAGCTCGATCAGCGTTCGACCGCCCTGCCCCGAGGCCGCCCTCATACCGTTGAATGATGTGAGATTCGGCATGATTCAGCCCGGATAAAACGAGGCAGTGACACAGCGATACCTTGGGTCGGCGCTGATCGCTTCGATCCGAGCGCACGCGTTATCGGTGGCGACCACGGTCGCATTCGGCTCGATCCATCCGATGGTGACGGTCATCGAATTGGCGCTGCCTGCGGTGGTCGGGCCAATGACGGCCGTCGCGCCCGGCAGTTGCCGCTGAACATCGCGCATCCAGGTGCCGACCTGAATCAGCGGCACTTCGGTTCTGGCGTCGCAGGCATTGGCGTTGGCGCAGGCCGGAACCGGCACCGCCGCGCCCGGGTTGAAGGTCTGGCTATAGCCCTGCGTCAGCGCGCTGGCATAACCCTCCTGATTGGCCGCCACCCGCTCACGCAACTGGTCGATCAGGCTGGCTGCGACCCGCCGAGTCTCGCTGTCGATCTGCATCGACAGCGAGCGGGTCTGCATACCGGCCAGACCAAGCAGACCGAAGGCCGCAATAATCAGCGAGATCAGGACCTCGATCAGGCTGATGCCCAGCTGCCGCTTTGCAAGGCTGTTCACAGCTGGCAACTCCCGTGCTGCGGCTTCGTGACATCGATGCGCCCGGCGATGTTGACGGCCATGCAACGTGCCTGATCGGAAGTCATGGGAACCGGCAAGGCACTGACTGCCGTGCCGAAGTCAAAGGCAAAATTGCCGACCGGTCCGGCGACTCGCATGCCGTTCCAGTTGAAGACAATCGCACCGGCGCCAGGCGCCCAAATCATCAGGCGCGAGGTCAGGCCTGCAGACGAAAGCGACGCCTGCCGCCGAATGAGTATGTCTCCGCCTTCGAAGACGTCGCCAGCATTGGGCGGCGTCTTGGCATAGACGATCCATCCCGCCGACCAGTCGTTGCCGCCGACGTTGCCCGCGTCGGCCTGACTGCAGGTGGCGCCGGCTTCATTGGCGTTGATGCTGCGGCAAACACCCACGCGCACCCCGCGCATTGCGGCCTCCGAGCGTGCCAGCTCTAGTGCCGAGCGAAGATTCGAGCTGCCCTCTGAAATCCGTGCGCTGACGATGAAGCGTTGAAAGGCGCCACCTGAAGAGGCCGCGAGAATGGCGACGATCGCCACCACGGTGAGCAATTCGATGAGCGTGAAGCCACTCGCGTCGCAGCGCGAGCCGATGGCTCGGGCACTTTTCTGGCAACCGAAAGACTTAGTGTTCACCTGTTTCGCCCTTGTCCAAAGCCTCAACCCAAGTCGTTAGTGGGGAGGCGCTCGGAATAACTCCTCTGACTAGCCTATCGGCCACGCCGGCATGAGAAATACCAAGGCGACGAACGGACGGAAAGCCGGCGTGAACGCCGGGCCGAGCGTCGCAGTCGAGCCAAACGGATTCGCGGAATGGCTGCGGGCATCTCGCGAGGTCTTCGCGTAGGCTGTGGTCTGGGCGTGATCGCTCGGGCAAAGGCCCGATCGCCCGCCAATAACAGGAGACTTCGACCATGTCCGAATCACTCGTGATCCGAAGCGATCGCGCGGGCCTCACCACCCTGACCCTGAATCGACCCGACAAACTCAATGCGCTCACGCCGGGCGTCTTCGTTCAATTGCGGGCTCACCTTGACGCGATTGCTCGTGACGACAGCGTCGGCTGCGTTGTGCTGGCCGGTGCGGGACGCTCTTTCTGCGCGGGTCACGACCTGGGAGCCATTGCCTCTGCTGAGCCCGCACCGAGCCCGTATTTCGAGCCAGAAACCATCGATGCCCTCGAGTCGTTGCCAAAGCCCACCCTCTGCCGCCTGCATGGGCACTGCTTTACCGGTGGTCTGGAGCTTGCGCTGGCCTGTGACCTGCTGGTGGCTGGCGAATCGACGCATCTTGGCGACACCCACGGACAATGGGGCCTGGTACCGGTCTGGGGCATGTCGGTCAGACTGCCCGAGCGCGTCGGTCGAGCGACCGCGAAAGAACTCATGTTCACCAGTCGCAGACTGACTGCCCGCCAGGCACTCGACATCGGCCTGGTTGATCGCTGCGTGCCGGACGATCAGCTCGATGCGACCATCGAAGCGCTGGGCGCCGAAATCCTTGCAAATTCACGAGGCACCAACCGGATCGTCAAGGCGCTGATTGCTGATAGCGACGAACGAACCCGATCGCAGGCGCTGGTGCACGAGCGCAAGCGACCTTACGGTCGCCCGGACGACATGGCCGAGCGGATGCAGGCCCGGCGCAAATAGCGTTTCACGCAGCGTTTCGAGCCCAGCCAGGCGCAGACCCTGACATGCCGGTGCCCGTGGCAGACTCGAACGCAGAACCATTCACATTGAACAGACAGGGAGACATCGCATGAGCTGGCAGCCGGAACTGGACGAACTCGCACGCCGCAAGGCCTTTGCCCACGAAATGGGCGGGGCGGACAAGGTCAAGCGTCAGCATGACGGCGGGCGTCTGACGGTTCGCGAGCGGATCGACGGCATGCTCGATGCCGACAGCTTCCAGGAAGTCGGCACTCTCTCGGGCATCGGCGAATACGACGCCGGCAATGCGTTGACCACGGTGACGCCTGCCAACTGCGTGTTCGGCCGCGGCACGGTAGATGGTCGTTCGGTGGTGGTGGTCGGCGACGATTTCACGGTGCGCGGCGGATCGGCCGATGCCTCGATCAGCGCCAAGCCGCTGATGGCCGAAAACATGGCGGCCGAATTTCGCCTGCCGATCGTGCGGATCATCGAAGGCTCGGGCGGCGGCGGCTCGGTAAAAACCATCGAGACCAAGGGTGCGGCCAATTTGCCAGGCGGCGTAGGCGGCACGCAGGGGTTTTATATGATGACCGCCAACCTGGCCAACGTACCGGTGGTCGGAATCGGCCTGGGGTCGGTGGCCGGTCTGGGCGCGGCACGCCTGGCATCGAGTCACTTTTCGATCATGAGCACCAGCTCAGCGATGTTCGTGGCCGGCCCGCCGGTCGTGGCCCGGCTCGGTCAGCCGCTCACCAAGCAGGAGCTGGGCGGTGCCGACATCCAGACCCGCAGCGGCGCAATCGACAATGCGGTCGAGACCGAAGCCGAGGCCTTCGAGCAGGCCAGGCGCTTTCTGTCCTACCTGCCCTCTTCGGTCCATTCGCTGCCGCCAATCATTGCGTGCAGCGACGATCCGCAACGCGCAGACGAATCGCTGCTGAGCGTGATTCCGCGCAATCGCAGGCAGATCTACAAGGTTCGACCGATCATCGAGACGGTGGTCGACAAAGGGTCGTTTTTCGAGATGGGTCGCAATTTCGGGCGCTCGATCGTGGCAGGCCTTGCGCGCTTCGACGGCCATCCGGTGGTGCTGTTTGCCAGCGATCCGTATCACAACGCGGGCAGCTGGAATGCCGAGACCTGCCAGAAGATCGTGCGCTTTGCCGACCTGGCCGAGACCTTTCATTTGCCGGTGGTCTATCTCATGGACTGCCCCGGCTTTCTGATCGGCCTGGACGCCGAGAAGACCGCCACGATTCGCCATGGCGTGCGCGCCATGGCAGCCATGAACCAGACCAGCGTGCCGTGGTGCACCATGATCATGCGCAATGCCTATGGTGTGGCCGGTGCGGCACATCAGCCCGGCGGGCGGCTGTCTCTGCGCTATGCCTGGCCGTCGGCTTCGTGGGGCTCGCTGCCTCTGGAAGGCGGCATCGAGGCGGCCTACCGTGCCGACATTGATGCCGCCTCCGACCCGGCCGCCAAGATGAAAGAGATCGAGGGGCGTCTCAATGCCTTGCGCTCGCCC
>CAMCXH010000102.1 GCA_945883285.1 Bordetella parapertussis | reverse complement strand
GTGCTCGATCGCGACGGCAACGAGGCCTTCGAAGGCCTGCTCGATGCGATGTGCACCGTCACCATCGCCCTGCACGACCTGAAGAAGACAGACGGCATCCGCAATTCAGTCGCGCACTCGGTCTATATCGTCAAGCCCAAGATGCATGGCCCGGAAGAAGTCGCCTTTGCCGACGACATCTTCACGCATGTCGAAGAAGCGCTCGGCCTGCCGGCCAACACCGTCAAGATCGGCATCATGGACGAGGAGCGGCGCACCACGGTCAACCTCAAGGAGTGCATCCGCGCAGCCAGCAAGCGGGTGGTCTTCATCAACACCGGCTTTCTCGATCGCACCGGCGATGAAATCCATACCTCGATGGAAGCCGGGCCGATGGTGCGAAAGGCCGAGATGAAAGCGCAGAACTGGATTGCGGCCTACGAGCTCTGGAACGTCGATGTCGGCCTGCGCTGCGGTCTGTCCGGGCGTGCGCAGATCGGCAAGGGCATGTGGGCGATGCCTGACCTGATGCACGCCATGCTGCAGCAAAAGATCGGCCATCCGCAGGCCGGCGCCAACTGCGCCTGGGTGCCGAGCCCGACCGCGGCGACGCTGCATGCGACTCACTATCACAAGGTCGATGTGTTTGCACGCCAGGCCGAGATCATGAAGGGCGGGCCTCGGGCCAAGTTGGCCGACATCCTCTCGATTCCGCTGGCCAGCTCCACCGCCTGGAGTGAAGCCGATCTCAACGCCGAACTCGAGAACAATGCACAGGGCATCCTCGGTTATGTGGTGCGCTGGGTCGATCAGGGTGTGGGCTGCTCGAAGGTGCCCGACATCAACAACGTGGGGCTGATGGAAGACCGCGCAACCTGCCGCATCTCGTCGCAGCACATCGCCAACTGGCTGCATCACGGCGTGGTGACCAAGGCTCGCGTCACCGAAGTCATGAAGCGCATGGCAGCGGTGGTCGACGGGCAAAACGCCGGCGATCCGGCTTACACCCCGATGGCACCGAGCTTCGACGGCTTTGCCTTCAACGCTGCCTGCGATCTGGTGTTTGAAGGCACGGTGCAACCCTCGGGCTATACCGAGCCGGTGCTTCACGCCCGGCGGCTGCAACTCAAGGCAAAGCAGGCCTGAGTCGCGCAGGCTGTCGCGCAGGCCTGGGTCGAGAGGGCCTGGGTCGAGAGGGGCTGGGCCGGCGAAAGCTCGCGCAGGTGCATGCGCCCGCGCCCCCGATCCGGCAAACCGCGCTCAGGGATTGACCAGCGCGCCAGTCGGGCAGGCGCTGCCCCCTGCCCGACTGATGCGAGGCGGACCCGAGCGTTGACGCTGAGTTGCTCCTGCCTCGACATATCCGTAAGGCCGGTTTGGCGCAAGATAGGCCGCCAGGTAGTCCGCCAGCGCATCCACATCCGGCGGGCCGCCACTGCGATCGCGTCCACGCAGGAAAGTTGAAAAACCGTCGCCACCGTCGGCCAGATAATTGTTGACCGTGACCCGGTAGCGCGAGTCGGGTTGCAGCACCCGGCCCTGCGCATCGACCAGGGACACGGTGCGGCCATCGATCAAAAGCGTCATCGCACTGATGCGGGCATCGCAAGCGGCTGCACCGTCCCATCGATAGTGAAAACCGGCCGACGGGATTAACACCCGGGTGGTCGTCGGCGACTGGCCGCGGCAGCCGGCGAACTGCTGCTCCAGCAGGTCCTTGATGTCCTGGGCACTCAGGCTCATGGTCACCAGATTGTTGCCGAAGGGCTGCATCGCGAAGATCTCGCCGTAGGTCACCGTGCCGTCATCCTTCTTACCAGGCTGCGACACCATCAGACCCGCGCCCCGCAACCCGCCCCGATTCATGAAGGCGATCGCAGGCATCGAATGACCGTGGCCATCGCTGCTGCCCGGGATGTGAGCATGGGCGTGGGCATCCGCACGCGCGGCCGCAAGCTGTGCATCGGCCACCAGCTCGCCGGCGGCCACGTTGCAGGCGGCATCGCGCGCAATGGTGGGCAGGTCAGCTGCAATCATGCCAATTACCCTTGCGGCCTGATCACTGACCAGACGGCGATAGCCGGCCACGATGCCGGCCACAATCGGATCGGGCTGAATGACCGCCGGATCACGGGTCACCAGCAGATTGGTGGCCTGCACCGACAGGACGTCGCGGGTCGTCGGATCGAGGCTCACGTCGATGTCGGTCAGCAGCCGACCAAAGGCATTGGCGCTGGTGACCGGCACCGCCCGCCCCCGTGCATTCGGCAACGTGCAGACATAGGCCGAATGGGTATGTCCACTGATCACCAGATCGACTGCATCATCAAAGCCCGCGACGATGCCGGCAATCGGCGAGCCGGCGAGCCCGCCCTGGCATCGGTTGATGTCCGGGTTTGGGCCGCTTTGCATGCCGCCCTCGTGAACCAGCACCACGATCGCCTCGATGCCCTGGGCACGAAGTTGCGGCACGAGCGCATTGACAGTCTGGATTTCATCGCGAAACTCGAGCCCGGCGACCCCGGCCTGCCCGACGATCATTTGGGTGCCGCGCAAGGTCATACCGATGAAGGCCACCGGTACGCCGGCAAAGCGCTTGACGCCATAGGCCGGCAGCAGCGGCTTTCCCGAAGATCGGGTGATGACATTGGCCGACAGCCACTGAAACTTCGCGCCTTCAAAGGGCACCGGCGTGCCGACCACTGCACCCCGACAGCTGTTTGGATCGATCGCCGTCCCGTCAGCCGCACCCGGTGCCGGTTTGCAGCCACCGGTCTGCAGACGCAGCAGCTCAGCCTGGCCCTTGTCGAACTCATGATTGCCAACTGAGGTGAATTCGAGGCCGATGCGATTGAGGGTTTCGACCGCGGGTTCGTCGAAAAAGAGTCCCGAGATCATCGGTGTGGCGCCGATCAGGTCTCCGGCAGCCACCACCACATTGTTCGGATTAGTCGCCTTGAGTCTTGCCACATGGGCGGCGATGAACTCGGCACCGCCGACCGGCTGCCTGACTGACGCCGGCGCATCACCGCTGGCGGCAAACGACCCCGGCGACTCGAGGTGACCGTGGTAGTCATTGAGCGCAATGATCTTGACCGTGACCGGACGTGAGGTGCCAGGCATGACGCAGGCAGCCAGCCCGACCAGCGCAAGCGCCAATGCCGCCACTGCGGCCCTTCCCGTGAATGCTCTGCGCATGCTTTTCAAAACAGGCTCCTGTCTGACCATGAGACGATCGGGATCCTTGACCTGATCCTCCCTGCTCCCGCTTTTGAGGCCCCGATAAGATGACACAGAGCCTGCGCTTCCTTCGCTACAGCATCATTGACGGCGTTGCAGAGATCCTCATGGACAACGGCCCGGTCAACGCCCTGAGCGTGCCGATGCTCGATGAACTGCTCGCCTGCTTCGAGACTGCCGCGAACGATGACTCGGTACGCGCCATCATTCTCGGCAGCGCGGTACCTGGCCGATTCTGTGCCGGCCTCGATCTGAAAGCCTTCGCCAATGACGATACCGATGGCGTTCGGGCGCTGCTTGAGCGGCTCTACACGCGCTTTACCGATCTGCAGTATCGCCTGGGCAAGCCATCGATCGCCGCCGTCAATGGCACGGCGCGCGGCGGCGGCATGACGCTGTCGATCTCGTGCGACATGGTTGTGGCCGACTCGGGCGCCGACCTCGGTTATCCGGAAATCGATGTCGGTCTGCTGCCAGCCATCCACTTTGCCCATCTGCCGCGGATCGTCGGACGCCACCGCGCCTTCGATCTGCTGTTTACCGGCCGCACTTTCGGCGCTCCCGAGGCCTTCGAACTCGGGCTGGTCTGCCGCCTGGCTGCACCGGGTACGGTGCTCGCCGAGGCGCACTCACTCGCTCAGGTGCTGGCAGCCAAGCCGCCACGGGTTCTGAAAATGGCACGTGAGGCCTTCATGCGGGAATGCGACTCCGACTATCGCCGCGGCGTGGCGGCAGCGGTCGAGAATTTTTGCAACGTCGCGGCCACACCCGAATCGAAAGCGGCCATCGCTGCCTTCGTCGAGCGTCAGGAGCAACGCAGGCAACAACGCTGAGGCTCAGGCTGCGCCGGAGCCTGCCCGCCGCAGAGGCGGTCGGCAGCGCGAACGCTGTCTTGATGCCGGTTTGCGCGGTCCCGGCAGGGTCCATCCGGCAAGCGCACCCCTACCCGGGGTTGGTCTTTTCAAACCACGGCCCGCGATCCATCAGAAGCCCATCAGAATTAAAATATCTTTCGAATCAATTGCCTGAATAATATTCTTGAGAAAACAGTTCGGATTCGGTTACAGAAAAACCCGGTGAAACAGGCCAGCGCGAAAAGGTAACGTGGATCGGCAATCCGAATGAACCCTTATAAATTCGATTGAAAGAGCGCAATCAGTCACGCAATGCCCTTGTCATCAAAGCGTTTTTAATGTTTAATCCGCGCTCGCTTAATCCCTCCGGAGTTGACATGTCGACCCTTCAGGAACTCGTTGCACAACGCGACGCACTCGATAAACAGATTGCCAGGACCCGTCAGCAGGAACTCGAATCGGTTATCAGTCAGGTCCGTTCACTGATTGCTGAATATGGCCTGCGTCGTCAGGACATATTCGCGGGCGACTCGTCGGAACCGAAATCGTCGAAGCGCCGCGCCAAGGTGGCCGTCAAATACCGCGACCCCAACTCGGGACAAACCTGGACAGGCAGGGGCCGTTCGCCGAAATGGCTGGAAGGCAAAGACAAGAGCCAGTTCCTGATCGGCTGATCAGGTCTGTCAAAGCCGAATCGAAGCTCAAACCCGGCTCAAACACACATCAAGCGGGATGATCGCCGCGGGGACGACGATGGCCGCCCCCGCCATCTCGCGATGACTTCAGGCACGGGCCGTGGGGCGCGCGCTGACATGCGAAAACCATCTCGCCAGATTTGAATGATCTTCGGGAATCCGAATCCCGACATTCTTGGCGACAATCATCGTGCACTGCAAAGTGATATCGGCCACGGTATAACGATCGCCGGCAATGAACTGCCGGGTCGCCAATTCATCATCAAGCCATTTGAGGCGCTCGAAAGATTCTTTTTTCGAAACCTCGCCCCACTCGGTCACCTGAATCACGCGCCCCGCCCAGAACGGTGACAGGTGGCGAAATACATGGAGTATTGGCGCCATCACTGTCAATTCGATACGGCGATCCCACATCTCGATGGCAGCCGATTCGCGAGCACCTCGCCCGAAGAGATTCGGTTCGGGATGCAAGCTTTCGATATACCGGCAAATCGCAGTCGATTCGCTGATATGGCTGCCATCTTCGAGATCGAGAACCGGCAACTTGCCAAGCGGATTGATCGCCAGAAACGCCGGGGTCGTGTTTTCACCCTTGAGCATGTCGAGGGGGACGATCGGAATGGAAATGTCTTTTTCGGCCAGAAAGATCCGAACCCGGCGCGGATTGAGTCCGGCCGCAAGGTCGTAGAGCTTCATTGGCGATCTCCTGGTCGATTCAATGGCCGCTGAACTGCGGCGGGCGCTTCTCGACAAAGGCCTTCGCAGCACCTTTGTGATCCTCAGTCTCGAAGGTGCGAATCATGTTGGTGGCTTCCGAGTCAAGCACGTCAGACAGGTTGCTGCGCAGTCCGGTGTTGAGATTTTTCTTCATGTAGCCGACCGCAATGGTCGGCAGGGCGAGCAACTCCTGGGCATAGTCGGCGGCCGCTTTTTCCAGTTGCGCATAAGGCACGACACGATTGACCAGACCGATCCTGAGCGCCTCATCGGCTTTGACCACCTCGGCGGTGAAATACATCTGGCGAGCACGGGCAGCACCGACCAGCTGATTCAGGAAATAGCTGCCACCGAAGTCGCCCGAGAGTCCGACTTTGGAGAATGCGGTGGTCATCTTGGCGTCGTCGGCGGCGATCCGCATGTCACAAGCCAGTGCCATCGACAGGCCTGCACCGGCAGCCGGCCCGGGGATGACGGCCAGCGTGGGCTTGGGCATCTCGTGAAGCCAGCGCACCATCTCCATCCGGGCGCGCAGATCGCTGACACGGCCCTCGAAGCTCTCGACGGCGCCGCCGCCGGCTCTGGCGGCAAAGCTCTTGACGTCGCCACCGGCACAGAAGGCCCGGCCAGCACCGGTCAGAACCACCACGCGCACCGCCGGATCGGCCGCCAGCCGCGGCAGCGCCTCAGCCAGACCTCTCATCATGGCGGGGGTCAGTGAATTGCGGGATTCGGGGCGGTTGAGGGTGATCGTGGCAATGCCACCCGAGATGGTTTCGATCAGTTCCTGGCTCATGAGGTCTCCGGCAAACAGGTTTCAGGTGAATTGTTTTGAGTACAACCTGGGGATTATATGTCGCTTGAGCGGGGACCATTTCGGACGACCTCCCGACGCCTCTTCGGGATCGACCCTGCGCCTGAACTGCGACCTGTTTCGCCTGACCAAGGACCCAGCGTGGCTTCACCCGAAGGGTGGGGGTCTGGTGGACTCACCAATGAGAAGAACCGCAGAAAAACGCCAGGAAGATGGCGTCCCGTAGGGGATTCGAACCCCTGTAGCAACCGTGAAAGGGTTGTGTCCTAGGCCTCTAGACGAACGGGACCGCGATTCACACAAGAGCTGATTAGCACACAGTGCCGACAAACTCTGCTTCGGTGGTGGAGGTAAGCGGGATCGAACCGCTGACCTCTTGCATGCCATGCAAGCGCTCTCCCAGCTGAGCTATACCCCCGGCGAAGCCCTCAACTATAGCCGTCTGAATCGATGCGCGCAAGCGCCAGCATGACGACAGCGACGAGCGTGCTACGCTGCGCAGACCATGTCTGCAAAACTGATCGACGGCAATGCGCTTGCCGCTTCCATCCGCATCGATGTGGGCCGCCGTGTCAGGCGCCTCGCCGATCGCGGCTTGACCACCGGGCTGGCGGTCGTGCTGGTCGGCGACGATGCGGCTTCAGCGGTTTACGTGCGTAACAAGGTCAAGGACTGTCACGAAGTCGGCATCGTCTCGTCCCTCGACCGCCTGCCTGCGCAGACCACCGAGGCCACACTGCTGGCCCGCATTGCGCAGCTCAATGCTGACCCGAGCGTGCACGGCATCCTGGTCCAGCTGCCGCTACCCCGGCACATCGATTCACATCGCGTGATCGAAGCCATTTCGCCTGCCAAGGATGCCGATGGCTTTCATGTGAGCAATGTCGGCATGCTGGTGACTGGCCAACCGCTGTTCAGGCCGTGTACGCCCTATGGCGTCATGAAGATGCTCGAGCATACCGGCGCGCGCCTGGACGGCGCCGAGGCGGTCGTCATCGGTCGCAGCAATATCGTCGGCAAGCCGCAGGCGCTGATGCTGCTGGCCGAGGGTGCCACCGTGACCGTCTGCCACAGCCGCACCCGCGATCTGGCTGCCCACACACGCCGCGCCGACATCATCGTCGCGGCGGTCGGCAGGATCGGGCTGGTGACGGCCGATATGGTCAAGCCAGGCGCCATCGTCATCGATGTCGGCATGAACCGCGGCCCCGACGGCAAGCTGTGCGGTGATGTCGACTTCGCCGGGGTGCGCGAGGTGGCCGGTGCGATCACACCTGTACCAGGCGGCGTCGGCCCGATGACCCGGGCAATGCTGCTGGTCAATACCATCGAGGCCGCCGAGCGAGCAGCCGGCTGAGGGGCGGCGACGGTGCAAACGCGGCCAGCGCCCCGATATCAACCGAACAACCCCCTGCCAGAGACCACCTGACGCCATGAACCCGACCGCCTCCACTTCCGCTACCGACAACCCGCTGCTCGATTTCTCAGGGCTGCCGCGCTTCGGTGCGTTTCGTTCAGAGCATGTGACGCCCGCCATCGACACCCTTCTGACCCAGGCCCGCAGTGCGGTCGACAAGGCCGAGGCACCGTCTACGCCCGCGACCTGGACCGACTTCGTGAGCCCGCTGGAGCTCGCCACCGAGCAGCTCGGCCGCGCCTGGGGCATGGTCGGTCACCTCAACGGTGTGGCCGATACGCCTGAATTGCGGGCGGTCTTCAACGAAAACCTGCCCCGGGTCACCGAGTTCTGGACCTCGCTCGGACAGAACGAAGCCCTCTTTGCGAAGTACAAGGCCCTGGGCCAGTCGGCCGAGTTTGCGCAGATGTCGCCGCCTCGTCGCAAGATCGTGACCAATGCGCTGCGCGATTTCAGATTGGGCGCCGAGCTGGTCTCGCCCGCTCGCGAGCGCTATGCCGAGATCCAGGAGCAGCAGGCCGCGCTGTCGCAGAAATTCGGTGAAAACGTCCTCGATGCCACCAACGCGTTTACGCTGGACATCACCGACGAAGCCACCCTCGCCGGGCTGCCCGATGACGCACTGGCCGCCGCCCGCCAGGAAGCCGAGCGCGCCGGTGTGGCGGGATGGCGGTTCACTTTGCAGTTTCCGTCCTACTTTCCGGTCCTGCAGTATGCAAGCGACCGCACGCTGCGCGAGACGCTTTATCGCGCCTATGTGACCCGGGCCTCGAGTGCCGGCACACCGACGCTCGACAACACCGCGATCATCGACCAGACCCTGTCTCTTCGTGCTGAAGAGGCACGATTGCTCGGCTATGCCAGCTTCGCCGAGGTGTCGCTGGTCTCGAAGATGGCCGATTCGCCCGGCCAGGTCATCGGCTTTTTGCGCGACCTGGCGGCACGCGCCAAGCCCTCGGCACATCGCGACATGACAGAGCTGCGCAGCTTTGCCGCCGAAAACCTCGGCCTGGACAGCCTCAGCTCCTGGGATATGGCTTTCGCATCCGAGCGATTGAAGGAAGCGCGTTATGCGTTTTCAGACAACGAGGTCAAACAGTATTTCCAGCTGCCCCGCGTGCTGGAGGGCCTCTTCGGGCTGATCGGACGACTCTTCGATGTCACGATTTCACGCGACACCGCCGAAACCTGGCATGCCGATGTCGGATTCTTTCGCATCGAGCGGGCCGGTCAGCTGATCGGACAGTTTTATCTCGACATGTTCTCGCGCCCGAGCAAGCGTCCGGGCGCCTGGATGGACGATGCCCGCGGTCGCAAGCTGATCGCCACCGGTCTGCAGACACCAGTGGCCTACCTGACCTGCAATGTGCAGGCGCCGGTCGGCAATCAGCCCGCTCTGCTGTCGCATGATGATGTGATCACCCTGTTTCACGAGTTCGGGCACGGGCTGCACCACATGCTCACCCGCGTCGACGAGCTCGGTGTCTCGGGCATTGCGGGCGTCGAGTGGGATGCGGTTGAGTTGCCCAGCCAGTTCATGGAGAACTTCTGCTGGGAATGGGACATCGTCGCGGCGATGACCGCGCATGTCGATACCCAGGCCCCCCTGCCGCGCGCACTCTTCGACAAGATGGTCGCCGCCCGCAATTTCCAGAGCGGCCTGCAGACCTTGCGTCAGGTCGAGTTCGCGCTCTTCGACATGCGACTGCACAGCGAGTGGGACGGCGTTGCCAGCCCGACGATGCCGTCTTGCGCAACCACGACCGAGGCAGGTACTTCAGGCGACGCGGTCCAGAGCCTTCTCGATGAGGTGCGCCAGGAGGTGGCAGTCATCACGCCACCCGATTTCAATCGTTTCCAGAACAGTTTTTCGCACATCTTCGCCGGCGGGTATGCGGCCGGTTACTACAGCTACAAATGGGCCGAAGTGCTGTCGGCCGACTGCTATGCGGCCTTTGAAGAAGAGGGGCTTTTCAATGCCGAGACCGGCCAGCGCTTTTTGCGCGAGATCCTGTCGGTAGGCGGCAGTCGACCGGCCATCGACTCATTCAAGGCGTTTCGCGGACGCGAGCCCAGCATCGAAGCCTTGCTGCGACACAATGGGATGGTCGAGGAGACCTCCCATGCCCCTGCCTAGCTGCTCAACAATCATCGTTCTGATCGGGCTCGCCGCATTCGGATTACCGGCGCACGCCCAGTTCAAATGGACCGGCCCTGACGGCAAGGTCATCTACAGCGACAGCCCGCCGCCGCCAGGCGTCACGGCTGCGACGCTGTCAGTCCCGGCCGCGGCCAAGTCAGACGGCAAACCGAACCTGGCGGGGCTTGCGCCGATTGCCGCGAAGTATCCGGTCGTGCTCTACACGACCAGCGATTGCTCGCCCTGCCAGCAGGCCCGCAGCTATCTCACCGCACGGGGCATCCCGTTTTCGGAAAAGACGATCAAGACACCGGCCGATGCCGATGCCTTTCGCGCCGCCGGGTTGAGCGAACTGAGATTCCCGACACTGGGAGTCGGCCGTGAGCACAACACCGGTTTCGAGCAGAGCCAGTGGAGCAGCCTGCTCGATGCGGCCGGCTATCCGGCGAAATCGATGCTGCCCGCGAGCTATCGCCCGCAGCCCGCACAGAGCATGGCGCCGGCTCCGGCCAACGCTGCGTCAGCACGCCCAAGCGATAACCCGGGCAGCCCGGCTGCGGCGGGTAGCCCGGTCGCAAGCGAGGCCGTGCCGCGCATCATCGAGCCGAGAAATCCGATTCAACCGCCGAGTGCGACGGCGCCCCAATCGCCTGCAACGACGATCCGTTTCTGAGACTGCCGAGGGCGCAGCACTAGAATCGAGCCTGAGCGCGCCGGGTTGGCGCAGGGAGATCGGTTCGATGAAATGGCTGCGTTGCCGCGACAGCGGCACTGACACATGGGGATGGGTGGCGGGCGATGAGGCCGTGCTGGTCGACGGATCGCCCTTTGGTGACTACCGCGAAAATGGCCGACGCTTGCCGCTGGCGAGCCTCGACTGGCTTGCGCCCTGCCAGCCCGGCAAGATGCTGGCGCTCTGGAACAACTTTGCGGCGTCTGCTACCAAGAACGGCTGGACCAGACCTGAAGAACCGCTGTGGTTCCTGAAGTCGCCCAACAGCTTCGCTGCACACCAGCAAGTGATTCCTTTGCCCACGGGTTACGACGGGCGGGTTGCCTATGAAGGCGAGCTGGCAATCATCATCCGCCAACGCACCCGGGCAATCGACGCAAGCCAGGCCAAGGCATCCATCCTGGGCTACAGCTGCGCCAACGACGTCACCGCCATCGAACTGCTGCAGCGCGATCCGTCATTTGCTCAGTGGTCGCGGGCCAAAGGCTTCGACGGCTTCGGCGTATTCGGCCCGGTCATCGACACCGAGTTCGACCCGGCAGCCGGCAGTGTCAGAACCACGGTCGACGGCCGTGAACGGCAGAACTATCCCTTGTCGGATATGTTCTTTTCGCCGCACGAGCTGGTGGCGCGGCTCTCGCACGACGTGACCCTCGAAGCCGGCGATGTGATCCTGTGCGGCACCTCGCTCGGCGTGCTGCCGATGAAGCCCGGCGCGAAGGTTGAGGTGACGATCGAGGGGATCGGCACGCTGTCGAATGTGTACGGCGTGGCAGCAGGCTGACGCGCGACGCCCCTGGCGATCAGGGCGCCAGTTGAGCGCCGGCCGCCTTGAGCCTTACGCCGGCCGATCGCCCGATTTCTGCTCGGTGAGCGTGTAGCCCGCATCTTTCGGGATGCAGACATAGCGGCCGTCGTCGCGCTTTTCCATCCAGGGCGTGATCGGCACGACTGGCGACTGCTGCGTGCCGGCAAACGCCGCCTCGACGCTGTCGTACTGCGCCAGCCGGATCACATTGCACAGCGTCGGAAAGATCACCGTACGGGCCTTGTTGGCCGCATCCTCGATCACCTGCTGCGGCCGGATCCAGACCGAGTCGACATTCTCATGACCATCATGGCCAGCGACCTGATCGTGCGGGCCACGCGCCAGATAGAAATGCGTGTCGAAGCGTTTGGGCATCATCTCGGGGGTGATCCAGTGGGCGAAATGCGCGAGATCGTCGCAGGCCAGATGCAGATCGCCCTCATCGACCAGATCGCCGAGCGTCATCGACTGCGCATTGAGCCCGTCGCGCCAGACTTGCGGAATCTCGGCGGCCGCAATCGGCGTGCCGCTGCGCCGCCTGGCCAGCAGGATGCCGGACTCTTCAAACACCTCACGGATCGCGGCGGCGCGCAGCATCGACTGCTCAACGGTCTGCTTCTCGTAAGCGGCGAGCCGACTGACCACGCGCTGGTCGGTGTCCTGGGGATCGACCTTGCCGCCCGGAAACACCAGCGCGCCCGAGGCGAAATCGATCTGATGGTGGCGCACGACCATGAAGACCTCGAGCCCCTGGGGGCCGTCACGCAGCAGCATGATGGTGGCGGCGGCAACCGGTTTGGCGATCGGCTTGTCTGTGGTTGGCGTCGTGTTGGTTTGTGTCAAGGGTGTCTCCGTCATTTGTATTCGCGCAAACGATCGATGGTTGCCGGTCAGTCGATCGGTGCAACCACCAGCTTGCCACGCTGAACCGCCAGTGTCCGGGCCAGCAGACTGGCCAGCGCATGCACTGCGTCGATTGTCGGGGTAGGTGTTGCGGTGATGCGGCCGAGTTCGACGACCGAACCCACCAGGGCTTCGAGTTCGATCGCACGACCATGTTCGACATCCTGCAGCATCGAGGTCTTGTGCGCGCCGACCGCCTCGGCGCCGGCGATGCGTTTGTCGAGCGAGACTTTGAACTCGACACCGAGCTTCTCACCGATCGCCTGGGCCTCGGTCATCATCGCGGCGGCCAACGCACGGGTCGGCGCGAACTGACAGATGTCGACCAGGGTCGCATGGGTCAGCGCCGAAATCGGATTGAAGCTCAGATTGCCCCAGAGCTTGACCCAGATCTCGCTGCGGATGTCCTTGGAGACCGGCGACTTGAAGCCCGCCCGGATCATGGCCTGAGACAGGGCCTCGATGCGTTCGCTGCGACCGCCATCGAGCTCGCCGAGCGTAAAGCGGTTGCCTTCGATCACCCGCACCACCCCGGGCGCGACCAGCTCGCTTGCCGGATAGACCACGCTGCCGATGATGCGCTCGGGCTCGATCTGCGCGGCAATGTGCCCACCCGGATCGACGCTCTCAAGGACCCTGCCCTCCCAGGTACCGCCCAGGCGCTGGAAGTACCACCAGGGCATCCCGTTGATCATGGTGACCACCATGGTCTGCGGACCGAACAGGCCGCGCAGATCGGGCAGCAGGTCGGCCACCTGATGGGCCTTGACCGTCAGCAGCACCACATCCTGCGGGCCCGCGTCGGCCGGCTTTTGCACGGCGCGCGCGGTGGGCGCATGGGCCTGCGAGCCGTCTTCGAGGATCAGGCGAAACCCATTGGCATTGATTGCCTCGAGGTTGCGGTTGCGGGCAATGAAGGTGACGTCTTCACCTGCGATGGCAAGCTTGGCGCCGAGGTAGCCACCAATGGCCCCCGCGCCGACAACCGCAATCTTCACGGTTT
>CAMCXH010000101.1 GCA_945883285.1 Bordetella parapertussis | reverse complement strand
AAGGCGCGCTGTTCGACATCAAGCTGGCGGTCGGCACCGACCGCCACCGCAGTCTGTGCCAGCGCGAGCGCCAGACTGTCGCTTGCGAAGGCGTCGGACCGGTCGCGAAAAATGTTTCGCGAGAACTGATCGAGCACGATGACCTCGGCGAGTCGGCCTGTTGCCGTGCTTCGCCAGTCATGGAGCTCGCAGCGCGATGCGGCACTGTGCAATGCGCCAAAGCGCGTCGCGATGAGCCGGTCGAACTCGTCTGATCGCGCCCACCACTGTTTGGGCGTGACCTCATGGAACCAGAAGTCGATGACCGAATCGGGGGACCAGGCTGTCTTCGTCATGATGGTTGTCGGTCAGGTAGATCCGGATACCGGTGCATCGCAAGGCCTTCAAGGTAAAGTCTAACCCTTCATCCTCGAATGCCTGTTTTGAAATGATCCGGTCAGTTGGCCTTGCGCCCGGTAACGCGTGTCGACTGATTGTCATCAGCGCGGCATTGGCGCTGGCGTTCGCATCGTCAGCGCTGCGTGCTCAAGTCAGGCAGGCAGCCAGCGAGCCAGCCGCAACGCTCGATCCGGTTGTGGTTCGCGGCAACTACGACACGCGGATCGGCACGACCGATGCGGCCAGTGCCGGGACGGTCAACTCGACCATGATCCAGAACAACCCCCTGCTGCGTCCTGCCGAGGTGCTCGAATTCGTGCCGGGTCTGGTGGTGACGCAGCACAGCGGCGGTGGCAAGGCCAATCAGTATTTCCTGCGCGGATTCAATCTCGATCACGGCACCGACTTTGCGACCTTCGTCGACGGCATGCCGATCAATATGCCCTCCCATGCTCACGGGCAAGGCTACAGTGACCTGAACTGGCTGATTCCCGAGCTCATCGATCGCATCGACTATCGCAAGGGGCCCTATTACGCCGAGGAAGGCGACTTTTCATCGGTCGGGTCGGCACGCTTTCGCCTCATCGATATGCTGCCGCAGGCCATCGCGACGGTGACCATCGGGCGCAACGACTATCAGCGCCTTCTGCTGGCCCGATCGGCCGATGTCGGCAGCGGAAAACTGCTCTATGCCTTCGAAGCCAATCGCAACAACGGTCCCTGGGAGACGCCCGAGGATCTGCGTCGCTTCAGCGGCGTGCTGCGCTACAGCGATGGTGATGCCGACAACCGCCAGTCGCTCACGCTGATGGCCTACTCGTCGCGCTGGAATGCGACCGATCAGATTCCGCAAAGGGCCATCGACAGCGGCCTGGTCTCCCGATATGGCGCCATCGACAACACCGATGGCGGTCGCACCGAACGCTACAGCCTGTCGTATGCGATCCGTCGCAAGGATGCCGATGGGCTGACCAAGGCCAATGTCTTTGCGATCCAGTCGCGATTCGACCTGAGCTCCAACTTTACCTATGCCCTGCAGGACCCGGTCAATGGCGATCAGTTTCAGCAATCGGAGCGACGCAGTACCGTTGGCGCCGACCTGAGCCGAGCCGTTGCGCTCAATCTGGCGGGCCTCGACAGCCTGATGACGATCGGCGTGCAGACTCGCACTGACTGGCTCAGACCAGTCGGCCTCTATGCCTCGGTTGCAGGCGCGCGACAGGCGACGATTCAGGAAGGCGATCTGCGCCAGACCAGTGTGTCGCTTTATGCAGAGAACCTTGTCCAGTGGACTGAGTGGTTCAGCAGCGTGGCGGGTCTGCGCACCGACCACTTCGACTTCAATGTGAGCAGTTCGATCCCTGGCAACAGCGGCAAGGCCCAGGCGAACCTGACCAGCCCCAAGCTGTCGCTGGTGTTCGGGCCCTGGGCAAAGACCGAATACTTCGTGAACTATGGATGGGGTTTCCATACCAATGATGCACGCGGCTCAGTCGCAAGCATTGCACCTCGGGAAGGCACACCGATCGACTCGGTCCCGGTGGCAGTTCGTACCAAAGGCTCGGAGCTGGGCGTGCGAACCGAGATCGTGCCGGGCCTGCAGTCTTCGCTTGCGCTGTGGCAACTGAGCGTCGATTCGGAACTGGTCTTTCAGGGCGATGCCGGCGACACCGCGCCGAGCCGGGCCAGTCGGCGTCAGGGTGTCGAATGGAGCAATCACTATGCTGCGCGACGCTGGTTGCTGATCGATGCCGATCTGGCGATCTCTCAAGCCCGATACACCCAATACGATCCCGCGGGTGCCGATGTTCCGGGGTCGATCGGGAAAGTCGCGGCCCTGGGGGTGACCCTCACCGACTTCGGTCCATGGTTCGGCCAGTTTCGGGTTCGCTACTTCGGCCCGCGCCCGCTCACTGAAGACGGTTCACAGCAATCGGGGTCCACCACGCTCGCGAACTTGCGGATCGGCGTGAGGCCCATGCCGATGCTGCGACTGAGCCTTGATGTGTTCAATCTTTTCAATCGCCAGGCGAGCGATATCGACTATTTCTACACCTCTCGCCTGCCGGGCGAACCGCTCGCGGGCGTTGCCGATCGGCATTTTCATCCGGTGGAGCCGCGCACCGTGCGGCTGACCCTGACTGCGTCGTTCTGACTGTCTCGTCGCGAGCGAGCGCCTTACTCCAGTTTTGCGCCCGAATCACGCACGGCACGCTCCAGGCCCGAGGCGCCTGCCTTGAGTGCTGCGGCATAGGCTTCGGGTGAAGCGTCGGTTGCGACGTCCATGCCCTGGCTGGCGACCCGCTCGCGAACGCCGGGTCGTGACATGCCCTTGACGGCGGCCTCGTGCAACGCCTTGACCACCGCCGGCGGCGTGCCGGTTGGCACATAGAGCCCGAAGGAAAAGCTCGAGTCAAAGCCCGGCAGACCGGCTTCGGCCGCGCCCGGAATGCCAGGAATTGCCGGCGAACTGGCGGCAGTGGTGAGCGCCAGCGCGCGCATCCGGCCGGCCTTGATGAAGCTCATGACGGTTGGCGGCGTGGCAAACATGACCTGGGTGTCGCCGGCAATCGTCGAGGTGGCGGCATTCGCGCCACCCTTGAACTGGACGGTGAGCATCTGGACGCCGGCAATCGCCTCGAACTGGGCAGACGCCAGATGCGGCGTCGAGCCGTTGCCCGAGGCCGCGCTGGCGAGCTTGTCGGGGTTGGCTTTGGCATAGGCGATGAGTTCGCGCAGGGTCTTGACCGGCAGGTCGTTGTTGACGCAGATGATCATCGGACCGGTGGCCAATTGCGTGACCGGGATGAAGTCACGGTTGCCGTCATAGCCGAGCTTGCGATAAAGCGCGCTGGTGAGTGCCATCGGACCGGCACACAGCACGGTGTAGCCATCATGCGGCGCCTTGGAGACGGCTTCGTTGGCGATCGTGCCGCCTGCACCCGGCCGGTTTTCGACGACGATGGTGATGCCGAGTTCCTTGCCGATTTCGTCGGCTGCCACCCGTGTGATGAAGTCGCCCGATCCGCCGGGCGGATAGCCGACCACGATGCGTACCGTCTTGGCGGGCCAGCCCGAAGATTGCGCGTGGGTGTTCAGTGCGCTGGTCCCCAGGCCAAGGCTTGCGATGGCCTGCAGGAGAGTGCGCCGACGGTTCGATGCCGTCATAGTGTCTCGCTCCGTGTGTGGTGTGGTGTTGTGTGCTCAGCGGCCCTTGAACTGCGGCACGCGCTTTTCCATGAAGGCGGTTCGGCCCTCGCGGTAGTCCTCGCTGTCGAAGCAGTCCTTGACCATCTGCAGCGCGCGCTGCGGCTCGCGATCGGCCGGATCCTTCAGTGCTTCAAGGATCGAGAACTTGGCCGCGGCAAGGGTCAGCGGAGCGTTGTCGGCAACCATCGCGACATAGTCGGCGACTGCCGCCTCGAAGGTCGCGGTGGTGTGGACTTGCGACACGAAACCGATTCGCTGTGCTTCGACGGCGCCGAATTTGCGCGCCGACAAAAAGAGGTCAGCGGTATTGGCCGCGCCGACCATGGCAACGAAACGCCTCACGCCCGAGGGGCTGTAGCCCAGGCCCATGCGGCCGGCCGGCATGCGAAAGACCGTGTCGTCGGAGCAGATGCGCACATCGCAGGCGGCGGCCAACCCAAGCCCCCCGCCGATGCAGATGCCGCGAATTGCCGCCACGACCGGCTTGCTGCAGACGGTCGGCGCGTTGTAGCCGGCGGTGACCGCCCGTTCGTATTCGGCTTGCGTATCCGAGCGGTTGCGCATCTCGCCGAATTGCGAGATGTCGGCACCCGAGACAAAGGAGCGCTCGCCCTCGCCGCGCAGCACGATCACCTTCACCGACGGATCGGTATCGGCGGCTTCGATGCCCTGGGCGAGTTGGACCCACATGTCGCGGCTCATCGCATTGAGCTTGGCCGGGTTGGAAAAGAGCAGTGTGGCGACCGCACCGTCGCGTCGGCTGATGATTTCGGGCATGGCAGTCCTGAAAAAGTAAGGGTTATCTGAGGGTAAAAGCGTGAGCCGGTAAAAAAGAGGGGTCAGCGGATCGCACCCGAGGCGCGCAGATCAGCCACTTCGGCCGCCGACAGACCGATCTCGCCGAGAATCTCATCGCTGTGCTCGCCGCGCTCAGGCGTGGCGGTCACGACCGCGCCCGGTGTGCGCGACAGTTTGATCGCCTGGTTGAGGAGGTTCAGCGTGCCCAGGGTCGGATGCTCGACAGCGACCGCGGCATTGAGGTGCCTGACCTGGGCATCGGCAAACACCTCGTCCATGGCATGAATCGGACCGCATGGCACGCCGGCGGCGTTGAGCGATTCGACCCACTCGAGACTCGGGCGGGTGGCAAGCACTGCGTTGATTTCATCGGCCAGCGCCGTGCGGTTCGAGGCGCGGCCCTGAGCACTCGAAAAGCGCGGATCACTCATCAGATCGGGGCGGCCGATCGCGTCGCACAGTCGCTTCCAGATGGCTGAGCCGGCTGCGGCCACGTTGATGAAGCCGTCGGCGGTGCGATAGGCCGAGGTCGGCATGCTGGTCGGATGGTCGTTGCCCACTTGCGGCGGGACCTGGCCGTCCATGGTGTAGCGGGCCGCCTGAAAATCGAGGAGCGTGAGGCCCGCCTGCAGCAGGTTGCTCTGCACCCACTGGCCTTCGCCGGTGGCTTCGCGCTCGACGATGGCGGTCATGATGCCCAGCGCCGCCTGCAGTCCGGCAGTGACGTCGGCGACCGCAGCGCCCGCACGCATCGGGCCCTGCCCGGCAAACCCGGTGACCGACATGATGCCGCACAGGCCCTGGGCAATCTGGTCGAAGCCAGGACGGTCGCGATAGGGGCCGTCCTGGCCGAAGCCCGAAATGCTGGCGAGGATAATGCGCGGATTGATCACCCGCAGCGAGGCATAGTCGATGCCGAGTCGGTCTTTCACATCCGGCCGATAGTTCTCGATCACGACATCCGCGGTTTCGACCAGGGTCAGAAAAACTTTTTTTCCGGCTGGCGACTTCAGGTCGATCGCGATCGATCGCTTGTTGCGGTGCAGGTTCTGGAAGTCGGACCCATGGCGTGCGCCGCCGAGATCCTCATCGCCCGCGGTTTCAACCTTGATGACGTCGGCACCGAAGTCGGCGAAGTGCCGCGCGCAGACCGGACCGGCCCGCACACGAGAAAGGTCGAGGACGCGCAGTCGGGACAGCGCCGAGGAAGCCTGGATTCTAGGCATGGTGTGGTCTCCGTGCCCGCGCCTCGAGGGTGACGGCACTCAATGAGAGCGGGCTTGTCTGAGGATTATGGCCTATGTGTGCCGGCCGACTGCGCCAGCGCGCCCCAGAGCGACCACCCGCCGCGAATCGTCAATTGCTTGACTCTGGTCAGAATGCGTCGGCGAGGCTTGACGCATTCTCGGTGTAAAGGGTGCCCCGCCGGTCGCAGCGACACCCGATTCAACCGGGAAGCGCATGACCGAGTCTGTATTGGTGCCGAAACGACAGCGCTGGAAGCGCTTCACCGTGCTGATCGGGTTGCTGCTGGTGGCCGCTGTACTCGGCTGGCGCTGGTGGGGTGGCGTCAGGGTGGATGCCGAAGCGATTGGGCGTCGGGACTTCGTGAAGACCGTGGTTGCGAGCGGTCGAGTCCAGACGCCGCACCGTGTGGAGGTCGCCTCGCAGATTACCGGGGAAGTGCTCCGGGTGCCGGTTGCCGAGGGCCAGACGGTGCGCTCCGAGCAGGTGCTGATCGAACTCGACGCCTCCGAGCAGCGAGCACTGATGCGCCAGGCCGAGGTCGCCGTGTTGCAGGCCGAAGCGCGACAGCGACAGCTTTTCGAGGTCCTCCTGCCGGTGGCCGAGCAGTCGGTGCGACAGACGCAGGCGAGTCTGGGCAATCTCCAATCGATGCTGAGACGGCAACAGGAACTGGCTGCCAAAGGCTTCATTGGCGATGCGGCGCTCGACGAGACTCGAAAGGGTGTCGAGCTTGCCGATGCGCAGTTGCAGTCATCCCGGAAGCAGCGCGATGCCCTTCGAACTGGCGGCAGCGATCGGGCGCTGACAGTCGCAGCGGTTGCGCAAGCGCGTGCTGCTGCCGACGTCGCGCGTGCGCGCCTTGGCTATACCGTCATTCATGCGCCTGTCGCGGGCACGCTGATCGGAAGAAATGTCGAGGCAGGTGATGTGGTGCAAGCAGGCAAGGTTCTGATGACCCTGTCGCCCGTCGGTCGTACGCAGCTGGTCGCCCAGATCGACGAAAAAAATCTGCGTCTTCTGGCTACGGGTCAGAAGGCGCTTGCATCAGCCGACGCCTATCCGACACAGCGGTTTGAAGCAGTGCTCGTCTACATCAACCCCAGGGTCAATGCGCAGACCGGGGCGGTCGAGGTCAAGCTCGACGTGCCCTCGCCCCCCTCGGTGCTGAAGCAGGACATGACGGTGTCGATCGACATTGAAGTGGCGCGGCGCGCAAATGCCCTGCTCGTGCCGGCGAGTGCGCTCGAAGACGCGCAGGGCCCTGATGCTCAGTCCGGCTCGGTGCTGCGCATCGAGCAGGGTCGGGCGGTGCGTCGGCCTGTGCGGCTGGGTTTGCGAAGCGCCGGGTGGGCCGAGGTGCTCGAGGGGCTGGAGGAGGGGAATCTTGTCGTGCCGGTGCCGGCGGCGGTGTTGTCAGGACAACGCGTGCGCACGAGTGTTCCGGCCGTATCGGCCACATCGGCCACATCGGCCGCCTCGCGCTGAGAGGAGCCCGCGCATGTTCAGTCGCTGGACACCCTTCGAGTGGATCGTGGCGCTGCGTTTCTTGCGCGAGGGCAGGCTGCAGACCATCTTCATCATTCTGGGCGTGACGATCGGCGTGGCGGTCATCGTGTTCATGTCGGCGCTGCTGGCGGGCCTGCAGAGCAACTTCATCAATCGTGTTCTGTCCTCGCAGTCGCACATCCAGTTACTGCCGCCGAGGGAGGTTGCCCGACCCCTGCGCGGCGCGACAGACAACGCTGCGCGCTCTGATGCCGCGAGCGTCATCGAAGGCGCCATCGTGCAAGCTCCCTTGCAGCGTTTGAAGTCGATCGACCAGTGGCAGGCAATCGCCGGGCAGATACGCGAGATGCCTGAAGTGCTTGTCGTGTCGCCGATGGCAGGCGGCTCTGCGCTGGTGTTGCGCGGCAATGTCAGCCGGTCGGTGTCGCTCAATGGCATCGAGCCCAAGCAGTATTTCCGTATCGTCGATCTGAACGACAAGATGGTTCGCGGAAGCGCCCGCCTGAGCGGCACCGATATCCTCGTCGGCATCGAACTGGCCAGTGAACTGGGGCTGGACGCAGGCGACAAGCTGCGGGTGAGCACTGTGGTGGGCATATCGAATCCGCTGACAGTCAGCGGTATCTTCGATCTTGGCAACAAGGCCGTGAATTCGCGCAGCGTGTTCATGTCCCTGCATACAGCCCAGGGCCTGCTCGGTTTACCCGGCGGTGTCACCAGCCTCGATGTCACCGTGCGCGACGTCTATTCGGCCGAACGGGTGGCGCAGCGTATCAGCACGGCCACAGGTGTCGTGGCCGACAGCTGGATCAGAACCGGTGCACAGTTTTTCGCTGCGGTCAGCGCGCAGACCACCGCCAACCGCGCGATCCGCTTTTTCGTCGCGCTCTCGGTGGCTTTCGGCATTGCGAGCGTGCTTGTGGTGGTGGTGGTGCAAAAGTCGCGTGAGATCGGCATCCTGAGGGCAATGGGCATCTCGCAAGGACAGATCCTGAGGGTCTTCCTGCTGCAGGGCGGCCTGCTCGCGCTGGGTGGCGCGGCGGCCGGATCGCTGGTGGGTGCGGGTGCACTGGTCCTGTGGCAGCGTTATGTCCGCAATGCCGATGGCACGGCGATGTTTCCGCTGGTGCTCGATCCCACCCTGTTTGCGCTTGCCCTGATGATTGCTACCCTGACCGGGCTGCTCGCTGCAGTGGCGCCTGCCTTGCGTGCCGCCCGACTCGACCCGGTGGTGGCGATTCGTGGCTGACTGGCATGATCCGCGCGCCGAATCGGGGGCAGCGGCTGCCCGCCCGGCGGTCGTAACGCTGCGCGGCATTCGCAAGGCCTACAACGCCGGCACACCGATCGAAACCGAGGTGCTGCACGGTATTGACCTGGATCTGATGCAGGGCGAGTTCTGTGCGGTCATGGGCCCGTCGGGTTCGGGCAAGAGCACGCTCCTCAACATCATCGGACTGCTTGATCGGCCAAGTAGCGGAACAGTCACTGTGTGCGGCGAGCATACCGGCGAGCTTGACGATCGCTCCCTGACGCGGCTGCGCGGCCATTCGATCGGTTTCGTCTTTCAGTATCACCATCTGATCACGGCTTTCAGCGCAATCGAAAACGTGATGATGCCGATGCTCGGTGCTGCCGGCTTTGCCGATGAGGCAATGCGCGAGCGCGCCGCCATGCTGATCGACAGTGTCGGTCTGCGTGATCGCCAGCACAACGGTGCGGCCAATCTGAGTGGCGGCCAGCAGCAGCGTGTGTCGATTGCGCGCGCCCTGGCGATGAACCCGGCGCTGCTGCTGGCCGACGAGCCGACCGGCAACCTCGATACCCGTAGCGCGGACGAGGTGTTTTCGCTGCTGCGTAAATTCAATCGGGAGCATTCGACGACCGTGCTTTTCGTGACGCACAACCCGACGCTGGCCGCCCGCTGCGACAAGATCATCCAGGTGGTCGACGGTCAGCTGACGCGCTGAGGGCCTGATCGTTTTGCGATTTTTTTCCAACTCGCTGCCGGAAGATCCGGCTTTGCTGGCGCTGATCCTTACCTGATCTTGCTGTGCCTCGCCGGTGGAATACACCGCCTGTGTCAGACCCTTCTTATGTTCATGACGGCCGCTCGGGACTGGCAAATCGAATGCAGTCGGTGGCGGCAGTACGCAATGCAGAAAACGGAAGACAAAATGCTTTTTTTCCCGGATTGCTTGCGTGACGAACGAGCAAGCGTCGTGTCTTCGTCGGATAAGATCGGCGTCCCCGATAACCATCAAACGTCAATGCGATGACAACGTCTCTCGCCCTTCGATGCCAGACCGCAGTGATCGGTTTCGCCTGTCTGGCCGCCTTGACCGGATGCGCCACGAACGCTCCAACAGCGCCTGATCTCGCCCGCACGCCGGCTGCGTCTGCCACCTACTACTACACCGGCGGGGACATTCTCACCATGGTTGGCGACGTCCCGCGATATGCCGAGGCGCTGCTGGTCAAGGACGGCCGGATCGCGGCAGTCGGATCGCTTGCGCAAGTCCAGCAGGCTGGCGGGCCGGGTGCGACCCGTATCGACCTTGCCGGCTCGACCCTGATGCCCGGTTTCATCGATTCGCACGGCCATCTGGTTTACGCGACGCACACCATGCTCGATGCCGACCTGGCCGGGGTCAAGGACATCCCTGAACTGCTCGCTCGCTTGAAAGCGCACGCGGCCGAAGTGCCCGAGGGCGACCGGATTGTCGGGATGGGCTATCGCGTGGAGCAGATGACAGAAAAGCGCCATCCGACCGCCGCCGAGCTCGATACCGTCAGCGCAACCCGCCCGATTGGCATCTCTGACGGGTCGGGCCACCACGGTGTCATGAACACTGCGCTGATCCGGGAGATGAAGTTCAGCGCCAGCACGCCTGATCCCGAGGGCGGTTTTTTTTCGCGTCAACCCGGCTCTCGCGAGCTGACCGGCCATGCCGCCGAGTCGGCCTGGATGGGCGTATTGGAAACTCGTGCCCCCTTGACTGCGGCGCAGACGCGAAAGGGTGTCGGCCGGGCGGTGGCGCTGTGGACGCAGAACGGCATCACCACCGCCTGCGAGATGGGGCTCGGTCTGAGTGGCGATGACATTCCGATCGCGCAGACGATTGTCGATGAGCAGTTGTTGCCGATCGATCTGGTGATGTTCGCCAAGGCGTCCTCGGCCGAACGGATCATCACCGCGGCCTACCAGATCCAGAAGGGCCGCAATGCGCCGAATACCGACACCGGCAGTGCGATGCTTGCTGCGCGACCCGATCTCGACAAGCGCTACATCAATCGTGTGCGCCTCGCCGGAATCAAGTTCTGGCTCGACGGCAGTGTCGACACCATGTTCATGTCGCGGCCTTTCACCACCAACCCTCCGGGGGTGACAACCCCTGATTATCGTGGCCTGAGGGTCGATCCTCAGGAGCAACTGGTCGAGTTTCTGGACAAGTACTGGAAAAGCAACCGACAGATTGCTGCCCATGCCATCGGTGACGAAGCCAATGAGCAATTTCTGCTGGCGCTGGAGGACGTCATTCGCCGTCAGGGCATGAGCGATGGGCGTCCGATCTTCCAGCACGCCCAGTTCTTGCGGCCAGACCAGATCGCCCGCATCAAGGCGGTCAACGGCACGCCCAGCTTTACCGCAGGTGGCCTCTTCCCGATGGGTGACTACATCACGAGCCTGGTCCCCGATCGGATCGACTGGGTCGGTGCTGCCGGCTCGGTTCAGCGCCAGGGCGTGAACTGGACGGTCAACACCGACTGGCCGGCTGGCGTGAGTCCGAGTCTGTTGTATGCCGCCTGGAACGTTGTCAACCGCGTGACCCGATCCGGCAAACCGTTCGCGCCGCAAGAGCGAGTCTCGGCCTACGATGCCATGCGCAGCCTGACGATCAATGGCGCCTACCAGTACAAGGAAGAAAAGACCAAGGGCACGCTTGAGGTCGGCAAGCTGGCGGATCTGGTGGTGCTTGATCGAAACCCGGTCAAGGTCGACCCGATGGCCATCAAGGACATCCAAGTCGTCCAGACCCTGAAGGAAGGCGTGCTGGTCTACAACCGAAAACCGGATGCCAGGTCGACGGCCATGCCGGTCGTCCCGCCTGACCAGATCGACCGGCACCATGTCCATGACCACGCAGGTGTGCCCGAGCGCCCACTGACGGCCGAGCAGAAACAGGTGCTGGCGCGCCTGGTGCGCGCTTCGGAGTAAGGCGCCTGGTCCAAGCCCGGTTCCTGCCCGAGGCCCTTACCGGACTTCCAGCCAGATTTCGTTGCGCCGCAAAAATGACGGCATAAAGGGTGGGTCGTAGCGAGCCAGCACCGGCTCACCCTGCGTCGCGATGCCGGCGGCGCTCAGAAGGGTCTTGAGCCTGGCCAGATACTCCTCGTAATTGGCCTGCGACCAGCTTCCCGAATAGCGAATGACTGCCCAGGTGGTGGCGGGCACTTCACGCAGGCGCACACGTTCATCAATCGGCTCCGGGGCCGTCGCAAGCGTGACGTCTTTCGGCAGCACGAACTGCACCAGCGTGCCGCCTGGCACTGCCGATTGCGTCACCGGGGCGGTCATCTCGAGGCGAACCGGGGCTGCAGTCTGGATGACCGGCGCGGCAGTCTGTATGACCGGCGCGGTCATGGCCAGTTTCCGCTCCCCCTTGTTCTTGCCGAAGATATAGCCCGCCAGGATCGGGAAAGCCTGGTTACCTGCATTGTCGGGGGTGGTGTTCAGGACCACCTCGGCCACTACATAAGGGTCGTAGCGGCGCAGCTCGATCGGATCGATTTTCCGGATGACCTGGTATCCCGGCTCTTCGACGGCGTGGCTCATGGCTGGCAGGGCTGAGAGCAGTAGTGCGGGAAGGCAGGCATAAAGAAGGGTGAGCAGTCTGCGCCGACAAGCTTGCATGAGTGGTTTCCTTACAGAGATGGCAGCTTACGCAAGGACGGTTGGCCCCTCGCGGCGGAGGGCTTTCATGACGGCGCGGTCTGTACGCCCCGCTGGCCTTGCCCTTGCTTCAATCGGCCCGCTCGATGATCGGTCACACCGCCGATTCATCGCAGGTGCAGCAATCACCCACTACAATAGATGAAGAAGCGTATCGGCAAGAGGTGCCTCGATGATCCAGATTTCATATATCAGTCAGGCGGCAGCGCCAATGTCCGCAGAGGACTTGCTCTCACTGCTCATGCAGTGTCGCCGCAATAACGTGGCCCGAGACATCACCGGCATGTTGCTTTTTGCCAATGGCACCTTCCTTCAGGTCGTCGAAGGCGACGATCAGGTGGTTGATGATCTGGTGGCGGTGATCGACAAGGACCCGCGCCACAATTCGGTGCAGATGCTGAGTCGCCGTGCGATCGAGGCACGCCAATATGCCGACTGGAGCATGGGCTTCGAACGTGTCACCAGCGACAGTTTCAAGACCATCGAAGGTCTGCGCGATTTCAGCGAGAAGGACTTCAACTTTGCCACCCTGGCGTCGAGCCAGTCGATGGTCCAGAGCCTGATGGAGCATTACCGGGTCAGCCACTGGGACCCGCTCGTGCGTGAAATCGACGCCAAGGACAAGGTGATCGAGCATCTTCGGGTCGCACTGGTGCAATCCCGTGGTCGGGCCGAGGTGGCAAGTCTGGTGCTGGAAAGCGTGATCGCTGCAGCCAATGCCGGCGGTGTGAAGGCTGACCATCTTCGGATGTGTGAATCGGCGATGGTGCTCTTGCGTCCGAAATCCTGATCTGACCCCGATTACCCCAATCCTGTCGGCGGTCGTCTGCGGGTTCGATTTGAGCAGTCCGACGACTGATCGGACACGCTCCAAACGGTTGATGCTTTGAACTCACGTGCGCTCGTTCTTTTTTCCGGCGGCCAGGACTCGACCACCTGCCTGGCCTGGGCGCTTGAGCGCTATCAGCATGTCGAGACTGTCGCCTTCGATTATGGCCAGCGTCATGCGGTTGAACTCGATTGCCGATTGAAGGTGCTCGATGCGTTTCGCGCACAGTTCCCGGGGTGGCGCGACAAACTTGGCGACGACCATCTCCTTGATCTGTCCCTGCTCGGGCAGATCAGCGACACCGCGCTCACCCAGGACAAGGCGATCGAGTTCGAAAAGAACGGGCTGCCCAATACCTTCGTGCCAGGCCGCAACCTGCTCTTTCTGACCTTTGCCGCCACGCTGGCTTATCGGCGCGGGCTGGAGGTTCTGGTG
>CAMCXH010000100.1 GCA_945883285.1 Bordetella parapertussis | reverse complement strand
GCGTTTTACCGCGCCGCAGGACCGACCGAAATGCGTCCGGTCGGTGAGGCCGAGTTCGTCAACGGCGTGGCTGCGATGTCGGCGAGCGGCTTTTACGGCCCGATGCAGGCCTGTGCCGGTATCGTCGGTCATGCCGATCTGCTGCGCGGGGCGGCGGCCAAACCGGTGCTGCAGGCGCTGATTGCGGCCGGCAACGGGCGCTTTCGGGGTATCCGTCATGCCGGCGGGTGGGATGCCAGCAAGGACATCCGCAACAGCCATACCAATCCGCCACAGGGCGTCTATGGGCGCGCCGACTTTCGCGAGGGGTTTGCCCAGCTTGCGCCACTCGGTCTGTCTTTCGAGGCCTGGCAGTACCACACACAGTTGCCCGATGTGATCGATCTGGCCCGCGCCTTTCCGTCGACATCGATCATCCTGAATCATGTCGGTGGCCCGCTCGGCGTGGGGCCTTATGCCGGGCGCACCGAAGAGACTTATGCCTTCTGGAAGCGGCATATCGTCGAGCTGGCGAGTTGCCCTAATGTCACGGTGAAACTGGGTGGCCTGGGCATGCGAATCGGCATGGTCGATTTTCATGCCCGCGAGATCCCGCCAAGCTCGGCACAGATCGCTGAGGCCTGGCAGCCCTGGGTCGAGCCCTGCATCGAGGCCTATGGTGCGTCGCGCTGCATGTTCGAGAGCAATTTTCCGGTCGACAATTACACCTCGAGCTATGCGGTGCTCTGGAACGCCTTCAAGCGTCTGGCGCAGGGCGCCACGCCCACCGAGAAGTCGGCGCTGTTTGCCGGCACGGCCAGGCGCGTTTATCGCCTTTGATACGATGCGGCCACCCCAGACAGAACACCACAGGAGATGGCCATGTCGCAATCAACCCCCCGCACCGGACTTTCGCTTCGATCGCTGATCAAGGCCAGTGGTGAGCTCGAGCTCACTCTGGTCGACGCCGAGGTCGGCGCGCCTGGGCCGCAGGATGTGCTGATCCGCATCGAGGCCTCGCCGATCAATCCTTCCGATCTCGGCCTGCTGTTTGGTGCTGCCGACATGAGCACTGCCCGCGCGGGTGGTACCGCGACCCATCCGGTTGTCACAGCCAGCGTGTCCGAGCGTCTGATGAAGTCGATGGCGGGTCGCCTCGATCAGGCCATGCCGGTTGGCAATGAAGGCGCCGGCGTGGTGGTGGAGGCAGGTGATTCGCCCGAGGCACAGGCATTGCTCGGGCGCACGGTTGCGGTGATGGGCGGCGCGATGTATTCGCAATACCGCACGGTCAGGGCCAATCAGTGCCTGGTGTTGCCCGAAGGCACCAAGCCGGCCGAGGCAGCATCGTGCTTCGTCAATCCGCTTACTGCGCTCGGCATGGTCGAGACCATGCGCCTTGAAGGCCATACCGCACTGGTCCATACCGCTGCAGCCTCCAACCTTGGTCAGATGCTCAACAAGATCTGCCTCAAGGACGGCATTGCGCTGGTCAATATCGTGCGCTCGAGCGAGCAGGCGCAGTTGCTGAAATCGATCGGCGCCAAGCATGTGTGCGACAGCACGGCCGCCACCTTTGCCGACGACCTGACACAGGCGCTGGTCGAGACCGGTGCCACGATCGCCTTCGATGCGATCGGCGGCGGCAGGCTGGCCAGTCAGATCCTCACCTGCATGGAAGCTGCGCTCAACAAGACCGCCAAGGAATACAGCCGCTACGGCTCGACCACGCACAAGCAGGTTTATATCTATGGCGGTCTGGATATCGGCCCGACCGAGATCAACCGCAATGTCGGCATGTACTGGGGGATTGGCGGTTGGCTGCTGACCAGGTTCCTGGTGCGCATCGGTTCGCCGGCAGCCGCGGCCTTGCGGGCGCGTGTCGCTGCCGAATTGAAGACCACTTTCGCCAGCAGCTATGCCAAGGAAATCTCGCTGCGCGAGGCGCTCAGCCTGGATGCGATTGCGGTCTACAACAAGCGCTCGACCGGCGCGAAATACCTGATCAACCCTTCGCGCTGAGTTGCAGCCCGAAACTGCTGCGCCAGTGCCCTGATGACCGATATCACCGCTGCAGCAATCGCTGCGCTGAAGACCGACATCAGGGTCTGCATGTTTGACCAGTACGGCACGGTGGTCGATATGCAGAAGGGGCTGACCGAGGTGGCCACGCCCTATCTTCAGGGCAAGGGCTGGACCGGTCGCCCCGATGCCTTCGTGACCTGATGGCGCTGCACGCACTTCGAAGATTCGATGATGGCTGTGCTCCCAAATGACGACCCTGACATGCTTCAGGCCGCCAAGGCCTGGCACAAGGCGCCTTTCGATGAGGTGATTTCGGTCGCCGCGGCGCAATCGGCCCTTTGGTGCGACACCGCATCAGCCCGATATCCGGGTGCCCGACATGGCCTCGCTGGCCGATCTGATGGCCTGAGTCGGCGCTGACAATTCAGGCCATTTTCACGGCGGTTCCGCTGACGGCGACCATCATCATGCCGTTTTCCTGGCCGAGCACTTCATAGTCGAAGTCGATCCCGACGACGCCGTTTGCGCCCATTTCACGAGCCGCGTCGATCATGTCCTGCATCGCGGCGTCGCGCGCGCCCGAGAGTGCGCGCTCATAGCCGCCCGCCCGACCGCCGACCACATCGCGGACCGAGGAAAACAGATCGCGAAAGATATTCGCCCCGATGATGGCCTCGCCGTTGACCACGCCCAGCATCTGCGCAATGCGAGCGCCGTCAGATTGCGGCACGACGGTCGAGAGAAAAAAACCGGGTTCGGATTTTGAAAACCAGCCCATGTTCAACTCCTGCAAGTGTGTTGGAGGACAAAGCATAGCGGGGCAGCGCCCGCAATCACTTCATCGAATCAGTCTGCTTCGCATTGTCAGACGCCGGTGGGTACCAGCGTGACTCCGGTACCAGCTTGGGCGTATCAGGGTCGCCACGATAGTGCGGCGACATGATCTGAACGCCATTTCGGTTGAATTCGTCCTGGATATTGGCATGCAGCGCGCTCATGACCTCGATGCGCTGTCGCTGGTCTGTGGGTGTGGCCTGACAGACCAGGTGGTACTCGGGATAGAAGTCGGAAAGCCTGGTTTGATAGACCCTGGGCTCGGGATCGCGCAGCACGCCCGGCGTGCTGCGCGCAGCGTTGGCCAGCATGGTGTGAACCAGTCGCCACGGCGTGTCGTAGCCGATCGTGACGCTGGTTTCGATCATGAACCCGGGGCCTGTGACCGTGCGTGAAAAGTTGCGTGTCACTTGGCCCATGATCAGGGAGTTTGGAAGTGACAACTCTTCGCCCAGTCCGGTTCGGATGCGAGTCGTGAAGGTGCCCACCGCGATCACCGTGCCTTCGTGCTCATTGATGCGGACATATTCGCCGACATGAAGGGTGCGAGTGAACATCAGCACCATGCCGCTGGCCGCCTGACCAACCAGGCTGGAGCCGCCAAGCGACAGCATCACACCAACCAGCACCGACAGCCCCTTGAAGGCTTCAGTGTCAGAGCCTGGCAAGAAGGGATAAGCGATTGCGATCGCGAACAGCCAGATGAACAGGGTGGCCATACGGCGCGTTGGCTTGGCGGTATCGGTGTCGAGCCACTGGAGCCCACTGCCGCTGGCAGTCGACGCACGGTTAATGAACGTGTTGCTGACACGTGTTGTCACGTACGCGAGCCAGAAGATCAGCAGCGCGACCATCACGCCGGGCAGTGCGCTGACGATTCCGAGCGTGATCTGTCCGAGGGTACTGACGAGAAAACCGCGTAACTGATCGCCCCAGGGGCGTGTGTAGGGAAACTGCCCCAGCACATATCCGAGCCACTCGTAGGCCACGAGCAGTCGCACCAGGGTCTGCACGATCGACAGCGCCTGCCTGCAAAGGGTGCGCAGCCGATCCCGTTGCAAGAATGACTGGCCTGCGATGACCAGCTTGTCAGCGCTCAGGTCGGCGAGCCGACTCAGACTCCTTTCTGCCAGTGACATCGCCCGTCTGATCAGCATGACGAGCGCAATCGCAAGCAAGGTTGCAACGACCGAGCGGATGCATGATTTGATAATCCGATCGATATCACGAGCCTCGCGGCTCGCTGCGATTGCATCGGTCAGTCGCTGTGCGGCCTGACGGGCAGTATCGGCCGCCGACTCAGCGTTGGCCTCATCGACGTCGCGGGGCTGGACGGTCACGGCAAAGCGACCGTCGATGGTGATCACTTCACCGAAAGGTGAGGCCTCGACCGTGACCTTGCCCGGACCACCGAGCGCAAGCGTCTCGGCAATCAGCGCTTCCGAGCGCCGTGCTCGCATCTCTGGCCGCATTCCGAGATAGGTTGCATGAAGCGTCAGGATTTTCCGGTTGAAGACAACAAGGTCGTTCGGTTCGGGTTTCTCAGCCCGCAGCAGCGTCTCCTGCTCGTTCGCAAGCGATTTGGTGACCGGCTCGGAAACCGCTGATTGCGAGATGGCAGGCCCGCCGGCAAGGAGGCTGGTTGCAAAAGCCAGCGCGCACGCCAGTCGTTGGCAGAGCTTGCGCATCGAGTCACGTCCTGAAGTCGGCGTCATGCCGTCGCTCGAAAATCGATCCATTTCACGGGGGCATCTTTCGATTCATTGGCCGGCAGGCGGCTCAATCAAAGTTCAGCAGATCAGATTGACCTTCTTGATCTGCCGAATCGGGCAGGGCGGCCGAGCGAGATCGTCGGGGCGCACGCGGGGCCACGGTCGTTAACGTCCGCTCGGGTGCAAACAGCGTGAGCATGGCGCAGGCTTCTTCGTGCGAGGCGTCCAGCCAGGGCGTGATCTGTTCAGGCGTCAGCAGCACGACCGAGCGTTTCTCGTCGCCTGGCGCATGAAAGCGGTTCATGACCGGGTGAGCATCGGCATTGATCGTGAGCATCGAGAACGATAGGACCGACCGGCCTTCCGGCGCCCGCCATTGCTCCCAGATGCCTGCAATCGCAAGCGGTGTGTCATCGGCCGATGCGATCCGCCAGCGCACCGGCTTGCCGCTTTCGTAACTCGGCTCGAAGAAGGCGTCGGCTGGAATCACGCACCAGTGTCGCTGCTTCCAGGATTGGCGAAAACTCGGCTTTTCGCGGACGGTTTCAACTCGCGCGTTGTAGCACTGTCTGAAATTCCTGCCGTCGCGCGACCAGGGCGGAATCAGGCCAAACACCGCCAGATCGCCGGTCCTGCGGGAGTCGCTGGCACGGATGATCGGCGCGAGATAGCCCGGCCAGGCCTCGGCAACATAATCGTCGCGGTCAAAGTCGATGCCGAACGCTGTGTTCAGCCGATCTTTTCGGGTCGGGACGTAATTTGTGCACATGCACCGAATGGTAGCTTGCGGGAAAGCGCGCGCAAGCCATCATTCGGCGGCAAGTCGGGCCTTGCCGTGCGTTCTGCCCGAGTGGTTCGGGATTCAGGCGGTTTCGATTTCCAGCTCGGCCTCGAATTGCTCAAGCACCATGCGGGCCTCGATACGTCGGCCATCACGGCCAAACTGCGAGTGGGCGGCGCCCTGAGGGGTCGACCGGTACCAGCGCTGCATCCGCTGGGCAGCGGCCAACGCTGCGGTCGGCTCGAGGATTTCGGTCAGCGAGCACGGCACGTTTTCACTGAAGTCGGCGGCGTTGTCGTTTTCCATGATCTGCACTCCTTCCTGGTGGGATGAACGAGATTCAATTTAGCGGTCGCGAAACTGCCGCAGTGAATCTCTCGCCCAGTGGAGTTTGATCCCGGATGAATGGTGTCCGCAATGTGTCCTATTGCGCAACACCCCACAAAAACTTCTGTTAGCGCGTGTCGGTCTGCGCTGACCGCGCAGTGGCGCGACTTGCTCCGATCAGTCGATGAGCGCGCGCGCGACAATGCCGGCCTGTATCTCGGCTGCGCCTTCAAAGACATTCAGGATGCGTGCATCCACCAGGACGCGGCTGATGCGGTATTCCATGGCATAGCCGTTACCGCCATGCACCTGCGCGGCGTTGTCTGCGCACGACCAGGCAATCCTCGCCGCCAGCAGTTTCGACATGCCGGCCTCCAGGTCGCACCGCCTGCCGGCGTCTTTTTGACGGGCTGCGAACAGCGTGAGCTGGCGGGCGATCATGATCTCGACCGCCATCCAGGCCAGCTTGTCGGCGACTCGCGGAAAATGGATGATCGATTTGCCGAACTGCCGGCGATCAACCGCGTAAGCCAGGCCGAGTTCCAGGGCACTCTGAGCCACGCCTACCGCGCGGGCTGCAGTCTGGATGCGAGCGCTCTCGAAGGTGCGCATCAACTGCTTGAAGCCGTTGCCCGGTTCGCCGCCCAGCAGGGCGTTGTCGGGAATCTCATAGGCATCAAAGCCGATCTCGTATTCCTTCATGCCCCGATAGCCCAGGACTTCGATCTCGCTGCCGCTCATGCCGGGTGCGGGAAACGGGTCGGCATCGGTGCCGCGCGGCTTCGAGACCAGGAACATCGACAGGCCGCGGTAGCCGGGCTGATCGCGCTCGGTGCGAGCCAGCAAGGTCATGAGATCGCTGCGAGCGCCATGGGTCGTCCAGGTCTTGTTGCCTGAGATGCGCCAGACCGCACGGCCGTCTGTGCCGGTCGCAGGCTCGGCGCGGGTACGCAGCGAAGCCAGGTCGGAGCCGGTGTCAGGCTCGGTAAACGACGCGGTCGGAATGATCTTGCCGCTGATCAGGCCGGGAAGCAGATCGGTCTGTTGCGCGGGCGTGCCGTTGAGCAGAATCAGTTCGCAGGCGATTTCGGTGCGGGTGCCTAGCGACCCAAGGCCGATCCAGCTGCGCGACAGTTCTTCGGTCACGACGCACATCGCGGTCTTGCCCAGCCCCGATCCGCCCCACGACTCCGGGACGGTCAGCCCGAAGACGCCGAGTTCGCCCAGTTCGTCGATGATTGCATCGGGAATCAGCTCATTGCGAAGGTGCCATCCGTGGGCCGCCTCGGCGTGGTCATCCGACCAGCGTGCGAACTGCGCGCGGATCTCGTCCAGCGAGCTGTCTTCGAAGCCGGCATCGCCGAACGAACGTGTGGCCCGGCCTTCGGCGATCAGCGTCGCGATCCGGGCGCGCACCGGCGGTGCGAAGCCTTCGGCACGAAGTGATCTGACAGCGGCGACTGCGGTGAATTGCGCGATTGCCTCGCCGGTCTGGTCGATGAGATCGGGGCGAAAGATCTCACCCTGACTCATCGGCAGCCCGCCGGCAAGCTGCGCCAGATACTCGCCGAAAGCGGCCTGAATCAGCAGCGACTCGAGCTCGCCAAGGCGATTGGCGGCCTCAAGGCGGGCAGCCCAGCCGCGCATTTCGTGCAGCGCACGGACGTAGGTCGCCGCCCAGGCGAAACCATGGGCTCGAGCCTGCTCCCGATTCAGGGCTTCGGGGTCGCCGGTACCGAGTTGTTCCTTGAGCTGCCTGCGTAGTGATTCAAGGAGCCGGTCGCAGGCCGCCAGCGCGCTGCGGAAATCGGCATCGCGAAACGATACGGGCAAGGATTCGGAAGTGGTCATTGCGGCGGCAGCGATTGCGCTTGGCATGGGGGATTGGCTCTGTTGACGTTGGAACGGGAGGACGCAGCCGGTGAGGGCGGAGGTGATGTTGTCGATGCTCATGATGCTGTGCCGCCGACCACCGCGGCGGCCTGGAGCGCCTGGACTTCCGCCTGGCTCAGACCGAGGACCTCCCGCAGCACCTCGCCGGTCTGATCACCGATGCGAGGCGCGGGCGCCGGCGCCAGACGTGGTGCACCGCTGAATTCGATCGGGCTGCCGGCGGTGAGAAATCGGCCGTAGCCGGCATGCTCGATGCGGGCGAACATCGGGTTGGATTCGCTGACCCGCGGATCTTCGGCAAGCATCTGCTCGACGTTGCGGTAGGGCCCCCAGAGCAAGGCACGGTCGGTAAACGCTGCGCCAACCTCGGCCAGACTGCGCTTTGCAAACCAGGGGCGCAAAAATGCCGAGATCAGCTCACGCGCCTGCCATCGTCCCTCTTCGCTGTCGAGCCGGTGGCCCAGCGCCGTGGCTGCCGCGGTCAGCGCTTCGTCGACACCGACGGCTCTGGTCAGTGCTTTCCACTGCCGGTCGCTGATGGCCACGACCATGACATGACGGCCATCGGCGGTTCGAAAGGCGTCGCCATAGGCGCCATAGAGAAAGTTGCCATCGGCACTGCGACGGTTGTGATTGACTTCGGCATCGGCCAGATAGCCCAGGTTGGCAACCGCGGCAAAGGCCACATCGGCCAGTGTCAGTGTCACCAGTTGGCCCTGACCGGTCAGCCGGCGATGTCGTTCGGCGGCAAGCACCGCTGCGGCGATCGTCATGCCGGCGAGCAGATCCCAGGCGGGAAGCACATGGTTGACCGGCTTGTCGCCGTCGCCAGTCAGCAGCGGAAAGCCGGCCGCGCAATTGACCGTGTAGTCAACCGCGTTGGCACCATCCGGCGAACCGGTGAGCTGGACCATGATCAGATCGGCGCGCGCAGCCTTCAGCGCCTCATAGCCGAGCGCGCCATCCACGCCGAGATTGGTCACGAAGATGCCGGCTGATTCGCCGGGTGCGGCAATCAGCGCCTGGAGAAGCTTTTGTCCTTCCGGCTTTCGCGGATCGATCTCGATCGATCGCTTGCCGTGATTGAGCGAGGCCCAATACAGACTCAGGCCGTCGGCATTGACCGGCAGTCGGCGGGCATCAATGTTGCCGCCCAGAGGGTCGATCCGGATGACGTCGGCGCCCATCTGCGCCAGTGCCAGACCGCTCGAGGGGGCGGCCACGAAGGCCGAGAATTCGATAATGCGAAGGCCGCTCAGCGGCTGAACGGCGGGGGGGCGGGAGGTCGGCATCTTGGTGGTGATCAGCTCAGCAGGCAGCAACCGGATCGGCAGTCATCCGACGGGGCGAGGGCAAAACGGGGAGGCGAGAAAACCGGCGTCGCCCGACCTGCATTGATGGCAATTCCATCACAAAGTCGGACGGCGCGTTGCCGTAGTATCGCCGAATTGGAAATCCCCCAAGCGCCTGACGTCGTCTCCCGAACATTTTGGCTGAAATCGACCGCTTTTCGCTGTTTACCGAAGCCCGTGAGCGCTTGGGGCAGGGCTTCGTCCGCAGTCTGGACAGCTCGATACCGCTGCTCGCCGATCGGCTCCAGAAGTGCGTCGCGCTGTCGCAGCACGCGCCGATGCAGCACCGAATGCAGGCGGCTGCTGATGTGCTTCGACGCGAGGGTGTTGTGCGAGCCCAGCGATCGCTCGCGCAACTCTATGATCTGACCTTCAGGCTGCTTGAGCTCAATCAGAGCCGCTCTGCGGGCGACGAGAGCGCGCTGCTGAGCTTGTTGCCGGATCATGAACTCGATCTCCAGATACTTTGTGACGAACTCGCCAACGCGATTCGCGAAGCGCTGGGTCCGACCTACGATTCCTGGCTGCGGCGTATCGAGACCCTGACCTTGCGTCGATCGATCGAACCTCGGGCGCCCCTCGGCGCATCGGTGCTTGCCGCGGCCGCGATCGAGGCTTTGCGCCCGTTTGTCGAAGAGCGCGGATTGCGCCATGAAATCAGGGCGGTGGTGCTCGACGAGATGGCGCAACCGCTGGCCGGTGTGATCTTGCAGGCCGACCAGTGGTTGGGCCAGCAAGGGGTGGATTCCCTTGTGCCGCTGCCCGATCCATCAGCCTTGCCGGTTCGACCGATCACGCGCCAGGCGTCTGAAGCTGCACCCGCGTCGCAGGCAAGCGCCGCCTCGACGGCAGTGAGTGTTCCACCGGTCAGCCGGCGTCCTGTGCAATCGTCTGCCGAATCGGTCGCTGCCAGTGTCGCGACGGCGGGGGTGCTCGGTCTGCAGCCACTGGTCTCGCAGGGCGGTGCTGAAACCAGTTTTCGGCAGGCAGTGCTGCTTCCGAAAGCCCAGGACATCGAACTCGACGGCGTCGCATTCGCTGCACGCCATGGGCTGGAGCCGTTTTCGCGTGAGGCGAGGCAGCGGTTCTTCGACGCACCGCGCCAGCAACTGATCGCCAGTAAGGCGCCGCCGGCGCAGGTGGCTGCGATCGAGATGGTTGCAGTGATGTTCGACTATGTGGTCGATGACGCGCGCATGCCTGAGTCGGCGAAGGCCCTCATCTGGCGCCTTCAGCAGCCCTCGGCGACACTTGCCGCCCTTGACCCTGGCTATCTCGGCGATGATCGGCGCTCGCTCAGGCGACTGGTCGAGAGCGTGTCGGCCATCTCGGTGGCCTACGCCGATGAGGTCACCCCAGGCAGCGAGCTTTTTCGTCGGCTCGAAACCGTGGTGCGCGCGGTTGAGGTGGTCTCTTATGCCCTGCAGGCACGATCGACCGTGCTCAGCGAACAGGTGCAACGTGAGTATCGGCGTGCGGCCAAAGGCGTTGCAGCCCTGGTATCACGCATCGCCCATGAGCGCGAATCGCTCGACGCGGTGCCGGGTCGACGCAACCGCCGCGATTTCAGCAGGCGCCCTTCGAGCGAACAGGAGCGCGATGTCACGCAGCGGCTGCAGCAGCAGCTCAATGACCGCCTCGAGAATCGCGTCGTTCCGGCATCGGTGCGTGATTTCCTGCTCAGTGTCTGGTTGCGCCATATGCGAACGGCCGCCTTGCGCGACGGCGAGGACAGTCCGCAGTTTCGAGTTGCCGTTCAGGTCGTCGATGACTTGCTGTGGAGTCTTGACGACTCAGGACCCGAGCCGAGTCGGCGGCAACTGGCGAGTCGTATCCCGCCGCTGATCCGTCCGTTGACCCAGGGGGTCAGCGACATCGGTGCGCGACCCGAGGAATACCAGCCCTTTCTGGATGAGATCTTCCTGATTCATCTGCGCAAGATGCAGAAGGTGCCCAGAGGAGGGGGCTTCGACGAGTCGGTGGCCGGTGAGACTGAGCGCGAAGCTGATCCCACGACCTTGGCCATGCCGCGCGCCGATGGTGCCGACCCGCGGGCAGCCAGCCGGTTTGCGCCCGCACCTCGCAGCGCCGAAGCGGCCGTGGAGACGGCTGAAAGCCTCGATGGCGGCGCGACCGTCCTCGAGGCCGACAGCATTCGTGGCACCTCGCCGCCGGTGCTGGATCAGCGGATTATCGATCGGGCCGACCCTGATCCCGACACCGCGCCATTGAGTCCGAGTCATGGCAACCGCGACAACAGCAAGGCCGCCGATGACCGCCTGCTCACAGTGCTCAACGCTCTGGATCTGAACGATTTTCCCGCGCTGCCGACCCGGTTGTCGATCAGCGTCGACGATGCGATCGCGCGACTCAGGCGTGGTGACTGGATTGAGGTGCTGGGCCGCGAAGGCCGTGCGAGGCAGTTCAAGGTGGCCTGGATCAATTCGCGCCGCACGGTCCTGCTGCTGGTGCGACGCCCCGACCGGCGTGCCCTGTCGTTGCGTATGGACGAACTGCGTGCTCGCCTTGCAGACCGCAAGGCGGCGCTGATCGCCTGAGCTCAGTCGGCCGCGAAGGTCACGATGTGATCGGCCGCAAAACGGATGCCGATCGCCTCGCCAACCCGATGGTCGTGATGGCTTGGCACCAGCGCCAGCAGGCGCTGGCCGCTTGGCAGCTCAAGCGTGTAGAGAAACTGTGCGCCCCGAAATGCCTTGCGGACCACGCTGGCCATGATCGGGCTCGCGTCATCATGGACCACGTCATCCGGGCGAAGCAGGACCGTCAGTTCGCCTGATCCGCCGGCGTTTCGGCGCGCCTGGAGCCGGTCTTCGGCCTGGTCGATCGGCAGGCTGCCCAATTCGACGCTGAGGCTCGGGCCTGCTTTGCCCTCGATCAGTCGCCCTGGCAGAAACACACCCATGCCAACGAAATCGGCGACGCTGCGCGAGGCAGGATGGTGATAAAGCCGATAGGCTTCGTCCCATTGCGCGATCCGGCCGTTTTCCATGACGCCGATCGAATCGGCCAGCGCGAAGGCCTCGTACTGGTCGTGGGTCACCAGCAGCGCGGTGGTGCCATGCTGCTTCAGGATGTCACGCAGTTCGAGGGCAAGCGTCTCGCGAAGATCGGGGTCGAGATTGGAGAAGGGCTCATCGAGCAACAGGATCGAGGGTGAGGGTGCCAGCGCCCGTGCGAGCGCGATCCGCTGCTGCTGCCCGCCCGAAAGCTCATGGGGGAAGCGCTCTGCTGTCCCTTGCAGTCCCACCAGATCGAGCATCTGTGCGACCCGCTCGCGCTTTTGGCCGGCACTCATGCTGCGCAAGCCGAAAGCAATATTGCCCGCGACATCGAGATGCGGAAACAGCGCGTAGTCCTGAAAGACCACGCCCACACTGCGCTTCTCGGGTGCCAGCACCCGGGTCGGCGATGTCACGCATTGGCCATCGACCTCGATCGATCCGAGATCGGGACGGATGAAGCCGGCTATCGCGCGCAAGGCGGTGGTCTTGCCGCAGCCCGACCCGCCCAACAGGCAACCGATTTCGCCGCTCGCGAGCGAGAAATCGAGCTGTTTGAGCACCTGCAGTCGACCTGCGTCGGTGTCGAAGCTCACCGACAGATCGGCGACCCGAAGTGCCGGCGGATTGCCGTCCTGTCGGGTCGCGAAACGGTTGGGCATGGCCGCCGCCGTTCCGATGTGTGTGGCCGTCCTGCTGATGACGTCGTCATGCATCAGATGTGAATGCCTATAATTCTCATCTCGATATGCAATTGTAGCGCGCAGTGCGCAGGGATGCCTGCCGCGATGGGCGTGAAGTCCCCGATGCGAATGTCTCCCCTGGTCTGGTTCGCGGTTGCGCTGGCTCTGGCCATTATTGCGCCGCTGCTCGCATTGAGCGGTGTCGCCCTGCAGCCGGCGCCGCTCGATTCGCTGCTGCATCTGGTCAGTACCGTGCTGCCGCGCTACACGGTCACGTCAATCGTGCTGGTGATTCTGGTCGGTGTGCTTGTGCTCCTCATTGGCGTGGGTGCCGGATGGCTGGTCGCGGCCTTCGAGTTTCCCGGGCGTCGCTTTCTCGAGGTGGGGCTGATCCTGCCGCTGGCCATGCCGGCGTTCGTGATGGCCTATGCCTACACCGATTTTCTTGATACCAGCGGCAGCCTGCAGGCCTGGCTGCGTGCGGTCATGGGCTGGCAGGTCGGCGACTACTGGTTTCCGCAGGTCCGATCGCTGCCGGCTGCAGCCCTGTTCCTGGCGCTCGCGCTCTATCCCTATGTCTACATGCTGGCGCGCAATGCCTTTGCCGAGCGAAGCGAATCGCTGTCCGATGCCGCGCGTTCGCTGGGCCTGTCTGCGCCCGAAGTATGGTGGCGTGTCAGCTGGCCGGTGGCACGGCCCGCGGTGGCGGCCGGGCTTGCGCTGGTGACGATGGAGACACTGGCCGATTTCGGCACGGTCTCGTTCTTTGCG
>CAMCXH010000099.1 GCA_945883285.1 Bordetella parapertussis | reverse complement strand
TTCGCGTCTGACCGGTGGCTGTTTGCCGCCCCAGATGACGCGAGCCGCTTTTGTTCGTCACCGATTTCGGAGTCATCTTGAAAGTCATCAGCACTGCAGCCGGTCTGGCTGCACACCGTGCATTGCGCGCGCAGTCTTATCCGCCAGGTCTCGTTTGCCTGGCGGCCCTCTGTTTTACCTCGCCGGTCATGGGTCAAGCTGCCGACGCAGGTGCCGGGCTTTTGCCACCTGTTGTGGTCATCTCGACCACTCAGCCTACCTCCTTGCCGACACAGATTCCGACCACGATGGAAGGCATCGATCGCCTGCAGATCGAGCAGACCATCAATGCGACCGACAGCGAAGACGCACTCAAATACTTCCCGAGTCTGCTGGTGCGCAAGCGCTATGTCGGTGATTACAATCACGCGATCCTGTCGAGCCGGGCCTCGGGTACCGGCAACAGTGCCCGGTCGATGGTCTATGGCGACGGCATCCTGCTGTCGAATTTTCTGGGCAACGGCATCGGCGGTCTGAGTTATGTGCCGCGCTGGGGCCTGGTCACGCCCGAGGAGATCGACCGGGTCGATGTGATGTACGGCCCGTTTTCGGCCGCCTATCCTGGCAATTCGATGGGCGCGGTGGTCGATTATGTGACCCGGATGCCGACCGCCTTCGAAGGCCATGTCGCCATTGGCTACTTCGTTCAGCCTTTCGACCTATACAGCACGCAGGCCACTTATCGGGGCTGGCAGACGAGTGCCTCGCTCGGCAGCCGTCAGGGCGAATGGTCATGGTGGGTCAATGTGAATCGCACCGACAGCCAGGGTCAGCCGCTGACCTTCGCGACCCGCCTGCTGAGCGCCGGCGCGTCGTCTGGCGCAGGCACGCCGGTGACCGGTGCGGTGCCGGGGCTCAACAATGCGAATCAGCCCTGGTATGTCCTGGGAGCCGGCACGCAGTACCACACCGTGCAGGATCACGCGAAGCTCAAGCTTGCCTACGACTTCTCGCCGACGCTGCGTGCCACCTATACCCTGGGCATCTGGCAGAACGACGCATCGGGCAATTCGCAGTCCTATCTGCGCAATGCCGGCGGCCAGACGGTCTACAGCGGTCCGATCAACATCAATGGCCGCGCCTTTACCGGCACGCAGGCCCTGACCGGGGGGGATTTTCCGCTGACCCAGGCCAATAGCGTCCATGCCATCCACGGACTGACGGTGCGCAGCAATACCCAGGGTCAGTGGGACTGGGAGGCAGCGGCCAGCCTCTACCGCTACAACGCCGACACCCTGCGCCAGAATGCGGCGGGCAATACCCTGCCCGGCGCGGCCAGCGGCGGCAGCGGCACGATCGCCAATGGCGCCGGCTCCGGCTGGAACACGCTTGCGCTGCGTGGCACCTGGCGGCCCGAGGGCATCAGGGGCGAGCACATCGTCGATTTCGGTGTGCAGCAGTACGCCTACCAGTTGCGTTACCTCACCAGTCAGACCAGCGGCAGCTGGATCGATGGCCCGGCGGCTGCCACCGTCAGCAATGTGCAGGGCGATACCGTGCTGCGAGCGCTGTGGGCTCAGGACACCTGGGCCTTCGCGCCGCGCTGGAAGACCGTGCTGGGCGCGCGCCTCGAAAACTGGCAGGCCTCCAATGGCTCGACCAGTTTTTCGGCGATCAGTTCATTGAGCTATCCGACCCGCAACGAGCAAGCCATCTCGCCCAAGGCCGCGATCTCGAATCAGATCACCGATGACACGTTGCTCAAAGGCTCGGTGGGCCGTGCGGTGCGCTTCCCGACACCGGCTGAACTGTATGGCGCCACCTCGACCACCAACTCGCTCTACATCAACGACCCCAATCTGGCGCCCGAAAAAGCCTGGACCGGCGAGCTGACGCTTGAAAAACTGATTGGCACCGGCACCCTGCGCTTGACCTGGTTTGCCGAGCAGGTCACCGATGCGCTCTATTCGCAGACCGTCTATGACGCGGCCGCGAACAGGAACATCTCGCGGGTACAGAACGTCGGGCGGATTGTCACCAACGGGCTCGAGCTGGTCTTCGGCGGCACCGATGTCGGCGCCGATATCGGCATAAGAGGCCTCGATCTGAACGGCAGCGTGACTTATGCCGACTCGGTGATCAAGGAGAACAGCGGCTTCGTGACCACCCCCGGCGATACCGTCGGCAAGCGCCAGCCCAACATCCCGAGGTGGCGCGCAACCGTACTGGGCAATTATCGTTTCACTGAAGCATTCAGCACCAGCCTCGGTGTGCGCTACAGCGGCCAGCAATACCGCACGCTGAACAACATCGATGTCAACGGCTACACCTATCAGGGTGTCAGCCCCTTCGTGACCGCCGATGTCCGGGCTCTGTGGCGCATCAACAAGACCTTCACTGCGTCGATCGGCATCGACAACCTCAACAGTTATCAGTACTGGAATTTCCACCCCTATCCGCAACGAACCTATATGGCGACTTTGCGGGCCGACACGAAGTGACCTTCATGACATCGACCAAAAAAATTATTTTCTCATACCGCACGCCGCTGCTCACCGGTTGGCTTGCCATCGCCTTCGCGATACCGGCCTCGGCCCATGTCACCCTCGAGCAGCCGCAAGCCGCGGCTGGCTCAATCTACAAGGCGGTCCTGCGGGTCGGCCATGCCTGCGCCGGCGCGACATCGACCACCGCCATCACGGTGAACCTTCCTGCAGGTTTTGCCGGCGCCAGGCCGGTTCCTAAGGCAGGATGGATCACCACCGTCCAGCGGTCGCCGCTTGCTCAGCCCTATGAGTCGCATGGCCGACGGGTGACCGAAGCGGTGACCGCCGTGAGCTGGCAGGCCGCGAGCCCGGCGTCGGCGCTCTCCGGCGACTTCTACGATGAATTTGTCGTGCGGGGGCAGTTGCCCGCATCGCCCGGCATCGTCTGGTTCAAGGTGCTGCAGACCTGTGATGTCGGCGCCGCCGACTGGGCGCAGATACCGGCCTCGGGCAGTTCGGTCAAGGGCTTGTCCTTGCCAGCGGCGCCTCTTGAAATCGTGCCGGCAGGCCACGCCGGACATAATCACTGATATTGCGACTCCACCAGCCCCCACAGGGGGTCACCCCATGACCCGTCTCGCCGATCCGATCGTCAGGCACTTCAGGCAGATCCTGATGTGGCCGCTTCAGTTGATGCCGATGGCCAGTGCCGATCAGCGCAATCCCGGACGGGTCCAGACGCCCTGGGAATATCTTGATCAATGCGAAGGGCCCAATCCCTGGACCGAGCTTGTCGACGACTTCAACGTTGAACCGGCGCAATTCCAGGAGCGCCACTACCGCGAATTCGTGACCTTCCTGCCGCATGTGCAGCGCTTTCTCTACGGTCAGGCGCGCTCGGTCGTCTCGAAAGTGGGTTTCGGCGAGTCACCGATCCGGGTCTTTCGCCGCAACGACATCAGCGCCTGCCGAATGCAGTTTCCCGACGGGCAGTCGGTCGATTTTTCGCTGTCGCATGTCGACCTCTACTTTTTTTTCGATATCGACATTGTGTTTCTGGTCGTCGAGTTTTTTGCCGACGACCTGCCGCTGTCCCGGGTTCAGGACACGCTCTACCGTTTCGGGCGCGATTCCCCGGCCGGCTGGAATCCCGACGGCAGTCCGGTTGCCTGCATTCCTCGTGTCGAGTGGCTGGGCGCCGAGGGGCAGGTGCTGGTGTCGTCAGACATGGATGACCGGGCCGGTTATCTGGCCTTCGCCGGCGAGCATCGCGCGCAGCGCATCGGCGCCCATTGGCAGTACCTGCTCGAGCCGATGGTCCACCACCACACCGGCAGGCCGGGGCCGATCCGATATCGCCAGATTGAATATCACCGGATGCCCAAGCTCAGCTATCTGGCGCTCGACGATCCTTTCGTCCTGACTGACGACGACTTTTTCAGGCTGGCGCTGGCCACCCGCCCCGATGATGGCCTGCCCTTGCCCTATTCGCCCGAGGTGATCCGGTCGGTGAAGGCCGGCATGCTCTACGACCGCTTCTGGAATGCCGAGCATCGCGACCTGCGGGCATCGACCCGGGTGGTCGGTAACGGCCATGCCATGTCGATTGTCGGCTCATGGCAAGACCCGTTTTTCCGCGACATGGACGCCGGCATGCGCGGTCAGTTCCGCCATCAGTATTTTCTGGTCGGTCTGATTGCGCACTTTCACAAGGCCTGTCTGCTGATGTTCTCCGACCGGCTGATCAATAGCGTCTCGCTGCTCGATCTTGATGATCCCGAATCGGAGCGGCGGTTCCGGGACACGATCCGTGCCACGCGGGAGGTCTTCCTGCGCTTCAACCATCGCTACTGGTTTCATGAAGTCTCGAACCAGTCGATGGCCCGGGATCTTTTCGAAATGTGGAGTCGCCATCTGCGCACCGACCGTCTGTTCAAGGAAGTGCGCGAGGAGGTGCTCGACATGGGCACCTACCTCGACAGCGACGACGCCAGACGTCAGGGCGACACGGTGCTGCGCCTCACGGTGGTGACGATTTTCGGCTTGATCGGTACGATCGCGACCGGCTTCCTGGGGATGAACCTGATCGACGAGGCCGATAATGAAATGGTCGTCAAGCTGCGGATCTTCGTATCAGTCCTGTTGCCGACGGTGCTGATCACGATCCTGACGATCCGTTACTCGAAAGCGCTCTCTGAAATCCTCGACACGATTGCGGCAGAGTCCGGCGAAGGCTGGCTCTCGCGGCTGCGGCGCGTGCGGCGAGTTATTGCAGGGCGTCGCAGCGAACGCCAGCGGGTGAACTGATGTCCGACGCGTTCGCCCCCAAGATGACAGCCGCCGTCATGCGATGGCGAAAGCGCGTCGTATCGCGATAACTGTCTGATTTGATTGATGTCGATGCCGATGTCACAGAATTGTCACGAGAAGTCGATACCCTGATTTTTCTTGTTACCCCCGACAATATCGAGGCTTATCCATGGTTGTAATGAAAAAACTGATGCTCGCAGGCGTCTTCGCTCTGGGCTGCGCCGGCGCAATGGCTCAGGACATCACCGGTGCGGGCGCGACCTTTCCGGCCCCGATTTATGCCAAGTGGGCCGAAGCCTACAAGAGCGCAACCGGCGCTCAACTGAATTACCAGGCAATTGGGTCGGGCGGCGGCATCAAGCAGATCACCGCCAAGACCGTCGATTTCGGTGCTTCCGATGACCCGATGTCGGGCGATGACCTCACCAAGAACGGCTTGGCGCAATTTCCGGCGGTGATCGGTGGCGTCGTGGTGGTCTTCAATCTTCCGGGCGTTGACGCCAACAAGATCACGCTTGATGGCGCGGTGACTGGCGATATCTTCCGCGGTGCGATCAAGTCCTGGGACGATGCAGCGATCGCCAAACTCAACCCTGGCCTGAAGCTTCCTGCCACCGCGATTACCGTTGTCTATCGTTCCGATTCGTCTGGCACGACCGCGGTCTTCACTGACTACCTGGCTCGCGTCTCGGCTCCCTTCAAGGCTTCGCCGGGTGAAGGCAAGACTGTCAACTGGCCGGTCGGCATCGGTGGACGCGGCAACGCTGGCGTTGCCGCCAATGTGACCAAGATTGCTGGCTCGATCGGTTATGTCGAATTCGCCTTCGCCAAGCAGAACAAGATCGCCTATGCACAGCAAGTCAATCGTGACGGCAAAGCCATTCAGGCCGATGACCAGACCTTTGCCGCTGCCGCAGACAAGGCCGACTGGAATGCCGCACCCGGATTCGGGATCAGTCTGACGAATCAGCCGGGCGCCACCGCATGGCCGATTACCTCAGCCTCGTTCATCCTGGTGCACAAGAATGCGGCCGACCCGAAGCGTTCTGCCGAAGTGCTCAAGTTCTTCAAATGGGCCTATGCCAACGGTGGCAAGGCGGCGGTCGAAATGGACTATGTGCCGATCCCGGCAAGTGTCGCGAAGCAGATCGAGTCCTCCTGGAAAGACATCAAGGACGCCTCGGGCAAAGCGGTTCTCAACTGATGCCGCCCAGCGCTGCCCCTGAGCGGGCAGCGCGGGCAGCGATCGCAAAAGTCTTCTGAAGGCGTGTCCGTGTGCCTGCACCGACCCCAATGGAACCCGGCATGAGCACATCGTCAAACACATTTAACAATTCTTCAGACCCACGAGCGGCCGGCGCAGGCTCGCCGGTGGTGACCGACCCCGCCGCGTTGGCCAAGAGAGTCGCCCGATTTGCCTTCCAGGATCGGTGGTTCGAGCGCGTCACTGGCAGCTTCGCAGCGTTGGTTCTGCTGTCGATGTTCGGCATCATCGGGTCGCTGGTCTACGAGTCATCGCCTGTTTTTGCAAAGTTCGGGGCGGGTTTCATTGCAAGCTCGACCTGGAATCCTGCTGAAGATATTTTTGGCGCCGGCATTGCGGTGTACGGCACTCTGGTCACCTCGGCGATCGCCATGCTGGTGGCGGTGCCGATCAGCTTCGGTATTGCGCTGTTTCTGACCGAGACCTGCCCGCTCTGGCTGCGCCGTCCGCTTGGCACGGCGATCGAACTGCTTGCGGGTGTGCCGTCGATCATTTACGGAATCTGGGGGCTGTTTGTCCTCGCCCCCCTGCTTCAGCAATACGTCCAGCCGCTGCTCATCAAGACCGGTCTGCCGCTCTTTGCCGGCCCGCCGCTGGGCGTTGGCATCTTCACCGCCGGACTGGTGCTGGCGCTGATGGTCATTCCTTTCACCGCTTCAGTGATGCGCGATGTGTTCGATACCGTGCCGCCGGTACTCAAGGAGTCTGCCTACGGTATTGGCTGCACCACCTGGGAGGTGGTCAGTAACATCGTTCTGCCGTATACCCGAGTCGGCGTCATCGGTGGTGTGATGCTCGGGCTGGGTCGCGCGCTTGGTGAAACCATGGCGGTGACCTTCGTGATCGGCAATGCCAACCGACTGTCATCGAGCCTGTTCGCACCCGGCAATTCGATTGCCTCGACGCTGGCGAACGAGTTTGCCGAAGCCGACCCGGTTCTGCACGTGCCAGCACTCTTTGCGCTTGGATTGATCCTCTTCGTGATTACTTTTATCGTGCTCGCACTGTCCAAATGGCTGGTTGCTCGCGCGACCTCCCGCGCTGGCATCTGAGGGGTTATTGATGAGCGATCTCAGTATGTCTGCCGCAGGTGCCCGCATCTACAGTCGCCGCAGAATTGCCAATTTCCTGGGCCTGGCCTTCAGTTCGGTGTCGGTGGTCGTCGGCCTGGTGGGTCTGATCTGGATTCTCTGGACGCTGGCGTCGAACGGGCTCTCTGCCCTGACCCCGGATTTCTTTCTGAAAAATACGCCCGCCCCGGGATCGGCCGGGGGCGGTATGGCCAATGCGATTGTCGGCAGCCTGATGATCGTTGGATTCGCGACGCTGATCTCGACCCCTATCGGCATCCTGGCCGGTGTTTATCTTGCCGAGTTCGGCAAGCAGACCCGCTTCGGTGTCGCCACCCGTTTCTTTGTCGACATCATGCTGTCAGCGCCCTCCATCGTCGTGGGTCTGTTTGTGTTCGCCTTCGCGGTGGCGACCGTCAAGCATTTTTCGGGCTGGGCAGGCTCCCTCGCGCTGTCGCTGATCGCGATCCCGGTGGTTGTTCGAACGACCGAAAACATGCTCAACCTCGTACCGAGCAGCCTGCGTGAGGCAGCGTTCGCCTTGGGCACGCCGCGCTGGAAGGTCAGCCTCGCGGTCACCTTGCGGGCAGTTCGCGGCGGTGTCGTGACCGGCGTGCTGCTCGCTGTGGCGCGGATGATCGGCGAAACCGCCCCCTTGCTGTTTACCGCACTCAACAATCAGTTCTTCAGCACCGACATGTCACGTCCGATGGCCAATCTGCCGGTCGTGATCTACAACTTTGCGATGAGCCCCTACGAGGACTGGCAGAAACTTGCCTGGGGCGGTGCTGCACTGATCGCCATCATCGTCCTGGCGATCAATATCATTGCGCGCGTTGCTTTCAGCAGCAAAGCGCAGTCCTGACGCACTTCAAGGAAGCGAGCTGAGCATGTCCTCCATCAGTATCGATATGAGCAAGTCGGTTGCCTCTGCCGGGTCTGGCGGGGCTGCAGCATCGACGCTCGATGCAGCACTGACCGTGCGCAACCTGAACTTTTTCTATGGCAAGTTCCAGGGCCTGAAAGACGTGTCGCTCGATATTGCGCGGGGCAAGGTCACCGCGTTCATCGGGCCGTCGGGTTGCGGCAAGTCAACGCTTTTGCGCACCTTCAACCGGATGTTCGATCTGTACCCGGGGCAGCGTGCGGAAGGCCAGATCCTGCTCCACGGGAAAAACATTCTTGCCAAGGAGCAGGACATCAACCTGCTGCGGGCAAAGGTCGGGATGGTGTTTCAGAAGCCCACGCCGTTTCCGATGACGATCTACGAAAACATCGCTTTTGGCGTTCGTCTGTATGAGTCGCTCGGGCAGCGCGACATGGATGACCGGGTTGAATGGGCATTGCGCAAGGCAGCCCTCTGGGAAGAAGTGAAGTCCAAGCTTCAGCAAAGCGGGCTGTCTTTGTCGGGTGGTCAGCAGCAACGTCTGTGCATCGCCCGGACGGTGGCGGTCAAACCGGAAGTCCTGCTGCTCGACGAGCCGACCAGCGCGCTCGATCCGATCTCGACCACCAAGATCGAAGAGCTGATCAACGAACTGAAGCACGAGTACACCATCGCGATCGTGACCCACAACATGCAGCAGGCGGCCCGGATTTCGGACTTCACGGCTTATATGTACATCGGCGAACTGGTGGAGTTTGGCGAGACCAATCAGATCTTCATCAAACCAACAAAGCAGGCGACCGAGGATTACATCACCGGGCGGTTCGGCTGAGTCGAAACATAGGCGAACCAGGAGATGCCCATGACCGAGCACACATACCGTCAGTTTGACGCTGACATCGACTCCATTCGGAGCGCCTTCACCACAATGGGCGGCCTGGTCGAGCGTCAGTTGCTGCGTGCCGTCGATGCGGTGCGTTATGGTGATCTGCGTCTGACGACCGCGGTGCTGGTGGATGAGCGTCAGATCAATCAGATGCAGGTCGAAAGCGATCTGCGCTGCAATCAGATCATTGCCAAGCGCCAGCCGATTGCCATCGATCTTCGCGAGATCATCGGTGTGATTCATGGCGTGAATGATCTCGAGCGGATCGGCGACGAAGCCAAGAAAATTGCGCTCAAGGCCCAGCAGTTCGTCGGTGGCAACCTGCCGATTCCCTTTGATCCGATCCTGCAGATGACCGAGATCGTCGCCGACATGCTGCGTTCGGCGATCGACAGCTTTCTGCGTCAGGATGAGGCTGCTGCCGAACGCCTGATTCAGCGGGATGTCGAGGTCGACGCCTTGCGTGATCAGCTGATCAGTTCGCTGATGCGGCGCATGAGCGAGGACTCGACACGAGTCTCCGATGCCCTGTCGCTGGTGTTCGTGGTGCAGTCACTCGAGCGCGTCGGTGACCACGCCAAGAACATCGCCGAATACATCATGCATGTGGTCTCGGGTGTCGACAGCCGTCACCCCGTACGTCAGCCGCCTGTCAGCCCCACCTGAGCCGGTTTGCCGGTTGGCGCGGCTTGCCTGATAATGGAAGGCTTCGCCCGCCGGGGTGGTGGAACGGTAGACACAGGGGACTCAAAATCCCCCGTCAGTGATGGCGTGAGGGTTCGAATCCCTCTCCCGGCACCAACTCAGGCGATCGGACTGCATCGCTCCTGAACGGTCGCGCTCCGCGACCTTCCCATCCGCTGTCTGCAACGTCGTCGCCGACCACTGGTCTGGCTTGAGACGCCACTGATGCCACGATTGGCAGCTTGCAGCTAAAGCACGTCTGTTCCCAGCCGTAAACCCGTCAGGACGAATCAGACCTGGGGTACTTGAACGTGAAAACAGTCACACGCCGATTGCTCGCCTTTGCCATCACGCTGGCGGCGATGTCGGTTGCGGCTGCCCAGGGCAAGCCCGGTGAGGTGTTCCCCGACGGCACCTTCAATGCTGCCGAGGTAACGCTTTCTGAAGGCGACACCATGCTGATCCGGGGTGTGTCGTTCTCGACCCCGGTGCGCCGGGATGTGCCGATCCGCAGCGGTGACCGTATCCGTACCGGTCGGGATGGCCGGGTGCTGCTTCGTTTCGCAGACGGGGCTCAGATGTCGATCCAGGGTGGCAGCGAATTCAGGGTCGATTCCTATGTGTTCGATCAGGACCGCCAGCGCAGTTTCTTCGAACTGATCAAAGGCTCGATCAGGGTGATTTCGGGGCGGATCGGCAAGCGTGATCCGCAGGACTGGCGGCTGACAACACCGACCGCCACCATTGGCATTCGCGGAACTGAATTCACGGTAGATCAGACGGTCTGCCCGGCCTCAGGATGTACCGATGGCAAGGTATCGGGACTCAAGGTCGTGGTGATCGCAGGCCGGGTCGCGGTCACGAATCTGGCCGGAACCGTCGAGGTGCCAGCCGGCGCGACACTCGCGCTCGCCGATGCACAGACTCGCCCCGCCGCACCGGTTTCGCCGACGACGGTCCCGTCAGTGCTGCCGTCGGGCCGGACTCGGCCTGCTGACCTGCCCAAGCCCGGACCGTCTGTGCCGCCGACCGACATGGTGCCGCTGGAATTTCAGCCGATCGAGCAGGGAAGATTTGGCGAGCGCTAGCCGGCTCTGAACGAACGATTGAAGCGGAGCCGGCAACTGCCGTTGTTCAGGTCGACGGTGTCACCGAACGGGTAAAGCCCGCACCGGCCTCGGTATCGGCATCCGCAGCGGCATCCGCAGCGGCATCCGCACCGGCATCCGCAGCGGCATCCGCACCGGCATCCGCAGCGGCAATGCTGACAGGCGGCCTCGAACGGGTCGGCATGACGACCAGTGACCTCGGAAAATGAAGCCTGAAGGTACTTCCGGCGCCGACGCGACTGTCGATATCGAGTCGGGCCTGATGGCGTTGCGCAACATGCTTGACGATCGCCAGCCCCAGTCCGGTGCCGCCCATCTCACGTGAACGGCCACGATCGACCCGATAGAAGCGTTCGGTCAGACGGGGCAAATGTTCGGCGGCGATGCCGATGCCGGTATCGGTCACCGCAAGCACACCCTCGCCATCGACCACACGCCACGACGCAGTGATCGACCCGCCTTCAGGGGTGTAGCGAACGGCGTTGGTCAGAAGATTGCGAATGGCGCTGTCGAGCTCGTTGCTGACGCCACGGACCGACTCCACCGCATCGACCGAGACCTCGATCTTGTGTCGACCGGCTGAGAAGACGCGGCTGTCTGCAACCAGCGTCTGCAGCATCGGGCCGATCGCCACCTCGGTGGCTTCGGCTTGCAGATTCGCGGATTCAAGCGAAGACAGCGTCAGCAGGTCTTCAACCAGGCGCTCCATGGTGACTGTCTGACGCTTGATCAGTTCGAGGCAGCGCATCTGTTCCTGCGGCGGCAACTCGATTTCCATCAGTGTCTCGACGAAGCCGGAGACCACCGTCAGCGGCGTGCGGATCTCATGCGATACATTGGCGACGAAGTCGCGGCGTACCTGCTCAAGCAGATTGGCCTCGGTAATGTCGCGCGTGATCAGCAGGCGAAAGGCGTCGACCGTCGGCTCGATCTTCATCGCAAAAACCCGGCCCGGCTGGCCGGGCAGAGACAGGGCGACTGCCTCGGAAAAATCGTTGGCGCGCAGGTAGTCGAGAAATTCTGGCTGACGGACGAAATGGTCAATCGGCCGACGCGTGCCGAAGATGCCATGAATGCGTTGGGCGGCCCGGTTGCTCCATTGCACATGGTCAAAGCGGTCGAGCACCACCAGGCCGTCGGGCAGCAGATCGACCGCAGCATGCAGCCGCTCGAGTTCGGCCGCGGTCTCGGACCGCTCGATTGCGTCCTGGCGCATGAAGCGGCTGATCCGGTCGAGGGTCTGGCCCCAGACGCCTACGCCCAGCGGCAGTTCGCGATTGCGCGGCAGCCCCGACCAGTGATGCAGTCGTGCGACATAGACGGTGTTGTAGGCGATCACCGAACACAGGCCGGTGATCAGTATCCAGATCGCGGTGACCTGATGGTCGAGCAATCCCAGAACTGCGGCGATAAGGAGCAGCGCACCGACGATCAGCAGTGTTCGAACGACGACCAAACCGGAGCGCCCGACAAGAGAGGGGAGACGACTATTGTGGCAGGAAGCGGTAGCCACCGCCCCGGACGGTTTCGATCAGGCGGTCATGGCCCGAGGGTTGCAGCGCCAGACGCAGTCGACGGATATGGACATCGACGGTGCGCTCTTCGATGAAGACATGGTCACCCCAGACGCCGTCAAGAAGCTTGCCGCGCGACAGCACACGGTCGAGATTCTTCATGAGGTAGTGCAAAAGGCGGAACTCGGTCGGGCCCATTTTGATTGCCGAGCCATCGGCGATGACCCGGAAGGTGTCGGGTTCGAGGCGCAGGCCGGCGACCTCGACCGGGTCGTCGGTGGCTTCCGGAGCACGCCGACGCAGCAGCGCACGGACCCGGGCAACCAGTTCGCGCGGCGAGAAGGGCTTGGTGACATAGTCGTCGGCGCCGGCATCAAAGCCGCCCAGCTTGTCCGACTCGGCCGATCGGGCGGTCAGCATGATGATCGGCATTTCGCGTGTGCGGGTGTCACTGCGCAGCTTGCGTGCAATGTCGATGCCAGACTGGTCGGGCAGCATCCAGTCGAGCAGCACCAGGTCGGGCAGGGCAGCGTCGATCTGGGCACGGGCCGAGGCTGCGTCAGGCGCGTGCAAGGGCTCGAAACCGGCATGTCTGAGATTGATGGCAAGCAGATCCCGAATGGCGGGTTCGTCTTCGACGATAAGAATTCGAGCACTCACGTTGGACTTCCGGGATGGTCAGAACCCGCAAAGATTATGACGCCGGCATGACCCCACGATGACAGCGGCGCCCAGGCGTCGCGCATCGGGGGCATGCGCTGTCACTGCTCAGCCGACCCGCCCGTACTTGTCCTCGAAGCGGACGATGTCGTCTTCGCCGAGGTAGTCACCGCACTGGACCTCGATCATGACCAGATCGAGCACGCCAGGATTTTCGAGGCGATGGCGGGTCCCGATCGGAATGTAGGTTGATTCGTTGGCGGCGACCAGATAGGTCCGGTCGTCGCAGGTGACCTTGGCCGTGCCCGAGACCACAATCCAGTGTTCGCTGCGGTGATGGTGCATCTGCAGCGACAGCGTCTGGCCCGACTTGACCTCGATCCGCTTGATCTTGAATCGTGCGCCTTCCTGCAGGACGGTGTAAGTGCCCCAGGGGCGGGCGACGGTGCGATGCAGTCGGGCCGCCTCGTGGCCGCTGGCTTTGAGCCGCGTCACGATTTCCTTGACCTGCTGGCTGGCGTCCTTGCTGGCGACCAGCAGCGCATCCGGCGTATCGAT
>CAMCXH010000098.1 GCA_945883285.1 Bordetella parapertussis | reverse complement strand
GCTCGAGGGCGAAATCCGCTTTGTGACCGATTCGCAGGCGCAGTTGCGCGAACGGCTCGCCGCGCTGGCGCTTGCCGCCGACGCCGCGCGTGAGCGTGAGCTTCAGGCGCGTGACGCGCTCGATCGCAATGAAGAAGCACAGGCGGTGGCCCTGGAGCGGCAGGAGGCCTTTGCGGCAAGGCTTGAAGATGCCGGTGCCGGCCTGCCGATGCTCGAAGATGCGCTCGCCGATGCTCGCGAGGCCCTTGAGCGCGCTCGCACCCTGGCGGCCGAGACGTCGCAGCAATTGCAGGTGGTCGCGACCCGCCAGCGCGGTCACGAGGAGGCGCTGCGTGATCTTGGCAGCCGCGAAGATCGGCTGCGCGATGCCAAAGCGCGGGTCGAAGCCGCGCCGGTTGCCGAGCTCGAGGCCTTGCAGCAGCGTCTGGCCGAGGCCGAGGCGATCGAAGAAGAGGCTGGCGAGCGCTTCGCTCAGACCGAGTCACGCTGGTCCGAGCTTGATGCCATGCGGGCGCCTGCGCAGGAAGCCCTGCGGGAGGCGCAATCGCGGCTGTCGCAGGTCGACGCCCGGATCAATGCCCTGCGCCAGATCCAGGAACGGACCTTGACCGGGGCGGCGACCGCACCCTGGCTGCTGCGTCACGGACTCGACCAGTTGCGCAGGCTCTGGCAGCGCTTGCGCATCGAGCCGGGCTGGGAGTCGGCGATCGAGTCGGTGTTGCGCGAGCGGGTTCAGGCGCTCGAAGTCGGTCGCATCGAATCCCTGTCCGGCCTGCTCGATGAGCGCCCGCCGGCCAAGGTCGGGTTTTTCTCGCCGGGGACCGCGACGACGGCGCCTGCGCCGCCCGATGGCCTGCTGCCGCTGTCCGGTCGGGCGCACACCACCGATGCACAAGTGCGTGCCTTGCTCGACGACTGGCTGCATGGCAGCTTCTGCGCCGAGTCCGGGTCGGATGCGATTCGCGATCGGGCACGCTTGCCGGTGGGCGGTCAGTTCGTGCTGCGCAGCGGGCATGTGGTGGGCCGCTTCGGCGTGCAGCTCTATGCGATGGATGCCGAGCAGGATGGTGTGCTCGCCCGCCAGCAGGAGCTCGAGCATCTTGAGCGCGAGCATCGTGCGCTCGAGCTGATCGCTGACGAGGCGCGAGCCGCTGCCGCGCGGGCCGAAGCTGCTGCGGCCGAAGCGCGCAACCGGGTCGGTGCCGACCGCGAGGCGCTGTCGCAATCGGTGCGCCAGGCGGCGAGTTTGCGGCTCGATACCGAGCGATGCGCCCAGCAGGTCCAGCGTGCCCAGGCCGATCGCAGCCGGCTTGACGCCGACCTGGCCGAGGTCACCGCACAGCAGGCGACCCGCGAGAACGCCATCGCCGAAGAGGTCGCCCGGTTCGAGTCGCTCGATCTGCTGCTGGCCGACCATCAGGAGGCGCTCGAGAACTGCCGGTCAGCCCATGAAGACGCCGAAGCCGAGCTGTCGGCAGCCCGTGACACCTTGCGCGACATCGAGCGCGACGAGCGTGAGGCGGCGTTTGCCGCCCGCTCGATCGAGGCGCGAAGCCAGTCCTTTCGTGAGCAGGTCGAGCAATCGCTGCAGATCATTGCCCAATCGCAAACCGAGTCCGCGGGTTTGCAGACTCGACTCGATGCCCTGTCGGCCGAGGCCGCTCGCGGTGGTCTGCAGCAGGCGCTCGACCAACGCGTACGCTGCGAGACGGCGCTCGCCGAAGTGCGGGCGCGGCTCGATTCGCTGACCGCGACCATGCGCGAACAGGACGAACTGCGCCTGGGACACGAACGCAGTCAACAGCCGCTTCGCGACCAGCTCACCGAGCTTCAGCTCAAGGAGCAGGCCGCACGCCTGGGCGCCGATCAGTTTGCCGAGCAGCTCGCGCAGGGCGAGATTGATACCGAAGCCTTGCGGGCGAGCTTTGCGCAGACTCCCAAGCCGTCCTGGCTGCAGGGCGAGGTCACCCGCCTGGTCAATGCGATCGCAGCACTGGGTGCGGTCAATCTGGCAGCGCTCGACGAGCTCACCACATCGCGCGAGCGAATAACCTTCCTCGATGCCCAGTGCAGCGATCTGAACGAGGCAATGGCGACACTCGAGGATGCGATCCGCCGCATCGACCGCGAGACCCGCACGCTGCTTCAGGACACCTTCGATTCGGTCAACCGCCACTTCGGCACGCTGTTTCCCGAGCTTTTTGGCGGTGGCGAGGCGCGTCTGGTGCTGACCGGTGAAGAGATTCTCGACTCGGGCGTAAGCGTGGTCGCACAGCCTCCCGGCAAGCGCAACAGCTCGGTTCATCTGCTGTCGGGCGGCGAAAAGGCGCTCACTGCGATCGCGCTGGTGTTTGCGCTCTTCCAGTTGAATCCGGCACCGTTCTGCCTGCTTGACGAGGTTGATGCGCCGCTCGACGATGCCAACACCGAGCGCTACTGCAATATGGTCAGGCGCATGTCCGACCAGACGCAGTTCCTGTTTATTACCCACAACAAGATCGCCATGGAACTTGCCCAGCAACTGGTCGGTGTCACGATGCAGGAGCGCGGCGTTTCGCGCATCGTCGCGGTCGATATCGATGCTGCAACACGCTTTGCGGAGGCTGCATGAATACGCTCTGGACTAGCCTGCTCGGTCTGATACTGATCGCCCTGCTGGTCGTGCTGATGTTCAATCTGCTGCAGGGTCGGCAGATGCGCCGTCGCGCCGCGTTGCGCGAGGAAGCTGCGCCGACCGTGGTCGATGCCATGGCCGGCGAGCCTGCAGCTGCTGATTCGCTTGCCGAGGGCGCGCTGGGCAAGGTCGCGCAGGTCACCACCGACCCGACGATTGCGGGCGTTGATGCCACTTCGACCGCATCAGCCGGTCGTATCGAGCCCACTTTCGAGATGGGCGGCGAGGTGCTCGAGCCCGCACTCGACGGTGACCCGCTTCGAGAGCCGATGGTGGGTCAGCCAACTGGCCTGGGCGGTGCTGCAGGCTTTGACCGGTCTGATGACCCGATGCTGGCGCACGAGCGCATCCAGGGCGAAAGCCCCGAGCCCTGGCTGGTCGACAAGACAATGGCCTTGCCGCAGCGCGGGGTCGAAGCCGGCCCGATTCTGGATGCCCGGCTCGACTGCATCGTCGAGCTGCCGCTGGGTGGACCGGTCATGCCGGATCGACTGATGACAGCGGCGGGCGCGCTGCGGCGCGTCGGCACCAAGCCGGTTGCAATCGAGGCTGATACCGGCAATGGCCAATGGATCGTTCCGACCGCCGCAAGCGGCGCCCTGCAGCGGGTTCGCGCCGGTGTGCTGCTGGCCAACCGCACCGGGCCGCTCAATGCGATGGAGTTCTCCGAGTTCGAAGACGCGGTCACCGGACTGGGCGTGGCGCTGGGCGCCGGGGGGGCGATCGTGCCGGCGATGTCGCCGGTGCTCGATCATGCGCGCCGTCTCGATGATTATTGTGCGGCGCTCGATGCCCTCATCGGCGCCAACATCGAGACGCCGACTGCCCTGTCCAACGATGAGCTTGCGGCGCTGGCCAGATCGCTCGGGCTGGCCGAGCGAGGCAGCAATCGCTACGTCAGGCTGGGCGAGGCGGGTGAAGTGGTGTTCTCGCTGTCCTTTGGCGAACGAGCCGAGCAACTCACCCTGCTGCTCGATGTGCCGCGTGCCCCGGTTCACGAGCAGCCCTGGAAGGTCATGATCGATTGTGCCAGGCGGTGTGCCCAGATGACCGGCGGGCAACTGGTCGACGATGCCCAGCGTCCGCTCAGCACCGCGCAGGTCGCGGTGGTCTCCAGGCAGCTCGAGGAGCGCTACGACGGCTTGCGTCGGGCCGGGCTGGCTGCCGGCTCGAGCGCTGCCTTGCGCGTCTTCAACTGACGGCGTCGATCATGGGCGATTCTGCCCCCGAGGCTTCATCGACGGTTGGTGCGGCAATCGAAACGCTGCGTCGGGAGCTTGAGCGCCACAACCATGCCTACTATGTGCTCGACGCGCCGTCGATTCCCGACGCCGAGTACGACCGCCTCTTTCATGAGCTGGTAGCGCTCGAAGGCGCACACCCCGAGTGGGCCGATCCCAGCTCTCCGACTCAGCGTGTGGGTGGCGCTGCGGTGGGTGCATTCGGTCAGGTGCGCCATGTCGTGCCGATGCTGTCGCTCCAGAATGCCTTCGACGATCAGGATGTGGCCGGTTTCGATCGGCGGGTGCGCGAGGCGGCCACCGGCGCCGGCCTGGATGCCTCGCAGCTGCGCTATTGCGCTGAGTTGAAATTCGACGGGCTGGCGGTCAGCCTGCTCTATCTCGATGGCCGCTTCGTGCAGGGCGCGACCCGCGGCGACGGCCAGCTGGGCGAAGACGTCACCGCGAATCTGCGCACCGTTCGCGCCATTGCGCTTCAATTGAAGGGGCCGGTTCCCAAGCGTCTCGAGGTGCGCGGTGAGGTACTGATGTTCCGGCGTGACTTCGACCGTCTCAATCTGGCCCAGGCCGCCCGTGGCGACAAGCCCTTCGTCAATCCTCGCAATGCCGCGGCAGGCAGCCTTCGACAGCTCGATCCGGCATTGACCGCGCAGCGGCCGTTGCGGTTTTTTGCCTATGGACTCGGCGAAGTCTCGACCGACATGGCGCTGCCGGCCTCGCATGCCGCACTGCTCGACTGGTTTGCCGAGATCGGCCTGCCGGTCGGTCAGACCCGCTCGATCTGCGCCGATACCGAGGCATTGCTGAACTTTTACCGCGAGGTGGGCAAGTCGCGCTCGCAGCTTCCCTATGACATCGACGGCGTGGTCTACAAGGTCGATCAGCGCGACTGGCATGAGGCGATCGGCTTCGTTGCGCGTGCGCCGCGCTTTGCGGTCGCGCATAAATTTGCCGCCGAGGAGGCGCTCACCGAGTTGCTCGGCATCGACATCCAGGTCGGTCGAACTGGCGTACTCACGCCGGTCGCCCGTCTGCGTCCGGTGTTTGTTGGCGGCGTGACCGTCACCAATGCGACGCTTCATAACGAAGACGAGCTGGTCCGCAAGGATCTGCTGATCGGCGATACCGTGGTGGTTCGTCGTGCCGGCGATGTCATTCCCGAGGTCGTTCGCGCAGTGCCCGAGCGTCGCCCGCCCGATGCCCGGCGCTTCCTGATGCCCACGCATTGCCCGGTTTGCGGCTCGTTGGCGGTTCGCGAACCCGGCGCGGCGGCCTGGCGTTGTGTGGCGGGGCTTTACTGCAAGGCACAGCGCAAGCAGGCGCTCTTGCATTTTGCCCAGCGTCGCGCGGTCGACATCGACGGCCTGGGTGAGCGAATCGTTGATCAGTTGGTCGATTTCGATCTGGTTCAGACACCGGCCGATCTCTATTTTCTTGATGCCGCGACCCTTGCCGGACTCGATCGGCTCGGCGACAAATCGGCCGCCAACCTCGCCGCAGCCATTGCAGCCTCGCGTGGCGCGACGCTCGAGCGTGTGCTCTTTGCCTTGGGCATTCGCCATGTCGGCGAAGAAATCGCCCGCATTCTGGCGGCCGAGTTCGGCTCGATCGATGCGGTGCTTGATGCCGACTGGCCAGCCATCCTCGAGGAAAAGACGCTGGCGCAAAAGCACAATGCCCGGTCGCGCGGCCGAGGCGAGCCACTGATGGCGGTGCCGCTCGAGGGCCTGGGCCCCGAGATCATCGCCTCGATCCAGGCGTTTGCGGCCGAGCCGCACAACCGTGAAGTCATCGGCCGGCTCCGTCAGGCGGGCGTCGGTGTGTCAAAGGCGGTGCCGCCTGGCAACGCCCGGTCGGCCACCCAGACTGTTGGCACTGGCCAGTTGTCGGATGATGCGCCGGGCCGGGCGCTGGAAGGTCGCACGATCGTGGTCACCGGTACGCTGCCGGGCCTGAGTCGTCATGAAGCCGAGGCATTGATTCGGCAACATGGCGGGAGCGTTTCAGGCTCAGTATCAGGCAAGACACACTTCGTGCTGGCGGGCGATCAGCCCGGCAGCAAGATCGCCCGGGCGCATCAGCTTGGGATCCCCGTGATCAGCATCGACCAACTTGAAGGGATGATTCGAGAAGATGGCCAAGAAGATTAGAAAAGCGGTTTTCCCGGTTGCCGGGATGGGCTCGCGGTTTTTGCCGGCAACCAAGGCGTCGCCCAAGGAGATGCTGCCGGTGGTCGACAAGCCGCTGATCCAGTATGCGGTTGAAGAGGCCGCCGATGCCGGCATCACCGAGATGATCTTCATCACCGGGCGCGGCAAGCGCTCGATCGAGGATCACTTCGACAAGGCCTATGAACTTGAGGCCGAACTGTCGGCGCGCGGCAAGAGCGCGTTGCTCGATATCGTCAAGGAAGTCACCCCCAAGGGCGTCAACTGCGTCTATATCCGTCAGGCCGAGCCGCTCGGCCTGGGTCACGCCGTGCTGTGCGCGCGCTCGGTGGTAGGCGATGAGCCGTTTGCCGTGCTGCTGGCCGATGATCTGATGCAAGCCGGAGCCGATGGTGTCGGCGTCCTCGCGCAGATGGTGGCGCAATACGGAAAGCATCATTCGAGTGTGCTGGCGGTCCAGCAGGTCGATCGATCCGAGACCGGCTCTTACGGCATCGTGTCGGGCACGCCCTGGGGTGAGCGTACCGACCGGGTCACCGGGATCGTCGAAAAGCCCAAGCCCGACGTGGCGCCGTCGACCCTCGCCGTCGTGGGCCGCTATGTCCTCAGTCCGCTGGTTTTCGAGCATCTGGCCAATATCCGACCGGGCGCCGGTGGTGAGATCCAGCTCACCGACGGACTGGCAAGGCTGATCGAGGACGAACCGGTGCTTGCCTATCGATTCGAGGGCAGTCGCTACGATTGCGGCTCCAAGATCGGCTATCTCCAGGCGACTGTCGAGCTTGCCTTGCGCCACCCCGAGGTAGCCACCGACTTCGCGGCCTTTCTCGCCCGTCGGGGCCTTTGAGCAATGTTCGCAATCATTGGCGGCAGCGGTCTGGCCAATCTGACTGACCTCGAGCGCCGGCGGCGCGAGGTGGTTCGCACGCCTTATGGCGATCCCTCCTGTGCCCTCACATTCGGCGCGATCGAGGGTGTCGATGTGGTCTTTCTGGCGCGACACGGCTACGGGCACACCATCGCGCCGCACGAGATCAACTATCGCGCCAACCTGTGGGCATTGCGCGAGGTGGGAGTCACGCAGGTGCTGGCGGTCGCCACGGTCGGTGGCATCCGCGCAGATCTCGGGCCGGGAGCACTGGTCATCCCCGATCAGATCATCGATTACACCAGCGGGCGAAAAGGAAGTTTTTTCGAGGGGCCCGATGACCCGGTGACCCATATCGATTTCACCCATCCCTATTCCGAGAGCGTACGAGCGCGCTTTGCCGAGGCGGCCCGCTCGATCGGTGAAACGGTCGCACTTGGCGGCACCTATGGTTGCACTCAGGGCCCGCGCCTCGAAACCGCCGCCGAGATTCGCCGAATGCAGCGTGACGGCTGTGATCTGGTGGGCATGACCGGCATGCCGGAAGCGGCGCTGGCGCGAGAACTCGAATTGCCCTACGGCGCCATGGCAGTGGTGGCCAATCATGCGGCCGGTATCGGCGAGAGCGCGCAGTCGATTTCACTTGCGGCCATCGGCGTCGTGATGGAACTCGCCATGGAGCGTGTCCGCCGGATTCTGTCAGCCTGCCTGCGTGTACCGGCAGGATCGGCAGCAGCGATGGGCAGCAGGGCCGACGCGCCATGATTCGCGAGGTGCTGAAAATGGGCGATCCGCGGCTGCTGCGGGTGGCGCGCCCGGTGACCGACTTCGGCTCACCGCAGCTTCTCGAGCTGATCGACGATCTGTTCGACACCATGGCGGCGCGCGATGGTGCCGGGATCGCCGCGCCCCAGATCGGGATCGATCTGCGTGTCGTGATCTTCGGTGTCGGGTCGCATCCGAACTATCCCGATGCAGACCCTGTGCCGCAGACGGTGCTGATCAATCCGGTGATCGAAGTGCTCTCACCCCACGAGCAGGAGGGCTGGGAAGGTTGTCTGTCGGTACCCGGGATGCGTGGCTGGGTACCGCGCTTCGGTCATATTCGGTATCGGGGCTACGATGCGAATGGCCAGTCGATCGACCGCACCGCGACCGACTTTCACGCCCGTGTCGTGCAGCACGAATGCGACCATCTCGATGGCATTCTCTATCCCAGGCGCATCCGTGACCTGACCCGATTCGGCTTTATCGAGGCGCTCTTTCCCGGGCAGACGCTGAGCGACGACTGAGGTCCCGCGGCCAGGATCAATCCTGCATTGCCGCCAGCAGGTCGTTTTCAAGCTGAATCTGCTGACGTGCATTGGCCAGCGAAGGGCCTTCAATCAGAAACACATCTTCGACCCGCTCGCCAAGCGTCATGATGCGCGCGGCCTGCAGGTTGACGCCATGGCGGGTCAGTGCGCGGGCGATGCCATAGAGCAGTCCGGTGCGGTCGTTGGTGACCACCGACAGCAGATAACAATTGCCGCGATCGTCGGGTCGCAGGTCGACCTGCGGGGCGATCGGGAAGTAGCGTGACCGACGCGATGGTCGGCCGCGCACCGGCGCTTCGAGCGGCTTGCGCTGCGTCAGTCGCGCCGCGAGTTCGACCTCGACCAGCGAGAGGATGTCGCGATACTCGAACGAGTGGCTGGGGTCGACCACCAGAAAACTGTCGAGGGCACGCCCGTCGCTGGTGGTGTGGACCTGTGCATCGAGCACCGACAGATTCTTGCTGTCGAAGTAGCCGCAGATCCGGGCAAACAGATCGGGCTGGTCGGGCAGGTAGGCCACGACCTGAAATCCCGCACCGATCGGCGACAGACGTGTGCGCACCACCGGATGTTCCGGCACAGGGGTCTGGTGCAGCACCTGCGTGTGCCAGGCGACATCCTGCGGATCATTGCGAAGGAAATAGCCGATTTCGAGGCGTTTCCAGAAATCCGCATAGGCGGCGGGGGCGATGCCGGCCAGGTTCAGCAATCGTCTGGCTTCAGCGTGTCGCGCATCGAGGCGCTCGTCGGGGCTGCTGACTTCGCCGCTCAGCAGGCCACGGGTCAGGCGATAGAGGTCTTCCAGCAGTTTGCCCTTCCAGGCATTCCAGACCAGTGGACTGGTGCCCCGGATGTCGGCCACGGTCAGCAGGTACAGCGCCGTGAGTCGGCGCTCCGAACCGACTCGAGCCGCGAAGCTGGCAATCGTCTGGGGGTCGCTCAGGTCCTGCTTTTGCGCAACCTGCGACATGGTCAGGTGCTGATCGACCAGAAACTCGACCAGATCGCAGTCTTCGACTGACAGGCCATGGGCCCGACAGAAGCGCCGGGCGTCCTGCCTGCCGAGGGACGAGTGGTCACCGCCGCGGCCTTTCGCGATGTCGTGAAAAAGCGCCGCAAGGTAGAGCAACCAGGGGCGCTCGAACCCCGCCATCAGCTGGCTGCAGAACGGGTATTCGTGGGCATGCTCGGCCTTGGTGAACCGACGCAGATTGCGAACCACCATCAGGATGTGCTGATCGACGGTGTAGACATGAAAGAGGTCGTGCTGCATCCGGCCGACGATTCGACGAAAGACCGGCAGATAGCGCCCGAGCACCGACCACTGGTTCATACGACGCAGTTCATGCGTGACTGCGTCGTCGCTTTGCAGGATTCGCAGGAACGCAGCCCGGTTCTCGGGATCGCGGCGGAATCGTGCATCGATTCGGCCTCGTTCGCGCCAGATCGCCCGCAGGGTACGGGCGCTCATGCCGCTCAGTTCGCTGTGGCTTTCCATGGTCAGGAAGGCGCGCAGGATCGCAGCCGGCTTGCGGGCGAAGAGGGTATCGTCAGCCACATCGAGCAGCCCGCGATTGTTCTGAAACTCATCGTCGATCGCCTTGGCGACGCCGGCGTTTTCCGGGAACAGCTCAGCCTCGAGGTTCTGCAGCAGCAGGGTGCTGAGCTGGGTGACCGACTTGGCGATCCGGTAGTAGCGCTGCATCAGCTGCTCGCTGGCGACCCGGGCATTGGTCGCATCAAAGCCCTGGGCCTGCGCGACCTGAGCCTGGAGATCAAACACCAGCCGGTCCTCACGGCGATTCGAAATGATGTGCAGCCAGGCCCGGATGACCTTGAGTCGACGTTCATCATTGGCGAGCAGTCGTGCTTCGCTCGTGGTCATCAGGCCGCGTTCGGCCATGCCCGACCAGTTCAGCCCCAGCCCGGCCGCGCGCGAGATCCAGCGAATGGATTGCAGGTCGCGCAGTCCGCCCGGGCTTTCTTTGACGTTCGGCTCGAGGCTGTAGGGCGTATCGGCAAACTTGGCGTGACGCTGCCGAACCTCGAACATCTTTCCGTGATAAAACGCCCGCGGATCGGTTGCTGCGCTCAGTTTTTCGCCAAGCGTGCGATAGATCCTGCGGCTGCCGCACAGATAGCGCCGCTCAAGCAGGCTGGTCTGGACGGTGACATCGATGGCCGCCTCGGTCAGGCACTGCTCGACGGTGCGAACACTGTGCCCGATCACCAGGCCGACATCCCAGCATTGGCCGACGAATTTTTCGATGCTCTGGGTCCGGTGATCGGCCTGTGCATCGGGCACCAGAATTACCAGGTCGACGTCGGAATGCGGCTGCAACTCGCCGCGACCATATCCGCCTACCGCCGCCAGGCAGCAGTCGGTGGGCATGCCGCTGTCTCGCCAGAGGGCCACCAGGCAGCGATCGGTGATTCGGACCATGCCGGTCAGCAGGCGGTGAACTTCCGGACGCTGCCTGAATCGTTCGATCAGTTCGGCGCGTTGCCTGCGCAATTCGGCGCGCATCATGCCGGGGTCGCCCGGCTGATGAGGGGGCCTGCGGTCGCTCATCGCATCAGGGCTTTGCACGAAAAACCGGCGCCGGTCGCGATCTCGGCCCGTGTGCCCTCGCGCCAGGCCATGATCACGCTGCCGCGGGCAGAACGGTCGGCCTCGCGGGGCAAGCGGCCGACACGGTCAGGACCTCATGGCCGCTTTCGGTCACCAGGACGGTGTGCTCCCACTGGGCCGACAGGCTGTGATCCCTGGTCACGATGGTCCAGCCATCGGACATCTCGCGAATTTCGCGCCGACCGGCGTTGACCATCGGTTCGATGGTGAAGATCATGCCGGGCAACAACCGCTCGCCGGTGGCCGGTCGGCCATAGTGAAGGATCTGCGGATCTTCGTGAAACCGCCGGCCGATGCCGTGGCCGCAGAATTCGCGCACGATCGAGAAGCCCACGCCTTCAGCATGACGCTGGATGGCATGGCCAATATCGCCGATGGTCGCGCCGGGCCTGACCTGATCGATGCCCAGCCACATCGACTCGAAGGTCACTTCGCATAACCGGCGCGCGGCGATCGAGGGCTCTCCGACGAAAAACATCCGGCTGGTGTCGCCATGAAAACCATCCTTGATGACCGTGATGTCGATGTTCACGACGTCGCCGTTCTTGAGCACCTTGTCGCCCGGTATGCCGTGGCAGATCTGATGGTTGACCGACGTGCAGATCGATTTCGGAAAGGGTCGGTAGCCAGGCGGCGCATAGTTGAGCGGTGCCGGGATGGTCTGCTGGACCTCGACCATGTAGTTGTGACACAAGGTGTCGAGTTCGCCGGTGGTCACGCCATGCTTGACATGCGGGCCGATGAAGTCGAGCACTTCGGAGGCCAGTCGTCCGGCCAGCCGCATGGCGGCCACTTCTGTTTCGTTTTTGATCGTGATCGACATCGACTTGTCGTTGAGGGGTTAATCAAGCTAGAATTATAGGCTTGTCAGAGACTTCGCAATCGCCATAGATTCGCTGTAGATGCGTCGTAGATTCGCTGCAGATACGTCGTAGACCCGCCGCAAACTCGTTTTGCACCCGGTTTTGTGGTTGTTGAAACCGGCCTTCAGGCGAAAGGCGAGGGTCTTGAAGCAAGTAGTTCAAGAAGCAAGCGTTTTAAAACATCTCCGCGGTTTTGCACCGCGTCGGCACATCGGTCAGTCCGGTGAGCCGCAGCGGTGAGGGCGATGAAAGATCGCCCCGGAATCATGCCCACTGGGTGCACGGCCAGACGCCGTGTCCGGGCATCCGGAAAGCCGCGATATTCAACCCTAGACGGAGAATCACATTATGTCGACCATGCGCCAAATGCTGGAGGCGGGTGTCCATTTCGGCCACCAGACCCGCTTCTGGAACCCCAAGATGGCTCCCTACATCTTCGGTCACCGCAACAAGATCCACATCATCAACCTCGAGAAGACCCTGGTCATGTACCAGGACTCGATGAAGTACCTGCGCCAGCTCGCCACCAATCGTGGCACGGTGCTCTTCGTTGGCACCAAGCGTCAGGCCCGCGAGATCGTTGCCCAGGAAGCCCGTCGTGCCGGCATGCCTTATGTCGATGAGCGCTGGCTTGGCGGCATGCTGACCAACTTCAAGACGGTCAAGACCTCGATCAAGCGTCTGCGCGACATGGAAGCCGTGATGGCCGAAGGCGGTGTCGAGCGCATGTCCAAGAAAGAGGCGCTGCTGTTCAACCGCGAGATGGAAAAACTCAGCAAGGCCATCGGTGGAATCAAGGACATGAACGGGCTGCCCGATGCGATTTTCGTCATCGACGTCGGCTATCACAAGATTGCGATTACCGAAGCCATCAAACTCGGCGTTCCGGTGGTCGGTGTTGTTGACACCAATCATTCGCCCGACGGAATCGACTATGTCATTCCTGGCAATGACGATTCGAGCAAGGCGATCCAGCTTTATGCCGAAGGGGTGGCCGATGCCATTCTGGCAGGTCGCGCGGCTGCGCTCGAAGGCATCGTCAAGGGTGCCTCCGACGAAGAGTTTGTCGAAATCGAAGCCGAAGAGGCTTGAAGGAAGGAGCATCAAGATGGCTGAAATCACCGCGTCGATGGTCAAGGAGCTGCGCGAAAAGACCGATGCACCGATGATGGAGTGCAAAAAAGCGCTCACCGAAGCGGCTGGCGACATGGCCCGCGCTGAGGAAATTCTGCGGGTCAAACTTGGCAACAAGGCGAACAAGGCAGCATCGCGTGTCACCGCCGAGGGCATCGTCGGCGTTCACCATTCGGCCGATGGCGGCACGGCCTCCATGGTCGAGCTCAACTGCGAGACCGACTTCGTTGCCAAAAACGACGACTTCCAGTCCTTCGCCCGGGCACTGGCTGCATTGGTGTCCGAGAAGGCGCCGGCCGATGTCGATGCGCTCACCGCGCTCGAGCTCGATGGCGTCAGCGTCGAAGAGCGTCGCAAGGCGCTCATTGGCAAGATCGGCGAGAACATTACCGTGCGCCGCTTCGTGCGGATTGCAGGTCACGGTCGGGTGTCGAGTTATATCCATGGCGGCTCGCGGATTGGTGTGCTGGTCGATGTCCAGGGCGGCGAAGAGGCGCTCGGCAAGGACCTCGCGATGCAGATCGCGGCGTCCAAGCCGGTGGCGCTCGACAGCAGCGGCGTGTCGG
>CAMCXH010000097.1 GCA_945883285.1 Bordetella parapertussis | reverse complement strand
CTGAGCTTCCCTGCGATTTTCGGATACCGACGGTAGAGCAAAATATGGCGATACCGGAGGTGATGGATGAAGCGGATTGCGAAGGCGAGGTACACAGAGGAGTTCAAGGTGGCGGCGGTGCAGTTGATCGCTGCGGGTCGTCGGCCGGCCGAAGTGGCGCGCGAGATCGGTGTGGTCGAGCAGACCTTGCACAACTGGCTCAAAGCGCACCGTGAGGGCAGGCTCGGTCATGGTCAAGCCGTGAAGGTGACGCCCGAGCAGATGGAGATCGCCCGGCTGCGAGCCGAGGTCGGTCGGCTCAAGATGGAGACCGAGATCTTAATCAAATGGCAGCCGCGTACTTTGCGAGGGAGTCGCTGTGAGGTACGCATTCATTGACGGGCAGAGCGACGCCTATCCGACGGAATCGCTGTGCAAGGCGATGATGGTCAGCCCCAGCGGCTACGCGAACTGGAAGGCCCGCAACCGAGGGGCCAAGCCTGGTGGCAAGCGACTGAGCGACGACCATCTGTTGACGCTGATCCGTGCAATTCATGCCCGCACCAAAGGCGCCTATGGATCACCGCGAATCTATGATGAGCTCAAGGACGCCGGCCCTCCGGTGGGCAAGCGCCGCGTGGAGCGGCTCATGCGAGAGCACGGCCTGAAGGCCAGCCACAAGCGCCGATTCAAGGCGACGACGGACTCCAACCACAGCTTGCCGGTTGCGCCCAACGTCCTGGACCGCAAGTTCATGCCCAGTGTGCCCAATGCGGCTTGGGTGGGTGATATCACTTACCTCAGCACGGCCGAGGGCTGGCTATATCTGGCGGTGGTGATTGATCTGTACGACCGAGCGGTCGTGGGCTGGTCAATCCGGCCACGTATGACGGCCGACATCGTGATCGATGCGTTGACGATGGCGTGGTTCAGGCGCCGCCCGCCAAGCGGGTTGTTGCATCACAGCGACCGAGGCAGCCAATACGCCAGCCAGGCGTTCCAGGACAAACTGAACGAATACGGCATGAAGTGTTCGATGAGCCGCAAGGGCAACTGCTGGGATAACGCGGTCGCCGAGAGCTTCTTCAACAACCTGAAAAACGAGCGAGTTCATGGACGCCGGTATGCCACGCGTGATGAAGCTCGGGCCGATGTGTTCGATTACATTGAGACCTTCTACAACCGGAGTCGTCGCCACTCCGCCTTGCTCGGCAAGACCCCAGCATCGGCATTCGAGGCCTGGGTTCTCAAACAGCAGGGAAAAATGGCGGCTTAACCGCGCTGCGTCGGTATCCGATAAACGTGGGGAACCTCAGTTCATGGCTCCATCTTTTCAAGAGTAGGAGCCTCCTCAAAACCCGGGGCGGCTCACAGTTGCTCCAGCTCCTGGCGCTAAGGGGCGGGTTTAGCGACGTCAAAGACATCCCACCTGAGTGAGTTGTTTGGTGGCAAACCCAAGCGTTACTCACGCTCCCATTTGATCTGGAACTCCACCTCTTCTTTGCCATCTGACTTTTCGTGCTCGATGCTAAACGTTGCACGAACTGGAACGTAGATGCGTTCACCGGCAATCTGGATCTCAAACCGCTCGCCATTTTCTATCGCATCTGCAAGCCTACGCAGCTTTGCCACGAAATCTGCGCTTGGATACGCTTTCTCTACATCCCTATCAGATTTAGATTCCATTTTGTTCACCTGAAATTTTGACAAAACAATTTTTGCCGGCTCTGAAACGCCCCGGGTATCGAGGAGGCCGGTTGGGTAAAGTGCTCATGCCTGCGGAACCGCTTGCGCGATTTGCTGACGATAGTAGTTTGCCTCGTACTCGGCCGGCGGGGCATATCCCAGCGGCTCCATCAGTCGATGGTGGTTGAACCAGGACACCCAGGTCAGGGTTGCCAGCTCCACAGGCTCCCGTGATTTCCATGGTGCACAGCGATGAATCAGTTCGGTTTTGTACAACCCGTTGATGGTCTGCGCCAGCGCGTTGTCATAACTGTCGCCACGGCTGCCGACGCAGGGCTCGATGCGTGCTTCGGCCAGCCTCTCGGTGTAGGGAATGCTGACGTATTGCGAGCCGCGATCCGAATGGTGGATCAATGCATCGCGGTCGGGCTGTCCGGCGTACAGGGTTTGCTCGAGAGCATCGAGGACGAAGTCAGTGTGCATGGTCTTGCTGACGCGCCAGCCTACGATGCGTCGAGCGTAGACATCGATCACGAACGCCACATACAGCCAACCCTGCCAGGTCGAAACGTCGGTGAAGTCCGACACCCAGAGCTTGTTCGGGCGGTCGGCCAGGAGCCTCCTCGGTACCCGGGCGGCTCGGCGGCATGGATTGGCTCAGTCGTCCGAGCTGCCGTTGAACAATGTCTTGGCTTTGTCGTAGGCCAGTTGCCCCACCGCATTACCAATCAACTGGCCAGCGGTGTTGTCATCCTTGAAATGGATACCGCCGTAGAGGCGCGACATTCCGGCATCGTAGACCGCGTCGCTGAATCGCTTGTAGGCGATGACCGTCGGGACCGCCGGCACGCCCGGCTCAACACGCCCGAAGTTGGCGGTGATGGTGGTTTGGAAGTTGAACTTGTCGCTGCCGGTAATCAGTTGCAGCACGGTGGCCGACGCTGACGAAAACGACGAATGACCTGACACATAACCCGGGAAAGCGGGGGTCGGGTTGCTTCCTGGGTTGTAGGGCATCCATTTTTCACCCTGAATGGCCTCCACCGGTCGGCCCGGGCCGCCCCAGGCCACGATCGATTGCCCCTGTTTGAAAAAGCGCACCGCCGTGATCGGGCGGACCCCGTCAAATTTTCGTTTCAGGTGCCACGCCACGATTCCTGCATCGAACGAGGCGTTGTGCATGGCGAAAAACATCTTGGCATCTTTGCCAATGCTGTTGTTGTCGCGCTCAGAGACAAATTGGGCAAACAGCCCCCAATGACCTGGCGGAAATTCTGACTCCGGGCCATCAGCCCAGTACTCCACGATCAGCTTGCGCTCCGGGGTCAGCTCCCGGCTGTATTTCAGAATCAGATCGACATTGGCTCGATAGCGAGCCGGGTTATCGCGCTGAATGGATGGCAGGGGCTTCAACCCCGGCAGGTTATCGAACTGATCCGCCGAAGTGAGGGCAAAAGGTTTCACACGCTCCCAGTGAGGGGCAATAAAGGTCTGCAGGGTCTCCATGTCGTTGTAGAGCGCTTGCCATTTGTATTCATCATTGATGATCAGCGGCGCGCACACCAGCGATTGCGGCGTGCAAAAAGGCAGTGGCGGGTTTTGCGACAGGTAGCCTGTGTAGTCTTTGTAGGCACCCGGCGCCAGGTCACCGTATTGGTTCGAGCCGTCATAGCGTCGGCTGTCAATGACCGCGAGTGCCACGCGGTTGCCCAGGCCGGCCGGCGTACTGATGTCGGTCGAGGGGTTGTCAGGGTTGTAGCCCCTGGTCACCATGGCAGCCCGCAGGCGCGATTCGCCCAATGGAAAGAGATTGCGCAGACAGCCGTAGGCCGCATGGCTGATGGCTTCTTTGCGGTTGGCCACGGTACGCTCAGCAGCCGGCCGGCGCAGGGTGTCGCCCACCACCGCACCCAGGGCTTTATCGTTGTAAGAGGCCCAGGCGTCGTAGATGCAGGTATGGGCAATGGCCAGGGACCTGGCAACGACCGGTGGGCCTTGCTTGGCCAATCGAACCTCTGCCAGAGCGACCTTGTTCCAGTCCGAGACCACCGAGGCGTTTACCGCCAACGGCACGGCCCCAGCCAGCATCAGCATCAATTGGGCAACATGGCGCAACACGGGAGCGGTCTGGCGAGCACTGTGCGGCATAGGGCCTCCAAAGTAGCAAGACACAAGGGTCGCAGCAGGGACGGGAACGCGTCAAGGTCGTAGTCGCCTTATTCATGCAAGCGCGATTGCAGCACATGCTTTTCGGTCGCTCGCGCTTCAGGCGCTTGAGCAACGCACCTGGGCCAGCTGACGAGCCCGATTGCCCAACCCTCAGGTCAGTGCGCAGAACTCGCTTCGAAAGCGCTGCGGCGTTATCCCGACTCGATTCCGGAAGTCGCGGGTGAAGTGCGGCTGGTCGGCATAACCGCTGACGAACCCGATTTCAGCAATCGGCGTGGCGGTCTCGATCAGCCACCATGACGCCGAACTGCACCGTGCTGTCGCCAGGATCTCGGTGTAGCTGAACCCTGCCCGGCTGAGGTGGCGCTGCAGGCTTCGTGGCGCTTCTCCCTGAGCCTGAGCAAGCTCGGTCAGGGTCAAGGGGTTCATCAAGTCCTGGCTCAGTGTGTTGAAACATCGCTGTGCGTGGTCGGTCCACGCTTGAGGCGCAGCCACGACAGGCGACTGGGCCCGGGTTCGCAGCGACCCAGGCACCACAGCCTTCGGAGCCCATTCGATGAACCATGCTGCCGTGCTCATCTGCCGAGCCAGGTCGGCAAGTGCCAGATGATCAGGCTCCGGGTAGACCGGTACATCGCCAATCCTTGCAGTGACGGTTATGGAAGCTGCTGCCTCCAGCAAGGCAATGAGCACACCCAGCACCACCAGATCCTCGGCAGGCATGGGGGGTGGATGGGGAGGGTGGGCAAGGTGCACGATGTGCGCGTGGCACTCTGACAGTTCCCGCACCTTGATGCGGTGGCGGGAGTGGATGTAGCGCTCCAAGCGAGTCCAGCGTGTGAACAAGTCTCGCGGGTTGCGTGCCGACACCAGTGCGCGGTGGGTCGGTTCGTGCGAATAGTGGTGCAAACCTCGGCCCAACAACGCCAGACAGCCCAAGCCGCCTTGCGCCAAGGCCGAACCCACGAGTTGACGCTTCTCGTCCAGCGATACCGTGGCAACGTATCCCGCAGAGGGGGCCGCGGCGGGTTCCGGATTCAGTCCAAGCTCACGCATTCCCTGTCCAAGCACGCGCAACATGGCCGCACTGGCAACGTCGGCGCTGGGTTGGGCAACCGTTAGCCGCTTCATGGGCGCCTCACCGGCGCAGGGGGGCAGGTGACGGGCTGGCACCAGCATCAGCTCGCTGCATCATGCCGCGCAGCGCAGCGTCCCGCGCGGGCAGCTGTTGCAGGCGCATACCCACCGCGTCACGAATCGCATTGGCGATCGCAGCCGCAGCGCCCACGATAGCGGTTTCCCCGGCCCCGGTCGGTGGCTGTGAGCTGTCGACCAGGCTCACGACCATCGGCGGCACATCCTGCAGACGCGGAATCGGTGACTGCAGGAAACTGGTGGCCCCGACCTGTGAGGCAGCGACCGGCAGCCGCTCGACCAAAGCCATGCCGAGCCCCCACACCAGGTTGCCTTCGCACTGGGCGCGCACCTGATCTGGGTTGATGACGCGGCCGCAATCGTGGGTACACCACATCTTCAGCACGCGGACCCTTCCTGTGGCCACGTCCACCTCCACATCGGCGACTACGGCCGCGTAGCTCATGGCCTTGTAGATGCCGCAGGCCACACCGCGACCGCGTCTGGTTTCTGGCGTGCTTTGCAAGGGTTGCTTCCAGTCGGCCATTGCCGCCACACGCTGCAGCACCCCCGAAAGGCGTGCGTCGGTGAGGTGGTCCAACCTGAACTGCACGGGATCCGAACCCACGCGGCGAGCGCATTCGTCAATCGCAGACTCGATAGCAAAGACATTCGGCCCCGCGCCCAGGCCTCGCCAGGGGCCGGTATAGACCGGCAGCCTTGCCAGATCGAACTCCGTGCGGCGCGCTGAGGCCCGGTAGGGCAGCGTGGCGCCACGGGCCACGCCGTCGTCACCGATGACGTTGGTCAGGCGCTGCAGCCAGGTCGGCACCACGGCGGCCGTGAACAGGATGTGGCTGCTCGCAAAGCTGTGCCACCAGTCCTGTAGGCGGCCATTGTTCAGGCGTGCGCGGATGCGGTGGCTGGTCGGGGGCCGATGAAAGCCGAGCTGGAACTCCTGCGCCCGGGTCCACTGCACCTTGACGGGCATCTTGACGGCCCGGGCCAGGACTGCAGCTTCCAGCTCCACCGTGCAAATGGTCTTGCCGCCAAAGGCGCCGCCTACCCGCTGGCCGTGCACGACCACCTGTTTCTCGTCGAGACCCAGGCGCTTGACCACCACGTCGCGCTGAAAGAACACGTCCTGCGAGCCGACCCAGAGTTGCAGGCGTCCCTGGGCGTCGAACTCCGCCACCGCAGCCCGGGCTTCGATTGGCGCGTGCGCAGCCAACGGCACATCAAATCGTAGATCCACGTCCCACGCACCGTCGGCATCGATCTGGTCGTCATGCACCTGGTGCGATCGCCGAAGCCCTGTTGCCAGACACCGGTCGATGTCGATCGCGCTGTCGATGGTGGTTTGATCGAACGCCGAGTCCACGGTCCAGGCCAATGCGAGCGCCTGCTCTATCCTGTCGAGCGCGCCTGGCGTGCGCGCGACGATGCCCACCCCCACGCTGCCGCCCGCTTTCAGCAACGGGTCTCGCACCACTGCCACGAACCCGGGCACGGCGCGAGCAGCGGCCTCGTCGGCTTGACTTGGGGTGCTTGCCAGCTCCGGTGAAGCGGGCGCACGCAGCACGCGGCCAAACACCTGGCCCTGCCGCCGGATGTCGGCCACATAGAGGGGCGCCCCCGTCACGATGGCCAAACCCTGCTCCAAGGGCATCTGCGCCGGGGGCGCGCTGCGTGCCTGCAGCGACCGCAGATCTTCCAGCGGCCGCGACATGACCTCGAGCTGCCCCTGTGTCTGGCCTGTGGCCAGCGCGTCTCGCAGCGCCGCACAGGCTTGCGCAAGGGGCACGGCGAAGTCCTTGATCGATTCGCTGCCTACGGTGGCCCTGACGCGGCTGATGTCCGCGGTGCTGTGCAGCCGCGCCTCAACCGTCCCCCAGGGCACGCCCAACTCCATGCACACGATCTGCTTCAAGGCGGTGAGGATGTTTTGACCCATCTCGACACGCGGGATATACAAGGTTGTACGTCCGTCCAGATGCCGCACCCAGCCCAAGGCATCCTCCAGATCGGGCTTGGGCCGTTTGGGTATGACCGGCAGGCTGCTGCAGCCCGCGAGCGCAGGCAGGACGATCACCGACAGGCCCGCCGCGCCAGCCAGCATGAAGCGGCGTCGGGTGCTGACGGAGCCACTCATGGAGCAATACCTGCTGCCATCTTCACAGCCTGCCGAATGCGCTGCTGTGTGCCGCAGCGGCACAGGTTGCCCGACAGGGCCGCATCGATCTGGCCGTAGTCAGGCCGCGGCGTTTGCCGCAGCAGTGCCACAGTGCTCATGATCTGGCCAGCCTGACAGAAGCCACACTGGGGAACCGCCGCGTCGAGCCATGCCTGCTGAACAGGATGCAGCGTGCCTGCAGCGCTCAGGCCCTCGATGGTCGTGATGGCGGCGTCGCCCACGGCGCGCACCGCCACCAGGCAACTGCGCACCGCCGTGCCATCAATCAGGACCGTGCACGCGCCACACAGCCCGGCGCCGCATCCGTACTTGGCACCCACAAGGCCCAGTGGTTCTCGAAGGACGCTCAGCAAGGTCTCGTCGCGCCATTCGGCAGGTACCGGTAACGACTGACCATTGACGTTCAGCAACATCGCAACTCCTTGCATCAGGGAAGCTGGTGATTCTGACGAAGCGTCGAAGCGCTGTATTGAACCTGCGCGCCAGCGTGTTCTGGCTGCTTCCGGTCTGACAGCAGAGTCAGCTTTCGGTCGAAAAGGTCCTGGATGGGAGGGTCACTGGCAGCTGCTGTGTGGCACTGCCGATCAGTCCGTGCCATCAGCCACGCTTGCGAAACACCACCACATGTTGCCAGGGCAGCGTATTGACCGTGCGCTCCCAGTCCAGCTCGAAAACGGCTGCCTCGCGCTTGATCTGCGCCTCGCTCATCTTGTGCAGCGGCTTGATCGGCACCCGCGGATCCTCGGCCTTGTACTCGACGAAGACGACACGGCCGCCGGGTTTGAGGGCCTTCAGCACGCTGGCCATTACCTCGTACGGGAAAGCCAGTTCGTGATAGACATCGACCATCACGGCCAGGTCCAGCGAGGCAGCGGCTAGCCTGATGTCGTCGACCGCGCCAAGCCGCGCCTCGATCTGCGTCAAACCGCTGCGCTTGGCGCCGGCCTGCAGCAGGCTGATCATTTCCGGCTGTACATCGACCGCCCAGATCTTGCCGCCAGGCATCACCGCCGTTGCCATGCGCCGCGAGAGATAACCGGTGCCGGCACCGACGTCGGCCACGACCATGCCGGGCTGCAGCGCCAGCGCGGCCAGCAACAGGTCGGTGCGCTCTTCGCGATCGCGCTCCTCGCGCTCAAGCCATGCTGCGCCTTGCCAGCCCATCACCGCCGAGATCTCGCGATCCATGTACCGCTTGCCGATGCCGTCGGCGCTCGCCGGCACAATGCTGTAGCGCTGGGACAGTGAGGTGGATTGCGCCAGCGCGGCGCTGGTCGTCAGCAGCAAGGCAAGGCAGATGCATTGCAGGAAAGTGGTTCTTTTCATTGCGGGGCCATCATGGTTGCGTTGTGTGGCATGAACCGCCGCGTCGTTGGCAGGGCTGGCGGCACGGATGAGCAGAGAACTTTCATGCCGATTGATATCTGACCCTGTTTTGGCATCTCGCCCAGGCTTCGACACTGACCGCAAGTCTGGTATGAACACGATCTGAATCGTGATCTTGCTACACTGTAATCCATGATGACTCGCGAATGTCCGTGTCTGGCAAGCATCGTTGCCGGTATGGCCGGTGCCTGCATGGCGCAGTCGCCGACAGATCTCAAGTCGGGCGAGTTCGGCAAGTGACACGCCGGGACTTCCTGATGCGTCATGAAGCAGCTGCGTCTTGCAATCTGCGCATGACGCTGCCGTTCAGGCCCGTGGCACGCTTGCAGTAGGCGTCGGCTCATGCAAGGAAATCCGGTTTCAGGCCGCATGAGGTTTGCAAAATGACGGGCACGGCCGCGCTGGTCTGGTTCAAGCGCGATTTGCGGATTCGCGATCATGCCCCCCTGGCGCAAGCCCTGCGCTGCGACAGCGCGGCAGGGCTGGTGGTCATCGAGCCGCAGTGGCTGGCGAGCCCCGAGTGTGACCCGCGCCATGTGGGTTTTCTGCTCGACTGCGTAGCCGACCTGCAGCGCAGCCTGGCCGAATGTCAATTCCCGCTGCTGGTACGTATCGGCCCGATGCCGCAAGTGCTGCAGGCATTGCGACACGAGTTCGCTTTTACCCACCTGTTCAGTCACGAAGAAACCGGCCCAGCCTGGAGCTACGCCCGCGATCTGGCCGTTGCGAAGTGGTGTCGCAGCCAGGGCGTCAACTGGACCGAATTGCCGCAAACCGGTGTGGTGCGCCGCTTGCGTTCGCGTACCGGGTGGGCCGGGCGATGGGCCCAGCGCATGAACGACCCTGAGGCAGCTTCGATCGCAGCGGCTCGCAATCGCAATGCGGCAGCAGGACTGACGCCGTCGGCACTTCCAGGCTTGCGCGAGCTGGGCTTGCCCGCCCTCGGCGCGGCATTGCCACCGGCCGGTGAGCGTGCTGCGTGGGCCACGCTCGACAGTTTTCTTGACGGGCGTGGGCGCGACTACCGAAGCGCGATGTCCAGCCCGCTCAGCGCCGCCGAAGGCTGCAGCCGGCTGAGCGCTCACCTGGCCTTCGGCACGATCTCGATGCGCTGCGTGCACCAGGCCACCGAAGCGCGGATCGCCACCACGCCCGATCGAAGCCTCGCCTACGCATTGCGAGGCTTTGCCAGCCGCTTGCGCTGGCACTGTCACTTCATGCAAAAGCTCGAAGACGAGCCCGACATCGAGGAGCGCAACATGGCGCGCAGTGTCGATGGGCTGCGTGCAGGCGACGGCGTCAATGAGGGCGCAATCGACACGCAACGCCTGCAGGCCTGGTGCGAAGGCCGTACCGGGTTTCCGATGGTCGATGCCTGCATGCGCCAACTGCGTGCCACCGGCTGGTTGAACTTTCGCATGCGAGCAATGCTGGTCAGCTTCGCGGCCTACCACCTGTGGTTGCACTGGCGCGAGCCAGGGCTGTTTCTGGCGCGCCAGTTCCTCGACTTCGAGCCTGGCATCCACTGGAGCCAGATGCAGATGCAGTCGGGTACCACCGGCATCAACACGCTGCGCATCTATTCGCCCGCCAAGCAGGCCCTCGACCATGATCCGCAGGGTCTCTACATTCGGCAGTGGGTACCGGAGATCGGAACGGCGTCCTATCCGCCCCCAATCGTCGATGAACGCACAGCGGTGGCCGCAGCAAAAGATCGGTTATACGGATTGCGCCAGACCCATGCGGCAAACGCCGAGGCCAACGCCATCCAGCACAAGCATGGTTCACGAAAAAGTGGCTTGCCGCCGACCACGTCCCCGAAACGCCGTAACCGTGTCGTACCGGACGGGCAGGGCCAGCTGTTCTAGCCCACAGCGCCCGCATCAGAGGCTTGCACAGGCGACGATCGGAGCGAGGCTGCGCCGCTCAGCCTGGCAGGCTCGGCCCCGGTAACGCCAACAGATCGCGATGCCCGATGGTCAGCGCGAGTGTCCCGTTGGCCACCTGCGCACGACGGCACGCCGCCCATTGCGCGAACGCCGATGCGTCAGCTGGTTCGAGCTCGCAAGCGACGGCGAGCGCTTCATCGATCATCTGCCTCAGCAATTCAGGATGCTCGCCCGCAATCTGCCAATCGCTGTGTGCAGTGCCAACCGTAAAGCCGAGCCGATCGAGCCGCAGGGCCGTCTCATCGACGGCAGCGATGCCCAGTGCGGCGCCAAAGCCTTTGTCGCCGTTCTGGTGACGCTCGAACGCCTGGCGCAATCGCAGATCGTCTGTCATCGCAGGCTGCCAGCGTCGCTGGCCATCGACGCTGAGGGTCGCCAGAAACGGGCGAGGTGACCGCAAGAGCATCTGGCAAAGACGATCGATCCAGTCGACTGAGACCAGGTCGAGAAAGGCTGTCGTGGTCAGGCCATCACAGTCGCTCAGCGCGAGTTGCCCGAGCGATGCCTGCAGGTCGAGCTGCTGCGATCGCACCCGCCAGCGCGCAGGCCCAACCCTGAGCTCAAGCGCGCCGGCGGCCTCTTCGCTCACCCCCCATCCGTGCTGCGCTGCCCATCGGGCGATCTCGCGGCGTTGAGCAAACAGCAGTGCCGGGTCTTTGTCGATCAGCAGCCAGTCCTGGTCGCCGCCGATCAAGGGCGCGAGCAGACGCAGGTTCGCCCCGGTCCCGGCGCCCAAGTCGATGATCCGACGCGGTGTGTCGGCGATCGCCGCTGCGAAGTCATTCGCCAGGCCCGCGTCGCGTGCGGCGGCATCCAGGGGCTCGCGAAGCGCAAGCCAGTCGGGCGAAAACCCGCTCATGCAGTCAGCCCATCAAGGGCCTGCGCCCAGCGCTGTACGGCCGTCGGCCAGTCGGACAAGCCCCGCGCGGCCCGCGCAGCGCCCTCAGCAAGACCTTGACGAAGGGGCAGGACAGTAAGTACCTGGCGCAAAGCATCGCTGAGCGCAGTCACATCGCCCGGCGCGACCAGCAGTGCTGCATCGGCTGCAACCGTGTCAGGAATTGCACCCGCTGTGGTCGACACGATCGGCAGGTGGCAGGCCAGTGCCTCGGCACAGACCATCCCGTAGCCTTCGTGGTGCGAGGCCAGCACAAAGACATCGGCACTGCGATAGGCAGCGTCAAGCTGATCCACCGACACCTCACCGGCCAGCGTGATGCGCCTGTCCAGGCCATGGGCAGTGATGGCGTCGCGCAGCGCCCGGGCGCACGCCGGTTCGCGTGTGAGGCTTCCGATGCATGCCAGATGCCAATCGATGTCCTGCAGTCGAGACAGTGCCTCGATCAGCTGAAGGTGCCCCTTGCGCTGCGTAACCGTCCCGACCGAAAGCAGTTGCAGTGGTCGCTGTGCGCCGGGTTGAAGGGTATCGGTCGCGCCCGCAGCAGGCCACGGCACTCGCGTGCCGGGTGGCGTGACCCGAACCCGATCAGATGGAACGCCGGCCGCGATGACAGCGGCCGCGGTATGCGCACTCGGGCACAGCACGCCACGCATCTGCGGCCACAGACTGCGCTCGGTCAGGGCATAGGCCCGCGAAGTGTGAGCCGACAACCCGGTCTCGAGCGACAGGGGGTGATGCACGAAGGCGACGATCGACAGGCGGCCGGTGTGGGCGTCCAGGCACTCGGCAAAGGCCGGCAAGGCAAGACCGTCGATCACCACGATGTGACCCGATGGCAGATTGGCCAGCGCAGAGCTTGCGGCTGCGCGCGCCGTCGCGTCGGTGTCAGGGAACGCGCCGGGCAGCTCGATCACCGCGACCGCCCGCCCGATGGCACGCAGCCCATCGACGACATGTCGATCGAACAGGTAGCCGCCGGTGAACTGGTCGAGTGCGCCCGGAACAATCAGCGTGACTGCTGTCAACGCAGCGAACCTTCGAAAGCGGCCCAGGCAAGCGGCGACTCGCGCAGCACGACCCGCATCGACGCCAGCGTGCTGGCTGTACCGGGGCCGATCTTTCCCGCCTCGATCTGGGTCTTCATGCGGCGAAAAATCTCGCCGGCCATGAATTCGGTGGTGGTGTTATGCCCTCGAAACTCGGGCAACTCGTCGAGATTCTTGAAGTTCAGATCGGCGAGCACCTCGTGCAGCACGGTCAGCGCCAGACCGATGTCGCAGACCAGCCCATTGGCGTCGAGTTGCTCGCGTCTGAACTCGACCTCTACGCCATAGGTCGCCCCGTGCAGTTTTTGCGCCGGGCCGAAAATCTCGCCGGTGAAGCTGTGGGCAATCATGATGTGGTCGGACACGGCGAGGCTGTACATGATGAAAGGACTCCGGCAGAGGCAGCAGGTGGGTGGGTGGGTGGGTGGGACGGTGGGGCAGTGAGAAGGCGAAGGATCGTTTGCAATCAGTCGGCCTGATCAGCGATAGATCACGCTGTGGCACAGCGTGCCTTCGGGTCGGTCGGCCAGGCGCGACAGGGTGTCGGGCAACTCATCCAGCGTGCTCTGGCCTGTCAGTAAAGCGTCGAATACCGGGTCGGCCAGCAGTGAGACCGCCAGCTTCATGCGGCGCGCAAAGTCCCATCGCGCGCGCTGTGCGGTGGCCACCGCTCCGACCTGCGACGAGCGCAGCGTCAGTCGACGGCTGTGAAACGCTTCGCCAAGGGGCGTCGGCACCTTCTGCGCGCCATACCAGCTCATCTCGAGCACGGTTGCCTCAAAGCCGGCCAGCCCGAGCGCCGTCTCAAGCCCGGCAGGCTGGCCGCTGGCATGAACGACGATGTCGCGATGACCCTCGGCTCTGCCCGGCAGCGCAAAAGCGCATCCAAGCGCTGCCGCCAGGCTTGCACGGCCGGGGTCAGGATCAACCAGCTCAACCTCGACCCCGGGGATACGAGCCGCAAGCGCGGCCACCAACGCGCCGACCACGCCGGCACCGACCACGCTGATGCGGTCTCCAAGCCGTGGCGCGGCGTCCCAGAGTCCGTTGACCGCGGTCTCCATGTTGGCCGACAGCACCGCCCGGGTATCCGGAACATCGTCGGGCAACAGCGTCACTGCCCCGATCGGCACGATGTAGGCACTCTGGTGCGGATACAGGCAAAACACCCGTCTGCCGAGGA
>CAMCXH010000096.1 GCA_945883285.1 Bordetella parapertussis | reverse complement strand
TCGCGCCGCAGTCCATCTTGCCGCTGATGGCGGCGTCCCGAAAAAGGCCTGAGCCGTGGCAATGAAACCCTCGATGATTCCCGCCACCGCTGCCATGCCCTGTGACCTTCCGCAGGCCGCCCAGACGCTCGCTACCCTTGCACCGGTGGCAGTCGGCCGACGGCGATTCATGATCGGGTCGGCCTCGGCCGCGGGCGGCCTGATGCTGGGCTTTCAGCTGTCGGCATCCGCGCAGGCGCAGCCAACAGCGACCGAGGTGAATGCCTGGGTGGTGGTCAAGCCGGATGACACCGTCGTGATCCGGATCGCCCGTTCCGAGATGGGGCAGGGTACGTTGACCGGTCTGGCGCAGATGGTGGCTGAAGAGCTCGAATGCGACTGGTCGAAGGTGACAACCGAGTATCCGACGCCCGGCCAGAACCTGGCGCGAAACCGGGTCTGGGGTAATTTCTCGACCGGTGGCAGCCGCGGCATCCGTGAGTCGCAAGAGTATGTTCGTAAAGGCGGTGCGACCGCGCGTCAGATGCTGGTCCAGGCGGCGGCCAACGAATGGGGCGTCCCGGCATCCGAATGCAGCGCCGAAGCGAGCGTGATCACGCACAGACCGAGCGCACGGCGCACCAGCTTCGGCAGTGTGGCGCAGTCGGCTGGAAAGCTCTCGCCGCCGGCCGATGTAGCGCTCAAGGACCCCAAGGACTGGAAGCTGATCGGCAAGTCGGTCAAGCGTCTCGATACCTTTGCCAAGCTGAACGGCAGCCAGGTCTACGGCGCTGATCTGAAGCTGCCCGGCATGCTGAATGCCGCGATTTTCGACTGCCCGGTCTTCGGCGGCAAGGTCGTCAGTTTCAATGCCGCCAAGGTGCAATCCATGCCCGGCGTGCGACGGGTTCTCAAGGTTGGCGAGACCGCAGTGGCAGTGGTGGCTGATACCTGGTGGCAGGCCAAAACCGCGCTGGCCGAACTGCCGGTGGTCTGGGACGATGGCCCGAACGCCAAGCTCAACAGCCAGATGGTGGCCGATACCCTTGCAGCCGGCCTTGATGCGCCTGATGCCTTCGTCGGCAACGAGGTCGGAAATGCAAAGGCGGCGCTGGCCTCGGCCGCGCGTCGCCTCGAGGCGGTCTACGCCTATCCGCATCAGAACCACGCAACCATGGAGCCGATGAACGCCACCGCTCGCTGGACGCCGGAGCGGTGCGAGGTCTGGACACCCACGCAAAACGGCGAGGCCGCGCTCGCTGCCACCGCTGCGGCGGCGGGGCTGCCCGCAGCCAAGTGCGAGGTCTACAAGATGCATCTGGGCGGCGGCTTCGGTCGGCGCGGTGCAGTCCACGACTGGATTCCGCAGGCAGTCGCGATTGCCCGCGAGATGCCGGGCGTGCCGGTCAAGCTGCTGTGGAGCCGTGAAGAAGATATGACCCATGGTCGTTACCATCCGGTCACCCAGGCCAAGCTCACCGCCGGGCTCGATGCAGCCGGCAATGTGGTGGCGCTCCACATGCGGATCTCGGGCCAGTCGATCCTGGCGGGCGTGGCTCCCCAGAACCTCGCCAATGGGCGTGATCCGGTGCAGTTCCAGGGCCTGACTGCGACCGGTGACGGGGCGTTCGGCTACACCGTGCCGAATCTGCTGGTCGATCACGCAATGCGAAATCCGCCGGTGCCGGTCGGGTTCTGGCGAGGCGTCAATCACAACCAGAACGCGGTCTATCTCGAATGCTTCATGGACGAGCTGGCCCATGCCACCGGAACCGATCCGCTGGTCTTTCGCCGCAAGCTCATGGCCAATCACCCCAAGCATCTGGCGGTGCTTGAGGCTGCCGCGAAAAGGGCGGGCTGGGGAACGCCGGCAGCGCCAGGCGTCTACCGGGGACTGGCGCAGCACATGGGCTTTGGCAGCTATACCGCCGCAGTGGCTGAGGTGTCGGTGAGCAAGGAGGGCGAACTGAAGGTGCATCGCATTGTCGCGGCCACCGACACCGGCTACGCGGTCAATCCGCAGCAGATCGCAGCGCAGGTCGAAGGCTCGTTTGCCTACGGTCTGTCGGCCTGTCTGTACGGTGAATGCACATTGAAGGACGGGCGTATTGAGCAGACCAATTTCAATACCTACGAGGTGATGCGAATGTCGGCCATGCCGGCGGTCGAGACGATCGTGATGCCCTCCGGCGGCTTCTGGGGCGGTGTGGGCGAGCCCACCATCGCGGTTGCAGCACCTGCGGTAATCAATGCGATCTTCGCGGCCACCGGCAAGCGGGTGCGTCGTTTGCCGCTGGCCAATGCCGACCTCAAGCGGGCCTGACGGGCGCGGTATCGCATCGGGCGGCAACCGCGCTGGCACGACCGTGTTCAACATGCCTTGGCGCGTCTGATGCGAGGGCGGCTGTCGTTGACCTGCCTGATCGCCGCGGTCTTTGCAACCGCGGCGGGGAGCGCCTCAAGTGCTTGGGCAGCCGAAGGCGACCGGATCGATCACGCGCTTGAGGGATTGCAGGGTGATCCGGTCAGAGGGCGCCTGATTGTCGCCGATCGCAGCCGAGGCCTTTGTCTGTTGTGCCACAGCGGGCCGTTTCCCGAGGAGCGCCAGCAGGGCAGTCTCGCGCCTGATCTGTCAGGGGCCGGTAGCCGGCTTTCACAAGCGCAACTGCGAGCGCGGATCGTTGACAGCCGTCGTGTCAATCCGCAATCCATCATGCCGGCTTACCATCGCACCGAGGGGCTCGAACGTGTTGCCCCGGCTTTCAGGGGCCGCCCGATTCTCGATGCGCAACAGCTTGAGGATGTGGTGGCCTATCTCACCACCCTGCGTGACAGGACCGGAGATCCGAAGTGACCACCGAATCGGCAACACATCCTGGGCGCAGGCAATCGCTTCGGCTCATCGCTGCAGGGTTCGCCAGCGGGGTGGCGGGCGGCTGGTGCCCTGCGGCTTGGGCCACTTCCGCCGAGATGCTTGCGGCGATCGCGGCCTTCTCGCGGGGTCAGACGCTGCACTCGGGTGGTGTGCGGCTGCTGGTGCCCGAGCTTGTCGAAAACGGCAATTCGGTGCCGGTCAGTGTGCGTGTCGACAGCCCGATGACCGAGCGCGAGCATGTCCGCCGGATCGCCCTTTTCAGCGAAAAAAATCCGCAAACCCAGGTCGCGGTCTTTGACCTCGGGCCGCGCAGCGGACGCGCCGATGTCACAACCCGGATCCGGCTCGCCGACTCGCAGCGGCTGGTGGCGATCGTGGAAATGGCCGATGGGCGCTTCTTTCAGACAGCAGTCGACGTGATCGTGACCCTGGCTGCGTGCATCGAGAACTGACATGGCCAGCGCGCTGGTCAAAGTTCCGGCAAGGGCCAGGCGTGGCGAGATCATCGAGATCACTGCCATGGTCGCCCATCCGATGGAGACCGGCTTTCGCACTGGCGAGAACGGCCAGATAACTGCGCGAAACATCGTGCAGTTCTTTGTCTGCCGCTATGACGGTGTCGACGTGTTTCGCGCCGAATTCTTCCCGGCGATCACCGCCAATCCCTACATCGCCTTCACCACGATCGCGATCCGCACCGGGACGCTCGAATTTCGCTGGATCGACGACCGCGGCGCCGAAGTGGTCGAACGTGCGGCCATCATCGTCGAATGAAGCTTGGCAAGCTTGAAGGGGTTACAGCAATGCAAGCTTTCGGCCTGCTGCTGCTTGTGCTGTGTCTCACGCTGCCTTGTGCCTCGGCAGTGGGGCAGCTTGCTGCCAGCGCAGGCCTGCGGTCAGGCTATGACACGATGAGTGAGTCGACTCAGATGATGCAGCGCGACGATGCCGCGAATCCCGGCATGCTGACTGTCAGTGACGGTGCAAGGCGCTGGGCACAGCCAGAGGGAAGTGAGCAACGCACGTGCACCGGTTGTCATGGCGAGGCGAGCGTCACAATGAAGACCGCCGCAGCCCGCTACCCTCGATGGGACGAGCGCCTGAGTCGCCCGGTCGGGCTGTCACAGCGGATTGCCCTGTGCCGTCAGCGCTATCAGGGGCTCGATGCCGGCTCGCCCGACTCGGCTGCACAGCTCGCGCTCACCACCTTCGTTGCCCATGCCGCCAGAGGCGTGGTCCTGCAGCCGGATACCGATCCGCGGCTTGCCCCCTGGCGTGAGCGCGGGCGAGCGCGTTTCGATCAGCGCATGGGGCAACTCGACCTGTCGTGTGCGGCCTGCCACGATGAACGGGCAGGCTTGCGTCTGGGCGGCGCGACCATTCCGCAGGGGCATCCGAATGGCTATCCGCTGTACCGGCTTGAATGGCAGGCTGTGGGCAGCCTGCAAAGGCGTCTGCGCAACTGTCTTACTGGTGTCCGCGCCGAGGTCTGGCCATCGGATGCCATCGAATACATCGAGCTCGAGCTTCATCTGGGCCGCCGGGCTGCGGGGCTGGTGATCGAGACGCCGGCGGTCCGCCCCTGAGGGCGCCGACACTTGCCCCGCACGATGACTCCTTCCGACCCTGATCAACTGCCGTCAGTACAGATTGAGCCTTCAACTCGTTCGCCGTCAGTGAAAGCGACTTCAGTGAATGCCACTTCAGTGAATGCCACTTCAGCGAAGTCGCTGCCCGGCGATGAGGCGATTGCAGCCGAGCGGCTCGAGCGTGACCGGCGCTTCATGCGCCTCGCCCTCGATCAGGCGGTGCTCGCCGAGTCAGCCGGCGAGGTGCCGGTGGGCGCAGTCGTGGTGCTCGATGGCGAAGTGATCGCAACCGGCTTCAACCAGCCGATCAGCCGAAGCGATCCGACCGCGCATGCCGAGATCGTCGCCTTGCGCGCGGCGGCTTTGCGGGCCGGCAACTATCGCCTGGCCGGTTGCGAACTGTATGTGACGTTGGAGCCCTGCGCGATGTGCGCCGGCGCAATCCAGCATGCGCGGATTGCCCGGCTGGTCTGGGGCGCGAAAGACCCCAAGACCGGTGCCTGCGGCAGTGTGGTCGACCTGTTTTCGCAGCCGCTGCTGAATCACCACGCGCAGGTGGCGTCAGATGTCATGGCACCTGAATCGGCTGCCTTGCTGCAGGGGTTTTTTGCTCAGCGTCGGGCCCGGGCAAAACAGCAAGCTCTGGCGTCTCGATCCGGCGCACTCCGAACCGGCGCACTCCGAACCGGGGCGCTCGGAACCGAGGTGATCAGGCCGCCCGAATCCGATCCAGCCTGAGTCTTGACTACTGAATTTTGGCCTTGGCGCGCAGGTCAGCCTGCAGCGTCTGGATACGCCGGCGCTCGAGTTCCTGCTGGATCTGCGGCTTGACCTGCTCAAGGGGCGGTGCCTGCGTGTCGCGAATGTCGTCGAGTCGGATCACATGCCAGCCGAAATCGCTCTTGACCGCGATCTCGGTGTACTGACCTTTCTCAAGTTTGACCATTGCTTCGGCGAAGGGCTTCACGAAGGTCGAGGGCGCGTTCCAGTCGAGATCGCCGCCCTTTTGTGCTGATCCGGTGTCCTTTGACTTCTTGGCGAGCTCTTCGAACCTTGCGCCTTTCTTCAGCTGGTCGATGATCGACTTGGCTTCCGGCTCGGTCTCGACCAGGATGTGGCGGGCGCGGTATTCCTGGCCTCCCGAAGACTTGACCACCTTGTCGTACTCGGCTTTGACATCGGCGTCGGTGACCGGATTGGTCTTGAGCGAGTCGCGGATCAGGGCTCTGATCAGGATGTCCTGGCGGGCGCTCTCAAGCTGGCGCTGAGTTTCGGGATTTCGCGTCAGCCCCTTGCGTTCGGCTTCCTGAACAAAGATCTCGCGGGCGATCAGTTCGTCACGCACCGCGTTGCGCAAGTCGGGTGTGTCGGGGCGACCCTGCTGGGTCAGTGACGCAACGAACTCATCGACCCGAACCGATGGAATCGCTTTGCCGTTGACGATCGCTGCGTTCTGCGCCTGTACGGACAGGGCGGTCAATGCCAGTGAAAAGCCGGCAGTCGCGGTGATTGCCGCGCGACGGAAAGTTGCGTTCATGGGCGTCGAAAAGTTGAGGTGGGTTTGCGCCCGGCCGACCCGCATTCGAGTCTTGCCAGGCAGAGTCAGGATTCGGCAGGAAGCCGGGCCACAATCGCCAGCGCGTGAATTCGGTGGGGCATCCAGTCGAGCACGGCATCATACACGAGGCGATGTCGGGCAAGCGTCGCCAGGCCCTGAAACCGCGCCGAGTCAATTTGCACGCTGTAATGGCCACCGCCGCTCGCGGCACCGGCGTGGCCGGCATGCAGGTGGCTGTCGTCGGTCACCACGATGAGTGCATCCGGAAACGCGGCCAGCAGTCGGGCCTGTAACTCGCTGACCGTGGGCGCCGTCATTCTGGCGCCTTGATATGCCGACTGAGCCACACGCCCTGAGCAATCACAAAAACGAGTGTCAAGCCGAGTGTCCCGAAAAGTTTGAAGTTGACCCAGACATCCAGTGGGAAGTTGTTGGCTACATAACTGTTCAGCGCAGCCATCGCGAGGAAAAAACCAGCCCAAAGCACGGTGAGCCGCTGCCAGATTGCATCTGGAACGTCGAGCTGGCCGCCCATCATGGCACGCAGGGGATTGCGCCCGCTCACTCGCTCGGCGGCGAGCAGGATGACCGCAAAGAGCACATAGAGAACCGTCGGCTTGACCTTGATGAACGTTTCGTCTTGAAAAAACAGGGTCATGCCGCCGAAAAGCGTGATCAGGACAAGGCTCACCCACTGCATCGATTCGACAGCCTGGCCGCGCACCTTGAGCCAGACAATCTGGCCGACGGTGGCTGCAATCGCCACCCAGGTGGCGGCATAGACATCAACCGCCTTGTAGGCGATGAAAAAGAGGATGACCGGAAAAAGATCAAAAAGCAGTTTCATGGTTTCAGGATGAGCAGCTGACTGACAGGTGGGAGGCCCAGGCAGGTGGGTGCGCGGCATAAGCCTCGAGCCCGGGGCGTTCTTCGTAGGGTCTGGATAAAGCCTCGAGCAGTCTGCGCACTTCGGCGTAGTCCCGCTCGGCAGTCGGGGTACCGTCTGCGCTCAGACCGCTGGCGCGGCGAATGGCAATTTCGGCCAGATGGTTGCGCAGCACATAGATCGGATTCACCCGGTTCATTGCGGCTGCCCGCTCGGCCTGAGCCACGCCTTCGGTGGCCAGTCGTGCGCGATAGACTGACAGCCAGGCCTGTGCAGCGTCGCGGTCGATGAAGAGGTCGCGCACCGGGCCGTCGCCGCTGGCGTCGCCGGCGTTCACACCAGCGAGCCGTCTGAAAAAGAGCGTGAAATCGGCCTGCGAGGCCTGCATGGCGTCGAACATCCCGCTCATCAGGGCCGCATCGTCGGGATGCTCGCTGCGCAACCCGAGCTTGGCCCGCAACAAGGCGCCGTGCTCGCGATCGTAGGTGTCGCGATAGGCGCTCAGGGCTTGCCGGGCGAGATCGACATCACCGATCAGGGGCATGAGTGCCTGAGCGAGCGCAAAGCAGTTCCATTCACCCACGCCGGGCTGCATCGCGTAGGCATAGCGGCCCTGCTGATCGGTGTGATTGCAGATGTGATTGGCATCGAAGCCGTCAAGAAAACCGAAAGGACCGTAGTCGATCGTCAAGCCCAGGATCGACATGTTGTCGGTGTTCATCACGCCGTGACAAAAGCCCACTGACTGCCATTTCGCAATCAGAGAGGCGGTGCGCCGTGCCACGCTTTCGAGCAATGCGGCATAGCTCGCTGCGGTTCGCGCTGCTGCCGGACCGCGCGCAGCGATCTCGGGCTCATAGCGATCGATGACATAGTCGGCAAGCAACCGCAGCGTCGGATGCTGATTGAAGTGGGCGAAATACTCGAAGTTGCCAAAGCGTACGAAGGAGGGCGCGACCCGCATCACCACCGCGGCCGTCTCGACGGTTTCGCGGATGATCGGCTGATCGGAGCCGACCACGGCAAGCGCCCGGGTGGTCGGAATGCCGAGCGCGGCCATCGCCTCCGAGCACAGAAACTCGCGAATCGATGATCGCAAGACCGCCCGGCCGTCGCCCATTCGCGAATAAGGGGTCGGCCCGGATCCCTTGAGCTGCAATTCGTGTTGAATGCCGTCTCGCCCGGCAACTTCGCCCAGCAGCAGGGCACGCCCGTCGCCCAGGCGGCCTGCCCAGGCCCCGAACTGATGGCCGGCATAGACCGCGGCCATCGGTTGCGCGCCCTCCGGTATACGGTTACCGGCAATGATGTCGAGCCATTCGGGCGACGCGAGCATCTCAGGGGCGAGCCCCAGCATGTCGGCGACCTGCGCAGAGGCCGCCACAAGATAGGGGGCGGGCAGAGGCAGGGGCGCGAGGTGGCTTCCCATTGCCGGATCAAGCCGTGCAAAGCGATTGTCGAAGCTCAGCGCCTGCAGCGCGCTCTGATCGATGGCGGTGGTCATCCGCCTATTCTACGGTGGCTTGACGACAGCAGTGTGCTTGATCACCATCGACGGCTTTGCCTCGGGATGACCCGGGGCTGGACCTGGTCGAGCTCATTGACGATGAAAACCGAAGGAATCCCCATGCAAGGTCTGATGATGGACATGCCGCTTCTGGTGTCCAACCTCCTGCAGCACGCAGCCCGTCACTTTCCGGACGTCGAGATCGTTTCGCGTCGGGTTGAAGGTGACCTGCATCGCTACAACTATGCCGCTTTCGCCGCCCGCACCGAAAAGCTTGCCAACGCGCTGACCACCCACGGTGTGCAGGTCGGCGACCGCGTGGCGACGCTGGCCTGGAACGGCTATCGCCATATGGAGATCTACTACGCGGTCGGCGGGATGGGGTCGGTCATTCACACCATCAATCCACGCCTGCATCCCGAGCAGATCGCCTGGATCGTCAACCATGCAGAAGATTCGCTGCTCGCCTTCGACTTGACCTTCCTGCCGATCGTCGAGGCGATCGCCGAGCACTGTCCGACGGTCAAGGGCTGGGTAGCGATGTGCGATCGCGATCGGCTGCCGGTCAGCAGCAAGGTTGCGAACCTGATCTGCTATGAGGATCTGCTTTCATCCGGCAAAGACGGCTTTGTCTGGCCCGACATCGACGAGCGCTCTGCGGTCTGCCTGTGCTACACCTCGGGCACGACCGGCAATCCGAAAGGCGCGCTCTACAGCCATCGATCGACCCTTTTGCAGGCTTATGGCGCGGCGCTGCCCGACGCGATGGGGTGCAGCGCCCGTGACACCATTCTGCCGGTGGTGCCGATGTTCCATGTCAATGCCTGGGGCATTCCGTATATCGCGCCGCTGGTGGGCGCCAAACTGGTGTTCCCGGGGCCGGCGCTCGACGGCAAGTCGATCTATGAGCTCTTCGAATCCGAGAAGGTCACCTACTCGGCCGGTGTGCCCACGGTCTGGCTGGGCTTGCTCAATCACGTGGTCGGCAACAAGCTGACATTTTCGACCTTCACCCGCACCGTTATTGGCGGCTCGGCCTGCCCGCCCGCCATGATCCGGACTTTCCGCGAGCAGTATGGCGTGAACGTCATTCATGCCTGGGGCATGACCGAGATGTCGCCGCTGGGCACACTCTCGGTCTTGCAGAACAAGCACCTCTCGATGTCTTCCGACAAGCAGGAAGCGGTGCTGGCCAAGCAGGGCCATGTGATTTTCGGGGTCGACATAAAGATCATCGGCGACGATGGCCAGGAGATGCCCTGGGATGGCGTGAGCTACGGCGAACTGCTGGTGCGCGGCCCATGGGTGATCAAGTCCTATTTCAAGGGTGCGGGCGGCGATCCGCTGCGGTATGACGACCAGGGCCGGGGCTGGTTTCCGACCGGCGACGTGGCCACCATCGATGCCGATGGCTATATGCAGATCACCGACCGAAGCAAGGATGTGATCAAGTCGGGCGGCGAATGGATCAGCTCGATCGATCTCGAAAACCTTGCGATCGCCCATCCGGCGGTGGCCCAGGCGGCGGTGATCGGTGTTGTGCATCCGAAGTGGGACGAGCGGCCCTTGCTGATCGTCGTGAAGCGCCCCGGCGTCGAGGTTGGCCGCGACGAACTGCTGGCCTTCTATGACGGCAAGATCGCCAAATGGTGGACGCCCGATGATGTGCAGTTCGTTGAGGCGATTCCGCTTGGCGCAACCGGCAAGATTCTCAAGACGCGGCTTCGCGAGATGTTCAAGGATTACCGATTGCCGGGTGCGTGAGGGCTGCCCGGGCATGGGTTGACAGGGTGAATCAGCAGTCTGCCCGAGCCGTGCGAGGCGGGCGGACTGCCGGAACCGGATACCGGAGCGGGGTAGAGGACTGGGTTAGAGGACTGCGATATAGTCCTGGGCTAGTTATCGACAGCGAGCACAGGCTCGCTTTTTACCGATCACAAAAAGCACGAACGTTCGATTTCATCGAGGAGCCCCGACATGACTCAAACCCACTATCGCCAGGACGGCGACATCGCCGTCATCACGATGGACAACCCGCCGGTCAACGGCCTCGGATTCGATCTGCGCGTTGGCATCGACGCCGGCATCCGCCGTGCCTTGGCCGAGCCCGCCGTCACCGCCATCGTGCTGACCGGCACAGCGCGCGCCTTCTCGGGCGGCGCCGATATCCGCGAGTTCAATTCGCCCAAGGCCTTTGCCGAGCCCAGCCTGCACGATCTGATCAGCCTGATCGAGGACGCGCCCAAGCCGGTGGTGGCTGCGGTGGCAGGCCTGGCGCTGGGTGGCGGCAACGAACTGGCCCTGGCTTGCCACTACCGCGTCGGTCTGCCGGGCACCCAGATCGGCCTGCCGGAGGTCAACCTCGGTCTGCTGCCGGGTGCCGGCGGCACCCAGCGTCTGCCGCGGGCGATTGGCGCCGCCAAGGCGCTCGACATGATCGTCACCGGCAATCCGATCCGTGCCGAAGAAGCGCTCAAGCTCGGCTACTTCGATTCGCTCACCGATGCTGATCTGCTGGCCGGTGCGGCCGCCTTTGCCCGCAAGGTGGTCGCCGACGGGTCGAAGCGCCCGCGACTGCGCGATCGAACGGTGTCGCCCGATTCGATGCCGGGTGGGGTCGACGCCTTTTTTGCCGCCGCGCGCGACCATGTCGACAAGACCTATCGCGGTTATCCCGCGCCGATGAAGTGTCTCGAATGCGTCGAGGCCGCGGTCAAGAAGCCCTTCGACGAAGGCATGAAAGTCGAGCGCTCGCTCTTTGACGAACTGGTCGAGTCGGTGAGCTCCAAGGCCTTGCGCCATGCCTTTTTCTCGGAGCGTGCAGCCAGCAAGATTCCCGATGTGCCCGACGACACCCCCCAGCGTCCGATCAAATCGGCTGCAGTGATTGGTGCCGGCACGATGGGTGGCGGCATTACCATGAACTTCATCAATGCCGGTATCCCGGTGGTCCTGCTCGAAATGAAGCAGGAGGCACTCGATCGCGGCGTGGCCACCATCCGCCGCAACTACGAAAACACTGCGAAAAAGGGCCGCATGACGCAGGATGAGGTCGAGCAGCGCATGGCGCTGATCAAGCCCACCATGGCTTACGTCGACCTGGCGCAGGCCGACATCGTGGTCGAGGCGGTCTTCGAGGACATGGCGGTCAAGAAAACCGTCTTCGAGACCCTCGATGCGACGATGAAACCCGGCGCGATCCTGGCCTCGAATACCTCGACCCTTGATGTCGACAAGATCGCCGCGTTTACCAAGCGACCCCAGGACGTGATCGGCACGCACTTCTTTTCGCCGGCCAATGTCATGCGCCTGCTCGAGGTGGTGCGCGGTGCCAAGACCGGCAAGGACGTGCTGGCCACCACGATGGCGTTGTCCAAGAAGATCAAGAAGATTGGTGTCGTCTCTGGGGTTTGCGACGGTTTCATCGGTAATCGGATGATCGAGCAGTATTCGCGCCAGGCGGGCTTTTTGCTGGAAGAGGGCTGCTCACCGCAGCAGGTCGATGGCGCGATCGAGCGCTGGGGCTTTGCGATGGGGCCGTTTCGGATGGGCGACCTGGCCGGCAACGATGTCGGCTGGCTGATCCGCAAGCGCCGCTATGTCGAAAAGCCCGATCTGCGTTACTCAAAAACCGCCGATCTGCTGTGCGAACTCGGCCGATATGGCCAGAAAACCTCGGCCGGCTGGTACGACTACAAGGCGGGTGATCGCACCGCTTATCCGTCGCCGGTGGTCGAAGAGATGCTTGCCACCGAACGCGCCCGACTCGGCATCACGCCGCGGCAAGTTTCCGACGAAGAAATCGTCAATCGACTGCTGCTTGCCCTGGTCAATGAAGGGGCGCAGCTTCTGGATGAAGGCATCGCGCTGCGGGCGTCCGACATCGACATCATCTACCTGAGCGGCTATGGCTTTGCGCGTTTTCGCGGCGGTCCGATGTTCTATGCCGACACCCTCGGGCTGCCGAAGGTGGTCGAGATCATGAAGGGCTTTGCGGCGAATCCGCATGCCGATCCGGCGTTCTGGACCCCGGCGCCGTTGCTGGCAAGGCTTGCCGAGCAAGGCAAGCAGTTCAACGCCTGAGCGCAAGGCGCCAGGACGTCATCCCTTATCCATCAGACACCCTCAATCAAACAAGCAGAGGAAGGACCATCATGCGCGAAGCAGTCATCGTTTCAACCGCCCGTACCGGCCTGGCCAAATCCTGGCGCGGCTCGCTCAACATGACCCATGGCGCGACCATGGGCGGCCATGTGGTGTCGGCCGCCCTCGAGCGGGCCAAGGTCGATGCCGCCGAAGTCGAGGACGTGATCATGGGCTGCGCCAATCCGGAAGGCGCGACCGGCTCGAACATCGCCCGCCAGATTGCCTTGCGTGCCGGCATGCCGGTGAGCGTCTCGGGCATGACCGTCAATCGTTTCTGCTCCTCGGGACTGCAGACGATTGCGCTCGGCGCGCAGCGGATCATGGCCGGCGAGGGCGACGTCTATGTCGCCGGCGGCGTCGAGTCGATCTCGATGGTCCAGAACGACATGAACACCAAGGACATGATCGACGGCTGGCTCAAGGTCAACAAGCCCGAGATCTACTGGCCGATGCTGCAGACCGCCGAAATGGTCGCCAAGCGTTACAACATCGGGCGCGACGCCCAGGACCACTATGGCGTGCAGAGCCAGTTGCGGGCTGCGGCAGCGGCCGCCGCCGGTCAGACCCGCGACGAGATCGTCCCGATCACGGTGACGATGAAGACCGTCGACAAGCAGACCGGCGTCGAAACCGTCAAGGATGTGACCCTCGATCGCGATGAAGGCATCCGCGGTGACACCACCTACGAAGGCGTCTCGCAGATCAAACCGGCGATTGCCGGCGGGGTGATTGCGGCCGGCAATGCCAGCCAGTTTTCGGATGGCGCCGGTGCGGTCGTCCTGATGGAACGCAGCATGGCGGAAAAGCGCGGCCTGCAGCCGCTTGGTGTCTTCCGTGGCTTTGCGATCGCCGGTTGCGAACCCGACGAGATGGGCATCGGTCCGGTTTTTGCGATACCGAAGCTTCTGAAGCGTCACGGCCTGAAGGTCTCCGATATCGACCTGTGGGAGCTCAACGAAGCGTTTGCGGTACAGGTGCTTTACATCCGTGATCACCTCGGCATCGACCCCGACAAGCTCAATGTCAACGGCGGCGCGATCGCGGTCGGCCATCCCTATGGCGTGTCGGGTCAGCGTCTGACCGGCCACCTGCTGATCGAAGGCAAACGCCGCGGCGCCAAGCTTGGCGTGGTCACGATGTGCATCGGCGGCGGCATGGGCGCGGCCGGCCTCTTCGAGATTCTCTGATCATGCTGATGCCGGATGGTCGGGTCCGACGCATTCCCTTTCTCGACCAGCTCGGCATCACGCTGGTCGAGTTCGGCAAGGGCCGATCGGAGCTGCTCGTGCCGGTATCGCCCGAGTTGTGCAACTCCCGCCATGTCGCCCATGGCGGGGTACTAATGGCAG